>CAWUTT010000055.1:0-59908 GCA_963925635.1 uncultured Pseudomonadales bacterium | reverse complement strand
GAATATGAGCAAAGGTACAGTGAAGTGGTTTAACGCCGATAAAGGTTTCGGTTTCATCACTCCAGAAGATGGCGGAAAAGATTTATTCGTACATCACTCTGAAATCCGCAATGGCGGCGGTTACGCCACTTTGAACGACGGCCAAGCCGTAGAATTCGAAGTTGGCCAAGGCCAAAAAGGCCCTTGTGCCAACAATGTTGTTCCTTCTTAATTCGTTAAGAAAATAACATTACAGAAAACGCCGCTTTTAGCGGCGTTTTTTTGTCTGTAAAAAAGTTGATGTCACTCATACTCTTGGGGTAAACGTTCTGTTTTAATAATATGAAACACTTTCTTGGTGCCAAAAAATCAGTAGCCCATTGGGCCTCATATCTAGTGCAGCAGGGTAATGTTGATGCACACCATAGTGTGCAAATAGGCATTCGAGGCAATACACGCACCGAAGACTGGTTAAAACCTAGCTATGAACATGGCCATGACGTGATCACTATGGGCCGTTACAAACAAATAGGTGCCTAGCAAAGTATCGATATTATCTGTGAACGTATTGGTGACAGGCCGGTTTATATTACCTTCGACTTAGATTGCTTAGACCCTTCTATAGCACCAGGAGTCTCTAATATAGAGGCGGGTTGTCAAGGCTTTATGATGGGCCAAGTTATGCAATTATTGCAGGCAACACGGGGTATGAATATTATTGGTGGGGAGGTGGTGTGTTTAATGCCCACCAAAGACAGCCCTCATCAAATTACTGCCATGGTTGCTATAGCTATTATGTTTGAAATGATTAGTTTAATCTCAGACAGACATCATTCAAGTTAGAGTTTGTGGTACTGCATAGTTCGGCCCAGCTCGTTATATTTGGCATAGTGATCTCTAGCTGTTTGTAACATTTCTGTTTCTTGTACTACAAGTTCAATAATGCGATCAAATTTTTCAGGCGCTAACGCTTGGCTTAGGTTAATGCATATTTCATGGTGATGAGGCTGGGCTGCAGCTGGTGTTGAGGTGTGACCCAGAACCACAATCGCTTGGGCTTCTTCGTGTGCGCAAATGTGAGGAATGAAAGAATCAGGTTTAAAGGCCCAAATGTACTGATTTAGGTGCAGAGCCTCCGCTTCATCGCGGCAAATAATATAGACCTGCTGTCCAACCCCAAGGCACTTTTCTAACAGCCGACACAGCAGCGGATAGCGGCTGGCCGGATCATTAGATTTAAGCTGGTAGAAATCTGCTCTACTCACAACTATGCCTGATTAACTAAGTGCTGAACTAGTAGCGGCACACAGCGTCCTGTGGCGCCTTTTTTGGCGCCTGAAACCCAAGCAGTGCCAGCTATATCTAAATGCGCCCATGTGTAGCTTTCGGTAAAGCGTGACAAGAAACACGCCGCTGTAATAGTGCCTGCAGCACGACCACCGATATTTCCTAGGTCTGCAAAATTGCTGTCTAGCTGTTCCTGATACTCTTCACCCATCGGTAATTGCCAAACACTATCAAAAGCTTGGTTACCTGCCTTCATTAAGCCTTTGGCAAATTGGTCATCATTACTCAATACTGCACTTGTATGGTGGCCTAGAGCCATGATGCAAGCGCCTGTAAGGGTGGCAACATCAACCACAGTTTTAGGGTTAAAGCGTTCAGCATAAGTTAAAGCATCACATAAAACGAGACGGCCTTCAGCGTCTGTATTAAGCACTTCCACAGTTTTGCCAGACATTGTGGTGTAGATATCTCCGGGCTTAGACGCTGTACTTGAGGGCATGTTTTCTGCACTGGCCACAATAGCTACTACGTTGGCTTTGAGACCCATATTGATAATTGCTTGCATGGCACCCATAACACTTGCTGCGCCACACATGTCGTACTTCATCTCATCCATCGCTGCACCTGGCTTAATACTGATGCCACCGGAATCAAAGGTAATACCTTTACCAACTAACACGTGAGGTTGAGTGCCTTCTTCCCCACCTTGGTAATTGATTACGATTAGTTTTGAGGGCTCAGCGCTACCCTTGCCCACTGACAGTAGGGAATGCATGCCTAGGCTTTCCATTTCTGCCTCTTCCAGCACTTGGGTTATAACTTTGTCTGAACCTGCTGCTAATTTGTGACCTTGCTCTGCCAAGAAACTAGGAGTACATACATTACCAGGAAGATTGCCTAGGTCGCGACACAAGTCCATTGCTTGAGCGGTGGCTGTCGATTGGTCTAGCTGAGCTTGTGAACTCGTTTGAGCCAATAAAACCATGTTTGGGATAGGCACAATGTTTTTGTTATTAGTTTTAAATTGATCAAAACGATAACAGGCCTGAACTAAGGCCTCAACGCTAAGGCGCACTTTACTGTTAAGGTCTAAGCTTTTTGTGTCTGCAGTGGTTAGTTGGTTCAGTACACTATGGCCTGGGTTACTGCTTATTTGTGACCATGCCGCTTGCACTAACTGGCGGTACTTTCTACCACTGAGTTGCTCTGGTGTTCCGGTGCCGATGACTAAAATACGGTCTGGACCAGGGCCTGCATTAAGGAATAATTGGCTGCTTTTGAACTTACTTGATAAATCGCCACTAGCGATGGCATGGGAAATGGCACCACTTAGTAAGTTGTCAGCAGCCTTGAGGCTGTCGGTAGTTAAGGTGCTAATGCCTCCGGTTAAATCAGCCAAAGGCAAAATAACGCTAGACGCAGTATCAAGTTGAGAGGCGTCCTGTTGTAAAGAAAATTCCATGGTGTCTCCTGACAATGTTACAAATGAATAGCCTTTTGAAGTTCAAGGCGTTAACCAAAATTTTACGCCAAATTGGGCTTTGTCTCTAGGGATGTATGGCGTTAATGTGGCTAAAATCTTTGTTTTGTCGAAAATCTGATACACTTAGTGATATTGTTAGCATTGTTTAGCTATTAGTCTGTTAAGAAGTTAGTTAATTGTCCTTAATTACCCGCTACATCAACAAAGAAGTGATGATCACTGCGTTAGCAGTGAGTCTGGTATTGCTGCTAATTATATCCAGCAGTCGCTTTGCTCATTACCTAAGTAAAGCGGTCACGGGCGAGCTTGACGCTGAAGCTGTGGTAGAAATTATTTTTAATTTGTTACCGGCATATTTAAGCACACTACTCCCCTTGGGTGGCTTTTTGGGAGTGTTGCTCACCTTAGGAAAGCTAAGCGTCGATAACGAACTTACAGTGCTATTTGCTAATGGTGTTAGCCAGCGTCAATTAGTTCAAATTGTTTTGGTGCCGCTATCAATATTAGCAGTACTGGTTGCCATTTTAAGCCTTTGGCTTGCTCCACAGGCGTCGCGTAACGTTGAGGAAATTCTGTATCAACAGTCCCACACCTCAGAATTTGACAGTATAGTTCCTGGCCGCTTCCAAGGTAATATTGAACGCCAGGTTATTTATGCTGAATCCATGAGTGACGATCGTCAGCAGTTACTTAATGTGTTTGTGTTTAATAGGCCTATGGCAACTGCACCGCCAGTTTTAATAAAGGCAACTTCAGCCCGGCAAGTCTTTAATGAAACCTATCAAGCGCGTTATTTGCTGCTTAAAGAAGGATCAAGAACAGAAGGCCAGCCAGGGAGATTGGATTATACGGTAACTAAATTTGACGAATTGGCAGTACGCTTGTTTACTCAAGAGTTACAAATAAACATCACCCGTGGTTTTACTCTTCCTACGCTAATGCTTTTTGGTTCTGCTAACCCAGACCATAAGGCCCAGCTTTATTGGCGTATTTCACTACCTTTGATGACCCTTATTGTGAGTTTTGTGGCGATTGCTTTAGGCCAAGTTAATCCTCGCAAAGGACGCTTTGCTAGGCTACTGCCAGCAATTCTTATTTATTTGGTATATTTGTCGGTGTTAATGAGTTTGCGTGATGACATGACCAGAGCAGTAGTTAATGCGGACATTAAAATATGGTTGTTACATATTACGTTCTTGATATCAGGATTATTTTTATTATTTGGGCGGCAATGGTATAGACAGCTGGTTAGGAGAGGTAAAGTTAATGCGCCTACTTGATCTATATATTGCACGTCATATATGGGCTGCAGTGGCCATTGTATTACTCATCATTCTAGGGTTAGATTTACTGACTGTTCTGGGCAGTGAATTAGACGCACTAAACAAAGGAGCAAGCTTTAAACAGGTGCTCAGTTATATTGCGTTAACTGTGCCTAGAAGGGTCTATGAATTTATGCCTCTCACCGTTCTAGTAGGTTGTTTAGTAGGCTTGGGCGCGTTAGCTAATAATAGTGAGCTTACAGTGATGCGTGCAGCAGGTATTTCTTTGCGGCGTATTGTTTGGTCTGTCATGCAGGCTGTTTCCGTATTTGTGATTGCAGCCGCTATATTAGGGGAGTTTGTTGCCCCAGTTAGCCAGCAAATGGCAGAGGTTAAACAGTCTCAGTATAAGGGAGTAGAGTCCACCAAGGGCTTTTGGTTGCGTGAAGGTAATGATTATATCTTTGTGCGATCTGTAAGGTCTGATGGCGTGCTGCAGGGGGTCTCTCGTTACCGTTTTGCTGACCAAAATTGGCAGCAAACCTTGATGGCTGAAAAAGGCGTTTATGAAGACCAGCAGTGGACCTTAAAGCAGTTACAAAAAGTGTGGGTAGAAAACCAAGAGGTGATCCAGCAAGGGCAAAAAACCATGCTTTGGCCTGTTTCTTTAAAGCCAAACCTGCTGTCTATTTTGAGTATGGATCCACAGCACTTAGCGATTGATGATCTAGTGCAATATAGTGCGTATTTAAACCAAAGTGGGTTAGAAGCCGCTCCTTACGAATTAGCCTTCTGGAAAAAAATACTACAACCGCTGGCAACATTGGCATTAGTTTTTGTAGCTATTTCCTTTGTGTTTGGTTCTACCCGATCTGTGACATTAGGCCAAAGAGTGTTGGTGGGTGTTTTAGTGGGGTTGGCATTTAATTATGCTCAGGAAGTATTGGGCCCAGCCAGCAGTGTGTTTGGCTTCACCCCTCTTCTGGCCTACCTAATACCCATCCTAGCATGTGTTGCTGGAGGTGCCTGGCTTTTGCGTAAAGCAGGCTAATTCTAATGTTTGGGCAGCTGCACCACACGACTGTTAGACCAGCGGTCATGCCAGCCCAATTTGTTACTATCAAATATGATCCACCAATAACCTAAGCCGAATGCAAGGGCGGAAAATAGTGCGCCCATAAAGCGTAATAAAGCTTGTCTAGCGCTTAACGGCTGGCCCTGATCGGACTCTATGCGTAAACGCCATGCAAGCATGCCCAAGGTTTGCCCAGACCGAGTCCAAAATAAAGCGAAGAATAAAAAAGTCACAAGAAACACAGTGCTATTAAATAATGGGCCAGATACCGCTTCACCATCATTAAAAGCGATAAATACGTAACCAACAAGCATCCACACGGCCATAATTAATAAGCTATCGTACATCATAGCCAACAGGCGTTTTACTAAGCTGGCATTAGGGTAGTTGTGAGCTTTAAAGCGACGGTTACTCACGTTACTGAGCCTTGCCTGGAACATCATATTTCGTAGCCTGTGTGAAACGTCCAGTTTGCACCGGCAGCACACAAATGGCGCTAATTATATTGCCAAGGAATAATATAAAGTGTTGAGTCATGGGTTAAATCGATGATTTTAATTGAATACGATGATAGCACAAACTAGTGCCGTTTCCAGACAGATTAAGGTGTTTAATAGGCAGTGTCTGATACCTTAGGTAAGCCGCTAAAAATGTTTTATGGCTAGTGGTTTCTTTTTAAATGAGAAGTAAATACTATTAATGACCGATGGTCAGTTAGGTATCATTTTATTTCGCCGCAAGCCTTAGTATTCAATGGCCAACAACAAATAATGAACACGGACTATATATGCTAAAAACCCATGTTAATCGATGTAGTTGGCCCACTAATGATGAGCAGTATTTAACCTACCATGATCAAGAGTGGGGCCGTGTGGTGCATGATGATAGGCGCCTATTTGAGCAGCTTGTGTTGGAAGGTGCCCAAGCAGGGTTGTCGTGGCTTACAATTCTTAAACGCCGGCACCATTACAAACGTGTTTTTTGTCAATATGATGTGGTTAGGTTGGCAGCATTCACAGAATATGACGTTGCTCAAGCGCTGCAAGATAAAGGCATTATCCGCAACCGCTTGAAAGTTCAAAGCGTGGTAAACAATGCTGAAAAATTCATTAAGATTCAACAAGACTTTGGTAGCTTCGATGCTTATATTTGGGGGTTTGTTGGCGGCGTAACTAGGGTTAATCAATTTGAACACAATGACAATGTTCCTGCCCAAACTGACCTTTCTGTGCTCATTGCTAAAGACCTAAAAAAACGTGGCTTTAAGTTTGTTGGGCCTATTGGGATGTATGCCTTCATGCAGTCCATTGGTATGGTTAATGACCATTTGAAAAGTTGTTTTTGCCATGCAGAATGTTGTTAGCTGCAGGCAAGAAGTTCTGTTGTTTAGCGCCATTAGGCAAAAGCTTGATGGCAGCTTTGCTGCTAGCACCAACTGAGCATATGCTATATTGCAGCATGGCTTTAAAGGCCATTGGGGCCCCATATTTGAAGAAGCCAAGCTAATACAAGATGCAGGCTTTGTAATACACCGTTGTTAATTATGCAGTGCGGGAAAGGTATTGCGGCGTCTGTGAATAAATAGTGTGCAGTGGGGTTATGACGTTGCCTGTGGCGTCAAAGAGCTGCAGTTTGAGGCCCCCTTAGGACTTGCTCGCTTTGACACAAAAAACCCAACGAGCTTAAGCGTCGGGTAATGGAGTTCTTTAATGAGTCCATACTGCAGCGTGTAATTTAAAAGCGTGAGTTAATGCTTAGGCTAAAGCCAGAAGAAGTCGCTTTAGTACTCGTCTTACCTAAGCTAGTAACTGTTGAGATATACCCTAGGTTTAGTACTAAAGCATCCATAATAGGCAAGCTAAAATCAACACCAAATTCTAAGTCATCCCAAAGGTTCGAACTGCTAGTACCCGCTTTGAGTGCTAAGTGTGAAGCGGCACCTAGGCTAATATGGTGAATAGCACCAAGCATATATAATGTTTCACTATTGTCGGCTACAGACACCTTATTAGCGCTGAAATAGGTAGACGTATTGGCGTCCATGCGGTAACGCATACCTATATTTGTGTAGCTGATATTGCTAGAAGAATTTACTGTGGCTGTGCGGTATCCCAGCATGAGTCCCAACTGTTCACTAATTGCTAGGTTACTGCCAATGTCTGTCCCAGTTCCTCCCGTGGTGTAGCGGGTGCTGTTAACGTAGGTGGCTCCGCTGGTGTTCGTGAAGCCGACGTGAGCTTGATTGCTCGCTGCAAGGCTTGTGATGGGTGTAGCTAAACAAACAGCCATACTTACGATAGTTAATACGTGGCTTAATTTTCTCATGAATTTATTTTCCTTAATTATTCAGACAAACGTAACGCTTACGTTATTATGAGGCCGAAGTTTATTTTGTGCAATCCACCTTGCTGTATTAGTTTGGTTCATGTTTCGGGCGAAAGCTTCAACCAAGCACCGAGTAAAGGCTAGTATTATAGTAATATTGTTGAAATTGATTCATGGAAGCTTACCTTATGAACTTATCCAGTGCCCTATTTACCAGCCGTGTATCTTATGCCTCAGTTTACCAAGCTGCTTCGGTGGCAGCCTTATGTTGCCCTGCCTGCGGTTTTCCACAAGAAGATAATCGCCAGGTTTTACAACCGTGTAAGCATCTAGTGTGTGTATATGACCAAGAAGCTCATCAGTTTACCTTTAAAAGTGATGACTTTAAGCAGCGTTTAGCTGCGTCAAAGACCTCTTTTAGTGATGAGTTAGATGGCCACATATTATCTAAGTTGGGTTATAGTGATGAGATGTTAGCGTTAGATTTAACTAGGGCTGGCTGCTGGAGACGAGAGCTCTTCGCTTTCGATTTTGGTATTAGCTAATAATCTTATTAGAGGACTGACCCTAGAGTCTATAGCTGCACCCGGGGCCTACAATGGCAGCGGTCGCTCTATGGTATTTTAGTAGCAGATATTTCTCTTTAAAGTGGGTTCTAAAAATGGAGCAGGAAAAACATAAAATCATCAGCATTAACGCTCAAGACGAAGTTGGTGTGGTTTTAAAGGTTCACCTTTGGCCTGCTAATGACGCGGGTGGGTGGGTGCATATTATGCACGGTGTAAGTGAACATGGCGCTAGGTACGAGCAATTAGCAAAAGCGCTTAATGCTGCTGGCTACCACGTTAGTGCCGGTGATTACCGTGGACATGGCTTAACTTGCACTAGCGCGCAAGGGTTAGGTCACCCTGCAGATCATGATGGCTGGAATAAAATCATTGCTGACCAGATGACTATTATTTCGCACTTGCAGGACCAGTGGGATCAGCCATTAACCCTCTATGGCCATAGCATGGGTACTTTTGTGGCAACGCGTGTGGCCCAGCGATACGCTAGAAAGTTGAAACCTATACTGCAAAGTTTAGTATTATCTGCTGGCAGTTATAGACCCCCTTGGCTGTATCGCATGGGTTTGGTCCCCATTTTATTTGAGCTTTGGCGCAAAGGCCCTTTGGCCCATAGTAAATTATTAGACTGGTTAACCTTTGGTTACTTTAATAACGCCTTTAAACCTGTTCGTACGCCTAAAGATTGGATCAGCTCTGATCATGCAGTAGTTGATGCTTATATCGCAGACCCCTTTGCAGGACATCCTATTAGCAATCAATTTTGGTTTGATTGGATGCATGGCCTAGCTGAGGTTCATGAACCAGAATCTATGGCTCAAATTGATTCTGAGTTACCTATTTATTTATTTTCAGGAGGCCAAGACCCTGTGGGTAAGCAAGGAGAATATGTAGTTTCTTTGCAAAAAGCCTTAAAGCGAGCTGGGTCTATAGACGTCACTTATAAACTCTATGCCAACGGTCGTCATGAAATGATTAATGAGCCTGAAAAAGAGCAAGTTTTTGATGACCTGTTAGTGTGGTTGCGCAAAAGAAGCCAGGCTATAATAAATCAAAGAGTAAGGATTATTTAGGGTAAGGATATGACATTAGCAACTTGGTTTTCTCTTCTGGCTATCTGCTGCTTAGGGGCCATGTCTCCTGGGCCGAGTTTAGCAGTGGTGTTAAGACATACCATCAGTAATGGCCGTGCCCATGGGATGGTAACAGCGATAAGCCATGCAGCAGGCGTTGCTATTTGGGCTTTACTTACAGTTTGGGGGCTTGCGGTATTGGTGGTGGAATGGCCTCTGGTGTATCAGCTACTTACTTATGCCGGGGCTCTGTATTTAATGTGGATGGGTATTAAAGCGCTAAGGTCCAAGGGTGCTGGACCAATGCACGTTGAGCCTGTTAAGGCACCTATTAGCGAAGCGGCCAGAGACGGATTGATGGTGTCGCTATTGAACCCAAAGCTTGCATTTTTCTTTATTGCGCTTTTTTCACAATTTGTTTCTGCCGAGTTGGTTTTGGCAGACAAACTTATTATGATGGGAACGGCATCAGTGATCGATGCCGGTTGGTATATGATCGTGGCACTGGCTTTATCTCACTCACAAGTGCTTGAAAAACTGCAGTCAAAATCGGCCACTATCGACAAAATTAGTGGCGTTATATTGCTGGGTTTAGCCATGCGGGTGCTTACTTTATAACGAGGCGATGGGTTGCAGCCAGTTATCGGCAGGGTAATGACACTCCTCGTCTACTAAATGTAAGGTAAAGGCTTGGCGAGAGCGGTTAGAGGTGTTGGCGGCACTGTAGTGGGGTAGTTGGCCGTGCAGGATGATGAGTGTACCCGCAGGTACCTCTAATAATTTTAATGGTTGATCTGGCCATGGTTTATCGTCTAAAGGTTCAAATTCAGTACCCCCATTTTTTGATAACTTAAAGCGTTGCTTTAAGGCAATTTTGTGACCTCCCGGCAACCCCTGTAAACAGCCATTTTCGATGGTAGCATCTTCTAATGCAAGCCAAAATCCAATACAACTTTTAGGTTCTGTATACAAAAATGTAGAGTCTTGATGCAGGCCTACTTCCCCGCCAATACTGGGCTGCTTAAAGATGTGCATAGACTGAATAGCACGGGGCTTTTTGATGCCCAGTTCACGGCCCACTGCAGCAAAATCTAACTCTTCAACCATGGCTTTATACACTGGATCTAACTGGTGTTGGGCATGGCCTATCTTGTTGATGGATTGGTGTTTGGACACGGTAAATTGGCCATCACTATCAATCGCTTTCTCTTCAAAGAAAAACCTAATAGCACTGC
This sequence comes from uncultured Pseudomonadales bacterium, assembly GCA_963925635.1. Classification (GTDB taxonomy): domain Bacteria; phylum Pseudomonadota; class Gammaproteobacteria; order Pseudomonadales; family Balneatricaceae; genus Njordibacter. The sequence goes on along the minus strand of CAWUTT010000055.1, from coordinate 49,623 downwards.
CTGATTCTAAAAAGTAATCATCGCTGGAGCGTTCTTGTTCATCAGTTGTGAAGATGGAACGTTTTTTTGGTGGTTCAAATGCCTCAATGAGGTCTGCTGCTCGCTGCATTAACACTTGGCGCTGGGCAGGTGATATAAAATCGTTAATAACGAGGTAACCTTGTTGGTCGTAATCTTTGAGTTGCTGAGAGGTAAGCATAGTCTATGTCCTAAAATCAAAGGCTGACTTTTGCATAAAACAGCGAAATATACAAAACCTTTATCCAATCTTCTTTACCAAAAGGGGAATTAAAGAACTTGTAGTATATAGTTACTTATGTAACTATATGGCGAATTATTAATTTATTGGAACTGTTAATGAATGATTTATTTGCTAACCCTGCAGGCTTATGTGGTTTTGAGTTTGTTGAATTTGCTTCGCCAAAAGCAGGTGTTTTAGAGCCTATTTTTGAAATGATGGGGTTCAGTCATGTCGCTAACCACCGTTCTAAAATGGTAAGCCTCTATCGTCAGGGGGGCATCAACTTTATTATTAACAGTGAATCTAATAGTTTGGCGGCATTTTTTGCCGAAGAACATGGGCCTTCAGCGTGTGGTATGGCTTTTAGAGTAACCAATGCTAAAGCATCCTATGAGCATGCTTTGTCTTTAGGCGCACAGCCAATTGATATTCCCGTAGGGCCGATGGAGCTGCGCTTACCGGCGATTAAGGGCATTGGTGGCGCGCCAATATACTTGATCGATCGCTTTAAGGAAGGTGATTCAATTTACGACATCGATTTTGAGTTTATTGAAGGAGTGGATCGTAATCCAAAAGGCTGTGGTTTCTTCGAAATTGATCACTTAACTCATAACGTATACCGCGGTCGTATGCAGCATTGGGGCGATTTCTACGAAAGGCTTTTTGGCTTTAGGGAGTTGCGGTATTTTGATATAAAAGGCGAATATACGGGCCTTACTTCTCGCGCCATGTCGGCACCTGATGGCAAGATCCGCATCCCTTTAAATGAGGAAGCTGCCGGTGGCTCAGGTCAGATTGAAGAGTTTTTAATGGAATTTAATGGTGAAGGAATTCAACATATAGCCTTAATTTGTGATGACCTTTTGGTCTGCTGGGACAGACTTAAAGCCAAGGGTGTGCCGTTTATGACTGCACCTGGGAACTCTTATTACGAAATGTTAGAGGGGCGTTTACCGGGCCATGGTGAACCTACACCAGAATTACAAACCCGGGGCATCCTGCTAGATGGCAGCACTGGCGATGGTGAGCCTAAGTTACTTCTACAAATATTTTCACAAAAGGTTCTTGGGCCAGTGTTTTTTGAATTTATTCAACGTAAACAGGACGATGGCTTTGGTGAAGGTAACTTCCAAGCATTGTTTGAGTCTATAGAACGTGAGCAGATGCACCACGGTGTAATCTAAGCTCTTTTTTAAGGTCATGACCTTGCAGAAAAATGGAGTTTCAAATGAAAGTAAAGCAGATCCATCATGTGGCGTACCGCTGTAAGGACGCCAAGAAAACTGTCAAATGGTATGGCAAGTACCTGAATATGAATTTTATTTTAGCTATTGCAGAAAATGAAGTGCCATCAACAAAAGAGCCAGATCCATACATGCATGTGTTCTTAGATGCAGGCCAGGGCAATGTACTGGCTTTTTTTGAATTACCTACGCAGCCCTGTATGCAGCTGGATCAAAACACACCTGCTTGGTGCCAACACCTAGCTTTAGAAGTAGAGACCATGGACGACCTTGTTAAAACCAAAGCTGCGCTAGAAGCAGATGGTATCAATGTCGTTGGCCCCACTAACCACACTATTTTTCAATCTATTTACTTCTTTGATCCAAATGGCCATCGTTTAGAATTAGCACTAAATACAAGTACGCCCACAATGAATAAACGTCTGCATAAAGTGAAGTGGGATATGCTCAATGAATGGGCGGAAACAAAACAAGCTCCTAGCCATGCGCGCTGGATGCACCAATAAAGGTTTTTTGTATGCTTAATGCAACACATGATCCGAGTCTTATTAGTTGGTTAACCAGCGCTAACAATGCAGACACAGATTTCCCGATTCAAAATCTACCATTTGGCGCATTTACCTCTGCCCAGAATAACCAACCACACGTTGGCGTAGCCATTGGCGACGACATTGTAGATCTTTATGTATTAGCAAAATCTGGGTTGTTAGATATAGACCCTAGCCTTTTTGATCAGGCAAATATAAACAAATTTATGGCTCAAGGGAGCGACATGTGGACAAGGTGCCGTCGAATTTTGTCACAGTTATTAAGCACCCAGAATTTAGTTTTGCAGCAAAAAGTGAGTTTGGCATTGGTGCCACAAAACACGGCAACCCTGTTGTTACCCATTAAGGTGGAGGGTTATACGGACTTTTATGCATCCAAGGAGCATGCCACCAATGTAGGCACTATGTTCCGAGATCCAGAAAATGCATTAATGCCTAACTGGTTACACATTCCCATTGGTTACAATGGACGGGCCAGTACTGTGGTTGTGAGTGGTACTGATGTGCGTAGGCCTTTAGGTCAGTTAAAACTGGTTACAAATAACAAGCCTCATTTTGGCCCCACTCAAAAACTAGATATAGAGTTAGAAATGGGAGCCATAGTAGGTACTCCGAATGAGATGGGAACCCCACTCACTGTTGACCAAGCCCAAGCTAACATTTTTGGATTTGTGTTGCTTAATGATTGGAGTGCCCGTGATGTGCAGGTTTGGGAATATCAGCCATTAGGACCGTTTCAGGCTAAAGCTTTTGCGACTACAATTTCGCCTTGGGTTGTGACGCAAGAAGCGTTGCAGCCTTTTTGCGTTCATGGCCCAGAACAGCATCCTAAGCCCCTGGGTTACCTTGCCCAAACCCAGCCAGGCAATTACAATGTTGAATTACAGGTAGACATACAGACCCAAGTGTCGAGCCTATCTCAAACCATTAGCCAAACTAACTTTAGGGCTATGTATTGGTCTAGCGCTCAGCAGCTTACACACCATTCGAGTAGTGGTTGCGCTATGCAAACTGGAGATTTATTAGGTTCTGGAACGATCAGTGGTAGCGCCAAGAATTCTCTTGGTAGCTTGCTTGAACTCACATGGAATGGACAAAATCCTCTACCCTTGGCGAATGGTGAGGAGCGCAGGTTTGTAGAAGATGGAGACACTTTAACACTTCGAGGTCACTGCCAAGGCCAGGGTTATCGTATTGGCTTTGGTTCGGCAGTGGGTAAAATATTACCAGCCCACAGGTTATAAGTTAAAGCCAATCAATGGTGCTTTCTCCCTGGGCATCAATGCTTAACCATTGGTCTGGGGCGTCACCTTCTTGCCAGCTAGACACCACACAGCGCACAGTGGATTGGAAGTGCTCAAAGGCTTCTTGGGCGCAAGCCTTGTCATTAGCCCAGGGCGTATTTTTAGTGTTAAACCAAACACTACTAAAGTTGCTTTGAACTTTGTTCAGTACAATTATTTCAAATTCTGCTTGTTGGTTGTTAGCGTCAGCAAAGGTGGCCCAATAAGCTTGACGTTTAGGATTAGAGCTTTGTACGTCTAACCTAGATGTGCAGATTTCTAGCCATAGTTTTATAGCTTCTGGGCTTGCAGATTTGATATAAATTTCAATATCGGTTTGCATCATGGTTACAACTCCTGCACCATCAAGCGGGTAAGCACGCCAAGGTATACCTTTGTTAGCTGCTCTAAATCAGTCACTTTGACACATTCGTTTAGTTTGTGAATCGTACCGTTACAAGGCCCTAGCTCAACCACTTGGGCTCCAGTGGGTGCTATAAATCTGCCGTCAGAAGTTCCTCCAGCTGTAGACAGTTCAGCGTCTGTGCCAGTGGTTGCTTTAATAGCATCACGACAGGCGTCTACCAAAGCGCCCGAATCGGTTAAAAAGGGCAGGCCGTTATAGGTCCATACAATATCATAATCTACCTTATGATTATCCAAAATGGTTTCCAACTTAGCTGTCAAATCGTCTGCAGTAAGCTCGGTTGAGTAACGAAAATTACACATCACCTCCACATGACCAGGCACAACATTAGATGCACCAGTACCACCGTTAATATTGGCAATTTGAAAGCTGGTGGGTGGGAAAAACTCATTACCATCATCCCACTTAGTTGATGCTAGCTCAGCTAATGCAGGTGCAACCTTATGGATAGGGTTGTCTACCAAATGTGGGTAGGCAACATGGCCTTGAATACCTTTGGCAGTAATTGCAGCGGTTAAAGAACCACGGCGACCATTTTTAATAACATCGCCCAAGGTGCTGGTAGAGGACGGTTCACCGACAATACACCAATCTATTTTTTCGTTGCGGGCTTCCAGGGTGTCAATCACCCGGGTGGTGCCATCTACAAAAGGGCCCTCTTCGTCACTGGTGATGAGTAAGGCCAAGCTACCCACATGGTCCGGGTGTAAGCTAATAAACTCTTCAAGAGCAACCACCCACGACGCTAGACTGCCTTTCATGTCTGCAGCGCCTCGCCCGTAAAGAAACCCATCTTTGAGTGTGGGCTCAAAAGGTGGAGTGTGCCACTGATCCACTGGCCCACTTGGCACTACGTCCGTATGGCCGGCAAAGGCCAAAAGGGGCTTTTTTGTGCCGCGGCGGGCCCAAAAGTTATCCACAGCGCCAAAGCGCATGCGCTCAATAGTAAAGCCGATGGCTTCAAGGCGAGCGATCATTAATTCTTGGCAGCCTTTATCCTCTGGAGTGACAGAGGCGCGGCTCATAAGTTGCTGGGCTAAAGTTATAGTGGGTGACAGTGGCATCAGTTGATTCATCTTAGTTATTGCTATGTAAGTCAGCGTTAAGTTCTACAGCAGTACCGTTTGGCTTTACTTCAATACGTCCATTGAGCGAATTGCGACGGAACAACAAGTCTGGCTTACCCGCTAGGCTTGCCGCCTTAACTGTATCTACTAATTCATTGTTGCTATCGAGTAAAGCCACTTTTGAACCCCCGGTAATGTATAAGCCAGCTTCAATAATACAGCGGTCACCTATGGGAATCCCCATGCCAGCGTTAGCACCAATAAGGCTATCTTTACCTACTGAGTTGACAATTTTCCCACCACCAGAGAGCGTACCCATGGTGGAACAACCGCCCCCTAAATCACTATTATGGCCTACAGTAACACCCGCTGAGATGCGGCCTTCAATCATGCCGTGGCCCAAGGTTCCTGCATTAAAGTTAATAAACCCTTCATGCATTACAGTGGTACCTTCGGCCACATGGGCGCCTAAGCGTACACGGGACGCATCACCAATGCGAATACCTTTTGGTACGGCGTAATCGGCCATGCGTGGGAACTTGTCTACGGCATTAACGTGCAACCACTCACCCCGTAAACGAGCATCCATCTGGCGTTGAGTTAAGTCGTCAATGGCAATTGCGCCTTCATTGGTCCAGGCCACGTTAGGTAATAGGCCAAAAATACCGTTAAGATCCATGGAGTTAGGTTGCTTAAGCCCATTAGAGAGTAGTTGAAGCTTAAGGTACACCTCAGGCGTACTCTGCGGGCCAGTATCGGTCTCTAGTAATGTGATCACCATTGGCTGGCCTTTATCGGCAGCCTGGGTTAACCACTTAGCTTGGTCTGTTTCACCAGCAATGGTACACGCTTCGGCTAGCTGATTGGTCTGTTCGGCATCCACTTTCACAGTGTGATTGCCAGTCGTTAAATGGCTGCCTAAAACGCTGGCAACGGCAGAAATTAAGTTCGTACCAGGGTTTAATACTGGTTGTGGGTAAAAAACCTCTAGCCAATCTCCTTGGCTAGATTGGCTGCCAATACCAAAGGCAAAACTAAAGTGGTTCATGGAACTCTCCAATAAATAGTGTGTAAAACTTACTGTTTAAAAATAGTAGCGTATTGTTGGGGTTTGAAACCCACAAAGGCCTGAATTTGGGCATCACTTTGTTCACTGTGCATTAAAAGCAGAGGTCGTTTTATCATGCTAGGGTTGTCACAAAGCAGCTCAAATACAGTTGCCTCGTTGACGTTGCTCTGCTGTGTTGCTGGCAATTTACGCCATGTGGTGCCGCGCTTATTGAGCAATACTTCCCAGCCCACTTTTGACGCCCAGTCTTCGAGCTCTGCAACTGTGACGGGGTGCTTCTTATAGTCTCGGAAACTGAATTCGATACCTGCGTCGGTGAGCCACTTTTTAGCTTTTTTAATGGTGTCGCAATTATTAATGCCGTGCATTTGTACTTGAGTCAAAGTGGTTTCCAAAAAAATATAGGAGAGCTGCAGGTGGCCCTAAAAATCAAGACGAAATAATACCAGAAATGAGGCTGGATTGGCTATTTAGGATTAGACACTAATAGCCTATGGGCGGCCCTGGTGGTTAAAATATTGCTCTTAGCCCCACAACACTTGGTAAATTTATTAAAGGCATCAAGCAAGGTTTAAGGACACTCATCAGCTGCGTTGCTAAAAAGGTAAAAGTTGGCGCAACAAACTGTCAATTATAGTGGGCGAGATTGAGGAGGCAAGCGCAGTTTTATGAGGTGACGAATAGGCACAGAAACCTTAAACTTGGAAAAAATCTATCACCATCGCATTAAATAAGTGTGGTTTTTCTAGGTGTACTACGTGAGCGCACCCAGGAATAACCCCTAGCTTAGCAACTGAGATATGGTTCCATAGTTGCTCTGGTTGGCTCCAGTTATAGGTCCGGTCACCATCCCCCCAAAGGATTAAGGTAGGTGATGTGATGCCTGTCAGATATGACACGCCAGACCAGGATTCCATAGCGCTAAGGCCTGCTAAAGAGGCTTGAAGCGATACATTTTCTGAAAGCCTTGCACACACAGGGTATTGGCAAGCCTGCTCTCCCTGCATAAACCAAGTGGCTGCGATGCGCCTGCCAGTTGACTTGGGACCATCAGCGATCAATCGACGCTTAGATTCCTCAATAGTTTCAAATCGATTAGGTAACATGCCCACTGGGCCAGTACCGTATAAAATCAAATAATCTATTCTTTGGGGCACCATCGCCACTATTTCTTGAACAATCATTCCACCCATCGAGTGCCCTAATAAATGGAATTGATCAATACCTTGGAGATCAAGATAGTTAAGTACAAACTCTGCATAACCCCGAATAGTGTCAGGCGACTCCATCAAATAGTTTAGCCCAAAGCCCGGCAAATCGACCGTAACCACATGGAAATATTGAGAGAATAAGGCAACCTGCTCAGCCCATTGGGAACTTCCCCCAAAGTAACCGTGAACTAGCACAAGATGTTTCATTATGTCCCTTTAACAGATGACTTTAAGATCTTAAAAACAATTGCATTAATGGCCTACTTCCCATTACCTTGAACGATTCTATCAAGCATCATTGCACAAAATAGGATGGCGAAGCCTGCCAGAATGCCTTGGCCTACATTGGCATATTGTAAGGCTTCCAGAACATCTTCTCCTAGACCTTTAGCGCCTATTAATGATGCAACTACGACCATTGCTAAGCTTAACATGATGGTTTGATTAACTCCTGCACGGATAGAGGGGCTCGCCAGTGGTAAATCGACCCGAGTAAGTAAGTACCATTTACTCGCACCAAATGAGATGGCTGCTTCCCGCACATGTTCGGGTACACCACGCATTCCCAGTACCGTTAAACGCACCACAGGAGTGCCACCAAAGATCATGGTAGTGACCACAGCTGCAGCTTTACCGGTGCCAAAAAAAGCAATCACTGGAATCATAAATACGAAAGCAGGCATGGTTTGCATGAAGTCCATAACTGGGCGAATGACAGCGTAAAACTTAACTCTGCGGGCACAATACAAACCTAGGGGAATACCGATGAGTATCGACAAGCATGCAGCTGTGCCCAGTAAGGCCAGAGTAGTCATGGATTTTTCCCAGAAACCCAGCAGCCCAATATAAAGTAAAAAGGCTCCTGAATACATGGCTGGACGCAAGCCGGCTGAGAGCCAGGTTAGCAGAATGATGAAACTCGCTATCACCATCCAAGGCGTTTGCACAAAGATCATTTCTAGCGCTTCGAGCATGAGCCGAATACCATAGGTGATAGAGTCAAAAAAGGCTTCACCGTTAAGTACTGCAAAGGAGAACAAGCTTTCTACCCAAGCAATACTGCTTAAGCGGATGCCATGTTCTGTGGGAAACTCGATAAGCCAAGGGTACAAGCCGGGAAAACTATAGTGGGTCACGGTGGCGCTAATAATGAGCACAACAAAGCAGGATGCCAGTAAGATCTGTGTAATGGGCATGCCAGAGACAATATTGGGATTTAGTAACCAGTCTGAAAATCGCTTTTCAAAAAGAGTATTAGCCACCACTGTTTGAATGACCTTTACTCCTACTAAGGCTAGAATGCCGGTGAGTGTGATCGTCAAACCTGTGCCTTCCAGTTGCTCAGCCTCTAGACGGATGCCACCAATGGCATTCTCTAGTGAGTCTACAGTGCGCCTGTAGACATCTATTTTATCGGTATTATTTTCGATGGCAGATGCCAATTGCTGACGGCGTAATTCAAGTGTGCCTTCGATACTAGCGATTCTATTCCATGCCTCGGTGGCAAGGTCGCCAAATAAGCCGCGCACGATCTGCACCAGAGCAAAGGTCTCAACGATTAAAAAGATGAGGCCCCAATTCCACATGCCACGAGCGGCAAACCAAATAGGGCCTATGACACCGGCCCATAGGTTAAATGTCCAGACAAAGCGTGCATCATTGCCAATGCGGGTAAATTGATCGTCGTAGTAATCTGGGTTGGTTCTGACAAACTGGGCGACTTGTGTTTTTCGGTCAATTAATAAGCGCTCACTATGAGTAGGAGGGTTTTCGCTGACGGACTCATTGGTTAAATTATTCATGACGCTTCTGCACCCTCTACAATCACCTTTAATATATCACGGCGGGTAACTACGCCAACATCAATGCCATTGTCCTGCACCACAATGGGCATCTCTACATCAATAGACAGCTGAATTAACTGGCTTAAGGACTCATCCTCTTGCACTTTTGGTGCATTATCTGGCAAGGGTTCATTGCTGGCTTGGTAGTCTGCAATGGGTTGCATTACCGCATGCGCCCGAACAATTTTTAATCTGGAGATGCCAGCCACAAAATCAGCCACATAATCATCAACTGGATTCATAACTATATCTTCGGCGGTGCCAATCTGTATTATTCTGCCATCTCGCATAATGGCAATTCGGTGGCCTATGCGCACTGCTTCATCAAGATCGTGAGTAATGAATAATGTGGTTTTTTTCATTACTGCGGACAGCTTAATAAACTCATCCTGCAGCTGGCGCCTTATGAGGGGATCTAGCGCACTAAAGGGCTCATCCATGAGCAATACTTCTGGATCAGCTGCCAAGGCTCTAGCGAGGCCTACCCGCTGCTGCATGCCGCCAGACAATTCATGGGCATATTTATTACCCCAAGCATCTAACTCAACTGTTTTGAGCATCTTGGAGGCCAAACGAACACGTTCATTTTTATTCATTGAACGAATTTCAAGGGGCATTGCTACATTGTCCAATACTGAACGGTGAGGTAACAATGCAAAATTCTGGAAAACCATACCAATTTTTAAGTTACGGAATTTCTGTAGCTCTTTAGGATTGAGAGCCATGACGTCGGTACCATCAATGAGTATTTTACCATCAGTAGGCTCTAATAAACGATTGAGGTGACGTACAAGAGTTGATTTGCCGCTACCGGACAGTCCCATAACACAAAAAATCTCGCCTCTTTTAACACTGAGACTGACATCAGCGACACCGACCACAGCGTCGTAGGTATCGTGCACTTGTGCTTTGGTTAGACCTTCTTCCTTTATTGCGTGCAACGCTGCATCTGCTTGATCACCAAAAATTTTCCACACGTTTGAAATTTCTATAACGATATCATCGGGTGATTCATTAGATTGCGTTGACATACAAAAGACCTGTTAGAGGCTTGATAAAAGCAAATTATAAAGGTAAAGCGGGTATGGGCCATAGACCTATACCCGCCATAAAAATAATCCTTACAGATTACATTCCTAACCAAGCATCCACACGCTCTGGATTATTAGCAATCCATTCTAGCAACGTCTGAGGCTGCACGGCCTTTGCCCGAAATTTCATAAGCAAAACCACTCACATCATCTGCATTTAAAGAAAAGCGTCCAAAGAACTCTGCAATGGCAGGAGAACGTGCTTCTAAAGATTTCGACCAAGCGATCTGAACTTGTTTAAGTGCATCTTTGGTGGCCACTTTTGAATCGGTATACCAATCAGGTGAGTCAGAAGGCTGCACCATGATGTAATTGGCAGGGTCATACTTAGGCTCAGTTAACATAGCGACATCAAACATGTACCAAATAGCATGGGGCTTATAGCAATAGAAAGCGTAACCTTCATTTTTAGCAATCGCATCTTTTACCCGAGCTGTCTTAACACTTTCTTCTGCACGAATGGGTTCAATAAATGGTAGCAAATCATAATCTCGTACTTTTACCTCGTTGACGTTAGCAGAGGCCCAACCTGGTGCACCAATCCACATTTCACCTTTGCCATTGCCGTCACTGTCCATTTTCATCGCCACGTCGGGTCGACCAAGGTCGGCTATATCAGTAATGTTATTGGCCTTGGCAAATTGTTGTGGTACACAAAAGCCTTGATTGCCTTCATAGAAATTTTTACTTAGGGTGACTGTGCCTGCACCGTCGACATATTTATTGGTAAAGCTTTGCTGGTTGGGTAACCAAACATCAGGATGCACATCAATGTCGCCTTTACCCTGGTCCATACCCTGGAAAATGGTGGCGTTATTGCCAGGCACAAGGTTCGCCTCACCCCCTATGCGCTCAACCACAACCGCCTGCAATAGGGCGGCTATCGCCTGCGCGCCGGTCCATGAAGGTGCGCCAATATTGACACTTTCCCCAGCCATGCTGGATCCACTGCCCAGTGCCAAGCTAAGCGCACATAAACTGTTAACAATTATCTTTTTCATTGATTTCTCCAAGTACGTATGTGGATCACATGTGCCACTATTAATGGCTGTGACCATTTTTATTTTACAAACACTAATAAATCCATAGTGTTTGCTCCAGCAGAATTGCCTGACAACCGTTATCAGGCATTTACAAACTCAATTAACCTTGCCATAGCGATTATCATGCCAAGTCAAAAATTATCATATAAAACAGTGTTATAAGTAATTTTTTCGCTATTAATATAAGCCACATACTCTACTATTGGTGCATTAAAAATCAAATTTACAACCGTCTGCACTAATATTGAGCGTCCACTATGGGCCTGCTAAGGTTGGTTTAATACTCTTAAATATATCCGGGCAGATCGAAAGTTTCAGGGTAACCGAATAGAGAAACACTGCCACCCGTATGCAGAAATACAACGTTCTCTCCCTTTTTAAAATGGCCTTTACGAATCAAATCTATCAAACCAGCAAAGCCTTTACCTGAATAAACTGGATCGAGCAAAATGCCTTCGTATTGTGCCAACATTTTAACTGCTTCAACCATTGAGCTGGTGGGTCTCCCATATCCTTCACCCACATAATTACTATTAGCCACCACCTTTTCGCGGGCTACAATGCTTGGGTTTAGCCCCATATACACCGCTGTGCGCTGTGCTAGGTCATAAACCATTTGTTCCTGCTTTGCTTGTGGTGCACGAACTCCAACGCCATAAACAGGAATACCACTATTAATGCCTTCCATGCCCAAAACTAAACCGGCCTGGGTGCCTGAACTGCCCGTCGCATGCACCAAATGGTCAATTTTCAGTGAGCGATCGTTAGCTTGCGTAGTGAGTTCAATGGCAGCGTTAACATAACCCAGTGCGCCAATTTCATTGGAACCACCGCCAGGAATAATATAAGGGTGTTTGCCATCATCGCGCAGTAATTGAGCAAGCTCTTCCATGGCCTTGTTCATGTCGGTGCCAGCAGGGCGTGTTGAAATAGTGGCACCATGTAGTTGGTTAAGCATCACATTGCCATTTAGATTGTAAGCGTCGTCTTCGAAGCCAGTTCTGCTTTCCAATAAAATATGGCACTCCATACCTAGTTTGCCAGCTATCGCGCAAGTCTGCCGAGCATGGTTAGATTGGGTTGCACCTTGAGTAATAATAGCATCAGTTTTTTGATCTACAGCGTCAGCCATTAAAAATTCAAGCTTGCGGGTTTTGTTGCCGCCTGAAGATAAGCCAGTACAGTCATCGCGCTTGATCCATAGATTAGGACCGCCGAGGGCTTTAGAAATATTCAGCATGGGCTCTAAAGGGGTAGGCAAATGAGCAAAATGTAAGCGAGAAAAATTAGAAGTATGCATGAGACGTTCCATAATTAATTTAATGCATAATCACATAAAATATTTTGCAATAATAATGCTATTTCTTTAGTATAAAGTTAAATAATTGAATGTTAGAGAGATGACTGACTCATGGAGCTGAAATGGCTTGAAGACCTATTGGCGCTGCTCGAAGAAAAATCCATTACCCGCGCTGCTGAGAGAAGGCATGTAACTCAGCCCGCTTATTCGCGCAGGGTTAGGCAGCTAGAGGAATGGCTCGGGGTAGAACTTGTCAATAGAAGTACCAAGCCAGTTGATATCCGGCCTATTGGCCTGGCTATGGAGGGCGAGGTACGCGACCTAGTGAACCGCTTCTATGCCTTGCGTAACAAGGCCCATGAAAACCAAAACAAAATAACCTTTATCGCTCAGCACACTCTATCGGTGTCTCGTATTCCGCAGATACTGCGTCACATTAATGCGCTTTCGCCAAAAACCAGCTTTAGAGTCATGCCCGCCAATAACTATGGTTGTGAGAGCTTATTTCTTAAGGAAGGTGGCTTATTGCTGTGTTACCAAACCAGTAACCGGCCTATTAATTTCACCCATGCTTCAATCCTCAAGATAAAGCTGGGTGATGATTATTTATTACCCGTCGCCTCGAGGGAATTATTAGCCAAACTGGGGGCCATTCAAGAGGGCATGAAACTACCAATATTAATGTACCCTCAAGGTGGTTTTTTGGCAGAATCTTTGGCCAATACCTGCTTGCCTCGAATTTTTCGGGATTATCGTGTTGAGCTGGTTTGTGAGTCTGCATTTTCTGCCAGTTTAAAAGAAATGGTACTGGGCAGTATGGGTATCGCTTGGCTTGCTAAAGATTTGATACAAACAGAACTAGAAAATGGGCAGTTAATTTCCTTAGAGGATCTTTTAGGGTCCGTGGAGCTAGAGGTTTTACTCTTTTGTAATGAAGAATCTGGTAATGATCAGGTGACTAATGCTTTTAACCTGATTAGTTCACTTTGAGCTGTAGCTGAGCGCCAGCTGCTGCCCAACCTTGCCAGAGCTGGATTAGGCTGCTGCTGACCATGCTTTGGTTAAATGCTAACCAGCATAGCGGGCCTATAAACTTTACTTATGTAAATTGTTTAGTTATCTAAGGCCCTGCAAATGTCGTTTTCAAGGGTCTGTAGTAGGTTCACATCAATAATGCGTTCGCCGCTATAAAGGGTAATAAAAAACACGTCTTCCACGCGACCGCCAGTCGATTGAATTTTTGCTTTTTGAAGACTAATGCCTAAACGCATAAAGACTAAACCCACTTGGGCTAATAAGCCTGGCCTATTGGCACTGGACAATTCTAATCGTGTCCAGCTTCGGCCTTCGGGGTTGCTTAAGCTAACGCTGGACGGTTGGTTAAAGAGTTTGTGAGTTCTAGGCTGGCGCTGTTGCACGATATAGGCAAAGTCGTTGGGGTATAGCAAGGCTTGGGTCAGGCGCTGTTTCAGCTTTTCCAATAGTGCTGGCGTTTGGTTTATGGTATCGCCATGGGTGTCTAACACGATAAAGGTGTCCATGCTGTAACCGTCTTCGGTGGTAATGATGCGTGCATCTTGTATATCTAGGTTAAGCTGGCCAAGAATGGCACACAAGACAGCAAATAAGTTGGCTTTGTCTTGGGTGTAGACAAACACCTGGGTGCCCCCTTCAAAGGCACTAAATGAGGTTTCACTGATGGCGACTACAGGTCCATCGATCTGGTGATTTAAAATAGTACGGGTGTGCCAAGCAATGGTTTTGGCGTTCTCTCGGATAAAATAGTCATCGCCCAAATTCTTCCACAAACGCATGACCGAGGCTGGATTAAAACGCTGTTCTTGTAACAGCTTGCGGGCATCAGTTTGGCTTTGTTCAATCAATCCATGGTGATCTACGGGGATGTCTAGGCCTAAGCGCAATACCCGGTTGGTAGCGGTGTAGAGCTGTCGTAAAAGCGATGCGCGCCAGTTGTTCCAGAGTGCTGGGTTGGTCGCATTAATGTCACAAACGGTGAGCACGTAAAGATAGTCCAAATGCAGCTGGTCACCCATTTTGGTGGCAAACTCGTGAATAATGTCAGGGTTACCAATGTCACGTTTTTGAGCCGTCATAGACATCAGTAAGTGATTACGCACTAACCAGCTAACCAGCTCTGTGTCCCACTTGCCTAATTGATGCTGTTTACAAAAGTGCCGTACTTCCTCAGCCCCAACAACCGAATGATCACGACCGCTACCTTTGCCAATGTCATGATAAAAACCAGCAATGTAGAGCAGTTCAATTTTGGGTAGCTCGTGCACTAAACGGCCTGCTACGGGGAAGCGTTCTTGTTCCTTAGGCAGCAGTAGCTCGCGCATTTTTTTCACTACTTTCATGGAATGGGCGTCAACGGTGTAGATGTGATACAAGTCGTGTTGCATGCGCCCAACAATCTTATTAAAGCTGGGCAGGTAGTCTCCCAGTACCCCTTGGCGTTGCATCTCTAGTAAAGTGTGAGACATGCGCAGGGGAGAGCGCAGGAGTTCCATAAACAGGCTATTGACCCGAATATCGCGGCGGTATTTGTCGCCAATCAAATATCGGTTGGCTTGAATCAAGCGTTTGCACTCGGCGCCTATCGTGTGACATTGCGGGTGTTGAGCGAGGATGACAAAAGCTTCCATAATCGCGAATGGCTGGCGCAAAAAAACGCTAGGATAACAGGCCTGCAAACGACCATTGCGAAGTTCAAAGCGGCGATTAATGGACACCACTTGATCTTCATCATGGGCATGAAGGATGGCTTGATCAAACAACTGCAAAAGGGTTTGGTTAAGCTCGGCAATATGCATCGCTGTGCGGTAATAACGGTGCATAAACTGTTCAACAGCCAGTTCCTCGTCATTGTCCTCATAGCCAAAAAAAGCAGCAAGCTTGCGCTGGTGGTCAAACAATAGGCGTTCTTCTGGTCGCTTCGCGATCAAATGAAGGGCGTAACGGATAGTCCAAAGGTAGTCAGTGCTTTCTTTAAGTGTGTCTAGTTCGGCCTGGCTAAGATAGTCGTGCCCAGATAATTGTGCCATATAGCGCAGGCCAAAATGGCGTTTACCAATCCAACCGATGGTTTGAATATCACGCAAGCCTCCAGAAGAGTTTTTGATGTTAGGTTCAAGGTTATAGGCAGTGTCATTAGTGCGCTTGTGTCTTAGCTGTTGGCTTTCAATGCGAGCTTTGTAAAACGCCTCATCAGTCCATGCTTGTGCAGAAATAAGCCAATCAAATGCTTTTCTGCGCAAGCCAGCTTTACCAACAATGGTGTGAGATTCAATAAGACTGGTGGCGATGGTAATGTCTGCCTTAGCTTGCTGATAGCAATCGTTTAGGGTGCGCACGCTAGAACCAATCTGGAGGCCTAAGTCCCAAATAAAAGCAATAAACTCCTGAGTACTGTTTTGCCAGCAAGATTCATCCAGATCATTCTCCAAAAGAATAAGTAAATCAATGTCTGAATGGGGGTGCAGCTCACCCCGACCATAACCACCCACGGCTACCAATGCAGCATCATCTGGCCAAGAGTATTGCTGCCAAGCTAAGCGCAGTATCTGATCAACCAGCCATGCTCGGGCATGGACCAACTCGTAGATACGGGTTTCCTTGTGCTGGTTAAATAAGGTGTCGAGGTGGCTTTGACCAGCGTTTAGAGCGTCTTTGAGTACTTTGGCAGTGGGGTGACTGTTAAGCTGCTGTTGCAGCTGCTCATGATCCAGCAGTTGGCTTTGCAGCCGTTGACTTACCACAGACATTATTAGGCCATTTCTTCTTTACGGAGGGTGAGGTTTTCATAGCCGTTGGCGGTGACCAAGATGGTGTGTTCAAACTGAGCAGATAAGCGCTTGTCGGTCGTAGTGACAGTCCAGCCATCATTTTTGTTCAGTTTAACATGGCGTTTGCCCGCATTAAGCATTGGTTCAATAGTAAAGATCATGCCTTCTTTGAGTTCAACGCCTGTGTTGGGTCTGCCATAATGCAGCACTTGGGGGTCTTCGTGAAAGCCCACACCTATCCCGTGACCGCAATACTCCTGCACGATAGAATAATGATTAGCTTCGGCATGCACTTGAATGACATGGCCTATATCACCAAGGTGGGCGCCTGGCTTGACCAAGGCAATGCCCTTGTATAAGCATTCCTGAGTGATGGCCACTAAACGTTCAGCGTGAGGCGCAATGGTGCCAACAGCAAACATGCGGCTGGTATCACCATGATAACCATCTTTAATAACAGTAATGTCAATATTAATCAGGTCGCCCTGTTTGAGGGCCTTGTCATTAGGTATACCATGGCACACCACTTGGTTTACTGAGGTGCAAATAGACTTAGGGAAGCCGTGGTAATTCAAAGGCGCAGGAATCGCCCCTTGAACATCGACAATATAGTCATGGCAAATTTGATTAAGCGTGTTAGTGGTTACACCCACTTGCACATGCTCGTGAATCATTTCCAGAACTTCTGCGGCTAAACGGCCAGCAACACGCATTTTTTCGATTGCGGTGGCGTCTTTAATCAATATATTCATGTGTTTCTCAATGCTGTTTATGCTGCTGGGGGCCGTGGTATGCAAAACCATTGTGCAATTGCCAAGCTGTCGGCCGAAGACGTCGTCTATTATAACAGACTAAACTGTAAAATTGACCGCTCTAACGGAGCTAAGCGACTAAGCAAAATAATAAAACTAGTAAATTGTTAGGCTAGTGTTGGAGGCTGTGGGTATTTGCGCTAGGTTTCGGGTTTTTATGAAGCGCCTGCATGATGCCCGAGTCTAAACTAGTGGCCTGAATTGCGGACCTTTGTAAGCCTTGTCCAAATAAGTCGCAAACTAATTGGACGCTGTTTAAAAAAATTGCTGCCTAAGTTAAGCGCATTACCATAAGGCATGCTGTGGTTAAACTGTTGGGTATATACAGGAGTGAGCTTGGGGGTGGGCTTGATGGGTGGCATCATGCTGGATACTGTCGTATCTTAGGTAGCGTTAGCTATTGTGTGCTTGGTCAATTAATCAGCAAATGTTTTGCCAAAGCCTACTGATATATGGTATAAATTGCGCGCCCAAATTCGTTCTAGTGTCTTTTGAAAAAAAGGCTACTGTTTTTGGAGCTTAACTATAACGTCACACATAAACCGGCACACGGTTCTGGGTGTTGGGGGTCTGCTTTAAGACTTCTGATCGAGCTGTGGTTCTTGCTTTTCTTTTGTTAAGGAATAGGCAGGGCGAGGGTTTATGGAGGCCTAACCCATACAAAGGAAATTAAAATGACTAAAGTAAGTATGCGCGACCTGCTTAAAGCCGGCGCCCACTTCGGCCACCAAACACGTTACTGGAACCCAAAAATGGGCCAGTACATCTTCGGTGCTCGCAACAAAATCCATATCATCAACCTAGACCAAACCTTGCCAGCCTTGAATGAAGCGCTTGCAATCGTTGAAAACATGGCTTCCAACAAGAACAAAGTACTGTTCGTTGGCACCAAACGTGCGGCAGGTAAGTTGATTAAAGAACATGCTAGTCGTGTGGGTATGCCTTACGTTAACCACCGCTGGTTAGGCGGCATGTTGACTAACTACAAGACCATTCGACAGTCAATCAATCGTTTCCGTACCTTAGAAACACAGTTCAGCGACGGTACTTCTGAGCAGTTGACTAAAAAAGAAGCGTTGATGCGTCAACGTGAAATGGAAAAGCTTGAGCGCGCCATTGGCGGCATCAAGGACATGGGCGGTCTACCAGACGCCTTGTTTGTAGTTGACGTTGAGCACGAGCGTATTGCTATCAACGAAGCTAACAAATTGGGTATTCCTGTAATTGGTATCGTAGATACTAACAGTAACCCAGACGGCATTGATTACGTAATCCCAGCTAACGACGACGCTTTACGCGCTATCGAAATCTACGTTTCTGCTATGGCCGATGCTTGTGCGTCTGGCAAAGACGACGGCACCTCTGTTGCTGGTGAGTTCGTAGAAGTTGCTGAAGAAGTGGTCGCCGAATAAGCCTAAACCTTTGGTTTAGCTAGGCGAATATACTAAAGGGAGCTTGGCTCCCTTTTTTTTAACGACGTCCAGAGTGACGTTGAGAACCTAACTTGAGGATTTTCTAATGGCTGCAATCTCTGCATCTATGGTTAAAGAACTGCGCGAGCGTACTAGCTTGGGCATGATGGATTGTAAAAAGGCCCTTGTTGCTGCTGAAGGTGATATCGAGCAGGCAATCGAAGATTTACGTAAATCTAGCGGTATGAAAGCGGCCAAGAAAGCAGGCCGTATTGCTGCTGAAGGTGTTGTGTGTGCAAAAGTTGCTGCTGATAATTCCTTTGGTGTGTTGGTTGAAGTGAATTCAGAAACAGACTTTGCAGCGCGTGACGAAGGCTTGTTAGCCTTTGTGAACAAAGTGACTGACGCAGCCTTTGCCGCCAAACAAGATGACATGGCAGCCTTGATGGTTGGGGATTTGTCTGATGCCCGTGAGGCATTGGTACAAAAAATTGGCGAAAACATTACTCCTCGTCGCATCGTTATGCTCGAAGCAGCTAACGTAGCCGCCTACGTGCACAGCAATAATAAAGTGGCCACTTTGATCGCCTTGACTGCCGGTGAAAGTGAGCTGGCTAAAGATGTAGCCATGCATGCGACTGCCACCAATCCTCGGGTTATCAGTCGAGACGACATGACTGCTGAGGAAGTAGAGAAAGAAAAGGATATCATCAAGGCCCAGCCTGACATGGCCGGCAAGCCAGATGCGATTGTTGACAAGATGATGATGGGTCGTATTAACAAGTTTTTGGCAGAAAATAGCTTGAATGAGCAGCCGTTTGTTAAGAACCCCGAGCAAAAAATCAGCGACTTGTTAAAAGTTGTAGATGCATCTGTGACCGCCTTTCATCGTTTAGAAGTGGGTGAAGGCATTGAAGTTGAGCAAGTCGATTTTGCTGCCGAAGTAGCACAGCAGTTAAAGGGTTAAGCCTTAATTAGTCTGCATGAAGCGTCGCCATGGTGGATGAGTCTACCGTGGTGGCGTTTTTTTTTATGTAAACCAAGGGCATAACTTGCCCTTAGGCTTCTAATACGTCAATATCCAATGGTTTTGTCCGCACTATGTTTTGGTAGTAAAGATAGGGCCGTTGCACACTAATATTTTGGAGAAAATAAATGCCAATTTCTGATAAGCGGCAACCTCGCTATAAACGAATTTTGCTGAAACTCAGTGGTGAAGCGCTGATGGGAAGCGAGAATTTTGGTATTGACCCTAAAGTCTTAGATCGTATGGCTCTCGAGATTGGCCAGTTAGTCGGTATTGGGGTTCAAGTCGGTTTAGTTATTGGTGGTGGCAACTTGTTTCGTGGCGCCGCGCTCAGCGAAGCGGGTATGGACCGTGTTACTGGTGACCATATGGGTATGTTGGCCACCGTGATGAACGCCTTAGCTATGCGTGATGCCCTGGAACGATCTAACATCACTACCCGAGTAATGTCGGCCATCCCAATGAGTGGTGTGGTAGACCATTATGACCGCCGTAATGCCATGTTGTATTTGTCACAAGGCAATGTGGTGATCTTTTCTGCGGGCACCGGTAACCCCTTTTTTACCACCGATTCTGCAGCCTCTTTACGGGGTATAGAAATCGAAGCAGACGTGGTGCTTAAAGCCACTAAAGTGGATGGTGTTTACGATTCTGATCCTGTTTTAAATGCAGATGCAGTTAAGTATGAATACATTACTTTTGATGAAGCTATAGAAAAGCAATTAGGTATTATGGATCTAACGGCCATGTGTTTGTGTCGTGATCAAGAAATGCCAGTCAGGGTATTTAATATGAATAAACCAGGCGCTTTAGTTAATTTAGTGGTTGGGGGCCATGAAGGCACCCTAGTAAACGTGACAGTGCCTGAGGGCGGAGAATAAAATGATTAACGATATCCAACAAGATGCTAGTGCACGCATGGACAAGAGCATTATGGCTCTTAGTGAAGCCTTTAAACGTATCCGCACTGGCCGAGCTCATCCAAGTATCCTAGACAGCGTCATGGTGTCTTACTATGGCAGCGATACCCCACTTAACCAGCTGGCTAATATCTCTGTTGAAGATGGTCGCTGTTTAGCGGTATCGCCGTGGGAGAAGCCTATGGTGCCCGAGATAGAAAAAGCCATTATGAAGGCTAATCTGGGGCTTAATCCATCGACCTCTGGCGATTTGATTCGAGTTCCAATGCCAGCGCTCACGGAAGAAACCCGCAAGAGCTTTATTCGTGGTGCGCGTGAAGAAGCTGAAAAAGCCCGTGTGTCGGTGCGCAGTATTCGCCGTGATGCAAATGGTGACATTAAAGAGCTTTTGAAAGATAAAGATATATCAGAAGACGATGCGCGTCGTGGCGAAGATATGGTACAAAAGGCTACTGATGCCCATGTGGCAAAGATAGAGGCTGCTTTATTAGCCAAAGAAAAGGATTTGATGGAGGTTTAATCCACATCATTATTTCTAATAATGCACACCTTAAGGATGAATGCATGACCGACCCGCGCCAAGCTATTCTGGCCCAAAAGCTAGAAACGCTGCCCCAGCATATTGCCATTATTATGGATGGCAATAATCGCTGGGCTAAGATTCACAAGTTGTCTGGTGTGGCTGGCCATAAAGCAGGTGTGCAGGCTGTGAGGGCGGTGATTGAAACTGCGGTGCATTATGAAATTCCAGCGTTAACACTATTTGCCTTTAGTAGCGAAAATTGGCGTAGACCTGCGCTCGAAGTGAAAGCTTTGATGGATCTGTTTGTCTACGTGTTAAAGCGTGAGGTGAATAAGTTAGATGACAACAATATTCGCTTACGCATTATTGGTCATACCGCTGGTTTGAGTGCAGAGTTGCAAAGGCTGATCGTGGCTGCTGAAGAAAAAACATCGTCTAACACAGGCTTGCAACTTAGTATTGCGGCTAATTATGGAGGCCGATGGGACATTTTAGAAGCGGCAAAGAAGATGGCTGTAGACGTCAAAGAAAATGGCACTGAAGCTGAATCTATAACCGAGGACGTGTTTGGTCAATACTTGAGTTTAGGCGATTTACCTGCGGTTGATTTATGCATACGCACCAGTGGTGAGCAACGCATCAGTAATTTTCTATTGTGGCAACTGGCTTATGCAGAGTTAGTCTTTGTAGACACGCTTTGGCCAGAATTTAAACATCAAAAAATGGTAGATACATTGGTTCAATTTGGTCAAAGACAACGGAGGTTTGGCCAAACTGGTACGCAGTTAATAGAACAGGAGTCAAACGCTTAACTACGCAGTAGTTGGCGTCTTTGATACAATGTAAAATAATAATATGTTGAAATTTAGAATTGCTACAGCCTTGGTGATCGCACCCCTTACCCTAGCGGCTGTTTTCTTGTTATCTCCCCAAGCCTTTGCTTTGTTTATGGCTCTTATCGTTCTCATGGCTGCATGGGAATGGACCGCAATGATGCGCCTTGTGAGTCGCAGTCAACGCACAGTTTATGTATTGTCTGTGCTTTTCGCTATTGTGGTTGCTCAAAAGTCGCTACCTCACTACGAGCAAATCATTTTTACCACAGCAGCCGTTTGGTGGTTAGTGGCCACGGTGCTAGTGGTGCTTTATCCTCGGGCGTGTGCGCTGTGGTGCGGGCGCGTGAGCAAAGGTGTGGTTGGCTTTTTAGTGTTGGTGCCTACTTGGGCTGCAATGGTGTATATACGTGAATTGGAGCAAGGTCCTTGGCTAATTGTGTATATGTTTTTGATAGTTTGGGGAGCTGATACGGGGGCTTATTTTGCTGGCAAACGATTTGGTAAGCGCAAACTCATGCCTCAAGTCAGTCCTGCAAAGTCATGGGCCGGCATCGGTGGCGCTTCTGTGACTGTGCTTTTGGTGACCCTGAGCACACAGCAATATCTGAACTTTTCGCAAAACCTTTCCTTTGGTATTTATGGGTTGGCACTGGTGCTGTTGTTTGTGTCCGTGGTAGGTGACTTAACGGAAAGCATGTTCAAGCGTCAATGCGGCATTAAGGATAGCGGCTCAATATTACCGGGTCATGGGGGCATTATGGATCGGATTGACAGTTTGACGGCCGCGGCCCCTGTATTTGCTTTGTGTCTTATATTTTTTGGTACATAAGGGTTTGAAAAGATTATGGTAATCACCATATTAACCACCATATTTGCTCTAGCGGTGCTGGTTACTGTGCATGAAGCTGGGCATTATTTTGTGGCCCGCTGGTGTGGCGTAAAAGTGTTGCGTTTTTCGGTAGGTTTTGGGCGGCCTATTTTTACTAGGTTGGGCAAAGACGGTACTGAATATGTCTTCGCTTGGCTGCCTTTAGGTGGTTATGTGCGAATGTTGGATTCGCGTAATGATGCGGTTGCCACTAACGAACTGAGCACCGCTTTCGATTTAAAGTCTCCTTGGCAGCGCATTGCCATTGTGGTGGCGGGTCCGCTAGTTAATTTACTGTTTGCTGGCTTGCTCTATGCGGTAGTGCAGGTGTCTGGCACGCCTCAGCTGATCCCAGTCGCTGTGGCATTAGACAAAGAGATGTCTGGTTTTGAGACGCCTCAACGTATTTTGGCCATTGATGATCAGGCGACCCCCACGTGGGAGGCTGTAAATATTGCCTTGGCAAAACGCATCGGTGAAACTACGAGTATAAGCTTTTTGTTACAAGGGCTCGATGAACCAGCACTACAAGGCCAGGCGGTAGCGCCCAATGAGCTGGATACTTTACCTGCCCTAGGGGCCCCCGTGGAGCGCACTTTTGCGGTCACACGCTGGATGTCAGCGGCAGTGCAATCTAGCCCCATGACTCAGTTGGGCTTGCAGCCCTGGCGTCCTAATGTGCCTATTATGCTAGACCACATCGTACCTCAAGGCTCAGCAGAGGCGGCGGGGTTGCAGGTGGCTGACAAAATTGTGGCTATTAATCAGCAGCCTATGGCGGGCTACAGTGAGTTTGTTGGCTTTATTCAAAGTCACGCAGATATGGCGGTCAGCGTTACCCTAGAGCGGAATTCTCAACGCTTAGAAGTGCCTGTGCAGTTAGGCTCTTATACGAATGAATTAGGTGAGCGTATGGGTCTTATTGGTATAGGTGTGGCACCTATTTCGTGGCCACAATCCATGCAATTTGAACAACAGTTAGGTTTGTTTGCGGGCTTAGTGGCGGGTGGCCAGCAGGCTTTGGATATGGCGGCGCTGACATTAAGTTTCTTGGGGCGAATGTTGCAAGGCCTTGTGTCTATTGAGCATTTAAGTGGCCCCATTAGCATTGCTAAAATTGCTGGGGCTTCGGCAGAGTCTGGTGTGATCGCCTATATCAGTTTTATGGCATACTTGAGTGTCAGTCTTGGGGTATTAAATCTCCTGCCTGTTCCTATGCTGGATGGCGGACATTTGGTATATTACCTCGTAGAAGTGGTCACGGGCCGTAAAGTGCCCGAACATATTCAAGCCATCGGTTTACGCATTGGTATGGCAATCGTGTTTAGCGTCATGATCATCGCTATATCTAACGACTTGATGCCTTACTTTAATCTTATTTTAGGTTAGTGACATATGAAAAGAATTATTTTAGGTGTGCTGTTAAGTTGCACCTTGGCAGTTTCACAAATGGCCTTGGCTTTCACTATTGAAGATATCCGTATTGAGGGGTTGCAGCGGCTTTCCTCAAGTCAAGCTTTTGCGGAGTTGCCTCTGAGAGTTGGCGATACGGCAGACGAGCGGACGTTAGCTTATGCCACGCGAAGCCTGTTTAAAAGTGGCTACTTTGAAGATATTCGCTTAGAGCAAGACGGTAATCTCTTGCTGGTTGTGGTGCAAGAGCGCCCGGCTATCGGCTTTATTGGCTTAGAAGGTAATAAGATTATTAAAGCGGAACAGCTTCGTTTGGCCTTAGGAGCCGCGGGTCTAAAGGAAGGTGAAATCTTTAAGCGAGCAACTTTGGCACAGATAGAACTCGAACTTGAGCGACAGTATAATCGCCAAGGGCGATATGCCGTGTTAATAGAGTCTGTGGTCAGTGATTTGGGTGAGAATCGCGTGTCTATTGACGTTAAGGTTAATGAGGGAGTCACTTCTTCGATTAGCCATATTAAAATTATTGGTAATGACAGTTATAGCGATGCTGATCTGGTAGATTTGATGAGCCTGCAAACGCCTGGACTGTGGACCTTATTTACTAAAGATGATCGCTATTCGAGAGAAAAGCTAACGGCAGACCTAGAAAATATACGCTCCCATTACTTAAATAAAGGCTACGTGCTGTTTAATATTGAATCTACGCAGGTGGCTATTTCTGCAGACAAAACCGATGTATTTATTACCATTAACCTAACGGAAGGTGCGCGCTTTAATATTGGCAAATTAACTATTGCGGGTCAATATGAGGTAGATGAAGCCGATATATGGGCTCTGCTCGACGCTTCTCCAGAGCAAGTTTTTTCTCGAGAAAAACTCATCAACGAGGCTGCAGACATCACCCAATTATTTGGCGACAATGGATTCGCCTTTGCTGACGTGCAGCCTGTGCCTCTGGTTAACGAAGCGCAAAAAACAGTTGACGTACAGTACCAGATTAGATCGGGCAAGCGCACCTACGTGCGACGCATAGGGTTTCGGGGCAATACCCTCACTGGTGATGATGTATTGCGACGTGAAATGCGTCAAATGGAAGGTGCGGTGGCGTCTATGGCGGATATTACCGCATCAAAGCTACGTCTTCAGCGGCTAGGTTTTTTTAATACTGTGAACGTAGACACAGTGCCAGTGCCTGGTACTGATGATCAGTTGGACGTGGAGTTTGAGGTAGAGGAAGGGCTCACTTCTAATTTCTCTGTCACCCTCGGTTATAGTGATGGTGAAGGTGCTTTTTGGGGTGGTTCGGTGAATCAAAACAATTTCTTAGGTACGGGTAATAAGATGGAAGCGTCTTTTACCTCTAGTAACAGTACAGATTCATATAAATTCAGCTACCTCAATCCTTATTACACTGTTGATGGGGTTAGCCGTGGCATTGACTTATATTATACCAAGCGCGACTTTTCAAAAATTGATGTGAGTAGTTTTGCTACCGATAGTGTTGGCTTTGACTTGCGTTTTGGCTATCCAATTGACGACGCCACTGGATTAGACTTCAAAGTGGGCTATGAACGACTAGATCTGACATTGGGTTCTGCACCCGCTTCTGAAGCGACCAGCTTTGTGGCCGCAGAAGGACAAAATTATAAGCAGTTTAAAACCTCGGTCAGCTGGAAAAATAATACCTTAAATGACTTTTGGTACCCCACTAAGGGCAGTTCTCATGGTGTGGGCTTAGATTTAGCGTTACCTAATAGTGATTTGAATTTTTATCAACTAAGTTATAACTACCGTAACTTCATACCCATCAACTACACTGAATCTTTAGTTTTCTCTACGGGAGCCAGGGTTGCCGCTATCGGTGCTTATGGATCGACCAGCACAACGCCGTTTTTTGCCAACTATTATGCAGGTGGCTTTGGCAGTGTGCGGGGCTTTTCTAACAACTCTCTGGGGCCTAAAAGTACGTCTAATAACGCCTCCTTGGGTGGACAATTACTCACAACAGCGTCGGCCGAGCTCATTTTCCCATTGTTTAGCGATAATCCTTCGGTCCGCACCTCGCTGTTTCTTGATGCAGGTAATGTATTCGAGGCTGGCAACTTTACCACAGCGGAATTGAGGGTCGCTGGCGGTCTTAACCTTGCATGGTTGACCCCAGTGGGGCCGTTAACTTTAGTTGTGGCTACTCCGTTGAGACAAAAAACAGGTGACTTAACTCAATCAACACACATTACTTTGGGTCGGTCGTTCTGATCTACCCCTAGAAGGAGTTTAAATGAATAAAGTGAAGATCATACTCGCAACAGCAGTTTTTGCGCTCACTTTCAGTACGTCGCAATTGGCTTTGGCAAACGCTATTGTTGTACTCAAAGCAGAGCAGGCTATATTTGCCACGGCAAAAGCCATCGCTTTGGGCAAAAATTTGTCCGCACAGTTGGAGCCTCAAGCGGTGCGCTTTGACGCCATGGGCAAGAAATTACAGGCCTTGCAGCAGCGCTTTGTGGCTGACAAGGACCTCATGAGTAGTGACGAGTTACAGACGCTGCAGGCAGAAATCCAGACCCTAAATGGTGAATATCAAGGGCTGCAGCAATATTTAGCCAATGCTAAAGTAGGCGCTGAGCAAGAGTTCTTGGCTAGCATGCGCCCAGCGTTAGATAAGGTGCTGCGCGAGTTGATTGAGAAAAATAATATTTCTTTAATTATTAATGGCCAGTCTGTGATTTATAACTCCGCAGGCATTGATATTACGCCTAAGGTCGTTGAGTTGCTGAATCTGGAGCCATAATTGCATCAGTTAACTTTAGGCGCCATTGCGGAACTTATTGGTGCAACACTAGAAGGTGATGCGAATCACTCTATTACCGGCCTAGCTACGTTAGCTTCTGCCCTGCCCCATGAAGTGAGTTTTTTGGCTAATATGAAGTATGCTAGTCAGCTAGAGACTAGCCAAGCTGGAGCAGTGATTCTGCAGCCCGACCAAGCTAAGCTATTTGCTGGCCCATGTTTACTATTAGACAACCCTTATTTGGGTTATGCAAAACTCTCCCAAGCGTTTGCGCCAGCATCTTCTTTTAGTGGCATTGATAGAAGCGCACAAATTCATCCTACAGCGATCATTGGTCGTGCTGTGAAGCTGGCAGCAGGCGTGGTGATTGGGCCTGATGTGACACTGGGTGATGCGGTTTCAATTGGGCCTAATAGTGTGGTGGGAGCCCGGTCTAATGTGGGTGACCACACTAGCCTGGCCGCCAATGTAACTTTGTATCACGATATTCAAGTGGGTGCTTGTTGCATCATTCATGGTGGTGCTGTTATTGGAGCCGACGGCTTTGGATTTGCAAAAGATGGTTTCGACTGGGTCAAGATCGCTCAGCTAGGTGGTGTGACCATTGGTGATCATGTGGAAGTGGGTGCAGGTACAACCATAGATCGTGGCGCTTTAGATAACACTCTTATCGGCTATGGTGTTAAGCTGGATAACCAAGTGCAGATTGCCCATAATGTAGAGTTGGGCGATTATACTGCTATTGCTGGATGCACTGCCATTGCCGGCAGTACCAAACTTGGCAAGCATTGTGCTATTGCTGGAGCCTGTGGTATTACTGGTCATCTAACCTTAGCCGATGGCGTGCACGTCACTGCAATGTCTTTAGTGACCCACTCTATTAGTGAACCTGGAGCCTATTCTTCGGGTACAGGCTTAGACAAGAATCAAAAGTGGCGCCGCAATGCCACGCGTTTTAAGCAGCTCGACCAGATGGCCAAACGCCTCAAACAACTCGAACTTGAAATTGCCCAGCTTAAAGCCTGATCAATATTAGCCTTACCACATAAGGAAAGCACCACCATGGTTATGGATGTCAAAGAAATCAGAGAGTATCTACCTCACCGCTACCCGTTTTTATTAGTGGATCGAGTGACAACACTTAATTTAGGTGAATCTATTGTGGCTTACAAAAATGTAACCATTAACGAGCCGTTTTTTAATGGCCACTTTCCAGACCATCCGGTAATGCCTGGTGTTTTGGTGATTGAAGCCATGGCCCAAGCTGCTGGTATTCTTGGTTTTAAGACCATGGATAAAACCCCACAAGATGGATCAATATATTATTTTGTCGGGTCTGATAAGTTACGTTTTAAACGCCCGGTGGTGCCTGGTGATAAACTGCAGTTAGATGCGGCCATTGTTTCTGAAAAGCGGGGCATCTGGAAGTTTGATTGCCGCGCAAGTGTGGACGGCCAACTCGTAGCGTCGGCTACCATTTTATGTGCAGATAGGAAGGTCTAGTGTCCCAGTCATTGATTCATGGGACTGCAATTATTCACCCCAGCGCTGTGATTGCCGCGGGTGTAGAAATTGGTCCCTATAGTATCGTTGGTGCCGATGTTGAACTAGGTGCTGGCACTAAGCTTGAATCACATGTTGTGGTTAAGGGGCCAACCAGTATTGGGCGTAATAATCATATTTTCCAATTTAGTTCCGTTGGCGAAGCCTGCCAAGATATGAAATACAATGGCGAACCTACGCGCCTGGAAATTGGAAACCATAACGTAATCCGTGAAGGCTGCACCTTGCATCGTGGCACCGTTCAAGATGCTGGAGTGACCAAGATTGGTCATCATAATCTATTAATGGCTAATGTCCATGTGGCGCATGATTGTGTATTGGGCAACCATGTTATTGTCGCCAATAATGTGGCCTTGGCAGGCCATGTTCATGTGGGAGATTATGCTATTTTGGGCGGCTTTACTGCGGTGCATCAGTTTTGCCGCATTGGCCCCCATTGCATGACTGGCGCTGGCAGTGTGGTATTAAAAGACATACCTGCCTTCGTCATGGCTAACGGCAACTCAGTTGCCCCTCATGGCATGAACACCGAAGGTTTAAAGCGTCGTGGCTTTAGTGAAGAAAGTATTAAGATACTGCGCCAAGCTTATAAAATAATCTTTCGCCAAGGGTTAACCCTAGACACGGCCATCGCACGTTTACAAGACCTGTCTGCAGGTGACGATGAGCTGTCAGTATTAATCGCTTCTTTGAAAAATACTAGCCGCGGCATTATTCGCTAGCAGGTTTTCCATGTCTAAAAACACAATCGTCATTGTTGCAGGTGAAGCCTCAGGAGACATATTAGGGGCTGGCTTGATGCGGGCCTTGGTAAAACAACGGCCAAGCCTTACCTTTGAAGGTATTGGTGGCCCGCAAATGATCGCTCTTGGTTTCAAAAGCCTGGTGCCCATTGAGCGTTTATCTATTATGGGCCTAGTCGAGGTTTTGGGCCGCTTGCCTGAATTATTGTTACTGCGAAGACGTTTGATTAAACGCTATACCCAAAAGCCTCCTCTGGCTATGATTGGCATTGATGCTCCAGATTTTAACTTGGTATTAGAAACCCAACTCAAAGCCTGTCATATCCCTACACTGCATTATGTGAGCCCCTCTGTGTGGGCGTGGCGTGAAGAACGGGTGTTTACCGTGGCTAAAGCATGCCACCGAGTGTTGACGCTATTGCCTTTTGAATTACCCTATTATCAACGCCACCAGATACCAGCGACATTTGTGGGGCATCCCTTGGCCGATGTTATTCCTGCATCATTAACTCAGCAACAAGCTAGAAATGAGCTAAAGTTAAGTGGCCAGCCGGTTCTGGCTTTGTTGCCCGGCAGCAGAGCCATGGAGGTCAAGCAGCTGGCGAAAGACTTCTTGGCAGCGGCAGCACTATTGCAAAAGCAGTACCCACAATTACAATTAGTATTGGTGGCGGCCAACACTCAACGTGAAACCCAGCTGCACGCTTTATTGCAGCACTATGCACATTTAAAGGTGACCCTTGTATTAGGGCAGTCTCATTTGGTATTGGCGGCTGCAAATGCAGTATTAGTTGCCTCGGGCACCGCCACCTTGGAAGCTTTGTTATTTGAGAAGCCGATGTTGGTATGTTACCGATTAAGCCCTATCAGTTACCGCTTGTTCAAGCGCAAACTTAAAGTACCTTTTGTGAGTTTGCCTAATTTATTGGCGGGCCAAAAAATAGTTGAAGAATTACTTCAAGATCAAGTACAACCACAGCTTATAGCAGACCATGTGGCGGCCTTATTGTTTGATCCAGTGACGGCTGAAAAGCAACGTAGTCAGTTTGCTGATATACATCAACAATTGGCCTGTGGGGCAGATATAAGAGCGGCTAAGGCAGTCCTTGAAGTGGTGGCTGAGCAGCATGCAGGCATGACTCGTGAGCATGGGCTATGAATCAAGACGCTGCCTTGACGCGTGTGCCCAGAGTGGGGGTGATTTGTGGTGTCGACGAGGCGGGCCGGGGGCCATTATTTGGCAACGTGGTAGCGGCAGCAGTGATACTGGATCCAAGCCATCCGATAGTAGGTTTAGGCGACTCTAAAAAGCTTAGCGAAAAAGTGAGAGAGCGCTTATATGACCAAATTTATCAACATGCCATTAGTGTGGGTGTAGGTCGAGCCAGCGTTGCCGAAATTGATCAATTGAATATATTGCAGGCCACCATGCTAGCCATGCAGCGGGCTGTGGAAAGTTTGAGTTTAGTGCCAGATCTGGCCTTAATCGACGGTAATCGTTGCCCACCCTTAAACTGTGCAAGTGAGGCCATTATTAAAGGTGACGCTAAAGAATTGACCATTGGGGCGGCCTCAATTATCGCTAAAGTGACGCGTGATCGAGAGATGCTAGTATGGCACGCCCAATACCCTTACTATGGTCTAGACAAGCATAAAGGTTACCCTACGCAGGCGCATGTAAAGGCCTTAGAAGACTATGGCGTAAGCCCACAACACAGGCGCAGTTTTGCCCCCGTACGACGTTTAATTGGAAGTTAATATGACCCAAGCTGTCCCTTTTGTGCATTTGCGCATGCACTCCGAGTTCTCATTGATTGATAGCATGATCCGTATCAAGCCTTTGATGAAAACCCTGCAAACTGAACAAATGCCTGCCATCGCTTTAACTGATCAATCAACCATGTGTGGCATGATCAAGTTTTATAAAGCGGCCCAAAGTGCGGGCATTAAGCCGATCTGTGGTTGTGATGTATTTGTTGCAGAAAATGCTGAGACCGACGCTAGTAATAGCCGTATCACCCTATTGGCCATGAATGCCAAAGGGTATCTTAATCTTACTGAGCTGGTGTCTCGCTCCTTCCAAGAAGGTCAAGCCGATGGCAAGGCTATTTTACAAAAACAGTGGTTAGTTGATAAAAACGAAGGCCTTATTGTTTTATCTGGCGCAGCTCAAGGTGAGGTGGGCCGGGCATTAATAAATCGTGGTGTGCAAGATGCCCAACAAATTTTGCATTTTTGGACAGGTATTTTTGGGGATCGATTTTACCTAGAGGTACAGCGTACGGGTCGTCAATACGATGAGGATTGCTTAGCCCTTTCTGTGCAGCTTGCACATGCTGCACAGGTGCCCATAGTGGCCACCAACGACGTCATGTTTGTTTCTGCAGAAGACTTCGAAGCACATGAAACACGAGTGTGTATTAACCAAAGTATGACCCTGGATGATCCGCGAAGAGTTAAAGCATACTCTAATCAGCAATACCTGCGTAGTACCGAAGAGATGCAAACCCTGTTTGCCGACTTACCTTCGGCATTAGCTAATAGTGTGCAAATTGCTAAGCGCTGTAATTTGGATATTGAATTAGGCAAGTACTCTTTGCCAAATTTTCCCGTGCCCGATGGTATGACCATGGACGAGTTTTTTAGCCAGGTGTCACGTGAGGGCTTGAATAAGCGCTTAAAAGTTATTTTAGATACTGCAGATCCTGAGTTTAACCAGCAACGCAAAGTGTTTGATGATCGGCTTGATTTCGAGCTTAATATTATTTGCCAAATGGGTTTCCCTGGATACTTTCTGATCGTTATGGATTTCATTCGCTGGGCCAAGGATAACGACATTCCAGTGGGTCCGGGGCGTGGCTCTGGTGCTGGCTCCCTTGTGGCCTACGTATTGGAAATTACCGATTTAGATCCGCTTAAATATGATTTGTTATTTGAACGCTTCTTGAACCCAGAGCGAGTTTCGATGCCTGATTTTGACATCGATTTTTGTATGGATAACCGTGATCGAGTGATTGAGTACGTGTCACAAACCTATGGTAAAGATGCGGTATCTCAAATTATTACCTTCGGCACTATGGCTGCTAAAGCTGTAGTGCGGGACGTGGCCCGAGTGCAAGGTAAGCCCTTTGGTTTGGCTGATAAGCTATCGAAGTTAATCCCTTTTGAAGTGGGCATCACCTTAGCTAAAGCGGTTGAACAGGAAGATGTACTGCGTGAATTTATTGACAGTAATGACGAAGTGCAAGAAATTATGGACATGGCCTATCAGCTTGAGGGTCTGACTCGTAATGTTGGCAAGCACGCAGGTGGTGTGGTCATTGCACCCACCAAGTTAACTGATTTTTCGCCCCTATATTGTGATGTCGACGGTTCTGGTTTGGTCACCCAATATGACAAAAATGATGTTGAAGATGCAGGCTTAGTCAAATTTGACTTCCTTGGTTTAAAAACCCTCACGGTGGTTGACTGGGCGATGGGGATGATCAATGAGCGGCGCAGCGCCAGGGGGGAGGAGGCCATTGCCATTGAGACGATCCCGTTGGCGGATGAGCCTGTGTATAAGCTACTCCAAGGTGCCGAGACAACCGGTGTATTTCAGCTCGAGTCACGGGGTATGAAAGACCTCATTAAACGCCAGTTGCCTAGTAGTTTTGAAGACATTATTGCTCTTGTGGCTTTATTTAGGCCGGGTCCATTGCAGTCGGGCATGGTCGATGACTTTATAAATCGCAAGCATGGCCGAGCTAAACTTGCATGGCCCCATGAAGACTACCAGCTGGATTCCCTGCGCCCTGTGCTTGAGCCAACTTACGGTATCATTTTGTACCAAGAACAAGTCATGCAGATCGCACAAGTCATGGCGGGCTACAGCCTTGGTGAAGCCGATATGCTGCGTCGTGCCATGGGCAAGAAAAAACCAGAGGAGATGGCGAAGCAGCGGTCGGGGTTTTTAGCGGGCAGTGTCGCTAATGGTATTGATGAAGGTTTGGCAGGTAATATTTTTGATCTAGTAGAAAAGTTTGCGGGCTACGGCTTTAATAAATCCCATTCTGCAGCCTACGCGTTAGTTGCCTACCAAACGGCGTGGCTTAAACACCACTACCCTGCTGAGTTTATGGCTGCAGTGTTGTCAGCAGATATGCAAAACATTGAAAAAATTGTTATTTTTGTTGAGGAATGTCGGCGCATGGAACTGCCTCTCAACTTGCCCAACGTTAATGAGAGTCATTACAAATTTACTGTCAATGCGGCTAATGAAGTGGTGTACGGCCTTGGTGCGGTAAAGGGCGTTGGCGAAGGACCCGTGGCGGCCATTATAGAAGCCCGAGAAAAAGGCGGTGACTTTGTAGATTTGTTTGATTTTTGCAAACGCGTGGGCAGTAAAAAAATCAACAAGCGAGTATTAGATGCCCTCGTTGCCAGCGGTGCGTTAGACAACCTAGTGCCTAACAAAGAGCGGTCTGTACTTTACAGTGCTATCCCTGATGCGGTGCAGTCTGCCGATCAAAGTGAGCGTAATGCCAGTGCAGGCATGATGGACTTGTTCGGCGAAATTAGTGCGCCTGCCAGTGATTCAGTGGGTTTGGAGCAGGCTTATGAGCGGCATATTAGTGCCCGGCCACTGACGCTGAAGCAGCGTTTAAAGGGTGAAAAAGATACTCTAGGTCTGTATGTTACTGGCCATCCTATCGATGGTTATGACCATGAGCTAGGGCGTTTCTTGCGCTGTCGCCTCGACCAGTTAGTGGCCAAAAAAGATAAGCAGTGGATCGCAGGTTTGGTCGTGGCAAGCCGAACTATGAAAACCAAACGCGGTAAAACCATTGCATTTTTAACCTTGGATGACCGCAGGGCTAGGGTCGACGTCGCTCTGTTTGGAGAGACTTACGACAAGTACCGAGAACTGCTAAACAACGACCGTTTGCTGATTATTGAAGGTGAGGTATCAGAAGATGATTATTCTGGTGGTCTTAAAGTGAGCGCCCAACAAATTCTTACTATGCCTCAAGCGCGTGCGGTGTTTTCCAGTGGCTTGCGCCTATTAATAGCGCCTGACTTTGCCCAAGGAAAGGGTTTGCAGCAACTCTTAGGTATTCTGGCGCCCCATCAAGTGCGTGGTGATGCACCCGCGGCAAAGCTCGAATTACAGTATGAAAATAGTGTGGGTCGAGGCGTCATACGCTGTGCCTCGCCGTGGCGCATCGAAGTAGAAGATGATATGTTGCAAGACCTTGCCTATCTGTTAGGCGATGATGCCGTTAAAATGCGCTATCGCAAATTATAAAATGCGCAAAATATAGGTTATAATGATCTGAATATTTGTCAGTTACACCTTTAAAGCTAGGCCATATGAACCCAAATTATCTCGACTTTGAACAACCCATTGCTGATCTAGAAGCTAAGATCGAAGCCTTGCGCTTAGTGGGCAACGACAATGACCTTAACATCAGTGACGAAATTACTAAGCTGGCCGATAAGAGCATTAGTTTAACCGAATCTATTTTTTCTAACCTAACTGCTGCGCAGGTTTCTAAGGTTTCTCGTCACCCACAACGTCCTCATACTATCGATTATATGGAAAGTATTTTTGATGAATTTGATGAGTTGCATGGGGATCGCCATTTTGGTGATGACCAGGCCATGGTCTGCGGCATTGCTCGTCTTAACGGCAAAGCTGTGATGGTGATGGGCCAAGAAAAAGGCCGCTCCACTAAGGAAAAAGTGGCACGTAATTTTGGCATGCCTCGGCCAGAGGGTTATCGCAAAGCCTTGCGTATGATGAAGATGGCAGAACGCTTTAAAATGCCCATCCTTACCTTTATCGATACCCCTGGAGCCTATCCAGGCATTGATGCTGAGGAGCGTGGGCAAAGTGAAGCCATTGCTTTTAATCTAGCCCAAATGTCTGGTCTAAAAACGCCTGTGATCGCCACGGTTATTGGCGAAGGTGGCTCTGGCGGTGCCTTGGCTATCGGCGTGTGTGACCAGCTCAATATGTTGCAATATTCCACCTATTCGGTCATTTCCCCAGAAGGCTGTGCGTCTATTCTGTGGAAGAGTGCTGACTATGCCGCCGACGCTGCTAACGCCATGGGCATTACAGCGGGTCGTTTACACGACTTAGGGTTAGTGGACCATGTCATCAAAGAACCTTTGGGTGGTGCTCATCGTGATGCTGATTTAGTTGCGGCAAGCATTAAATCGACACTGATTAATCAGTTAACCGAGCTTGAGTCGATGGACACAGAGGCGCTTTTGCAGCGTCGATACAAGCGCTTAATGTCATACGGTCTATCGTCTTAGGCTGCTCCTTAGGGCCTAAAATTCCCTCCTATGGCATTCTCTCATCATCAACTCGTTAGTCACGCGGGTGGTTTAAAAGCTCATTTACAGGCTTCTCGATGGGTGCTCGCCGTCAGCGGTGGTTTGGACTCTATATGCCTGTTGCATGCGCTTGTTCAGCTGCAGCAGGATCATCACTGCCCCCCTTTGAGCGTTATTCATATCAACCATGGCCTGCAGCTACAGGCAGATCAATGGCAGCAACAGGTGGAGCATCAATGCCAAGTATATGGTCTGGTTTGTTCCAGTCATCAGGTTACCTTATGTCCCCAGCAGCAGCGGCAACTGGGGTTGGAGGCGGCAGCGCGCAATGCTCGCTATGACGTTTTTAAACAACAGGTGCAGCAAGGCGACGTACTATTGCTGGGACAGCATGCTGATGATCAAAGTGAAACTTTATTTTTACGACTATTGCGTGGTGCTGGGGTAGCTGGTTTACGGGCGATGCCGCAGCAGCGAAAGCTGGGTTTAGCTAGCCTGGTCAGGCCTTTGTTGTCTGTGCGTCAAACTGACCTTTATGGTTATGCCCAAGATCAAGGTTTAAGCTGGTGTGAAGACCCTAGTAATCATAATAATGACTTTGATCGTAACTATTTACGACACCAAGTCATGCCATTGTTGCGCCAAAGGTGGCCAGCATTAGATGAGCGGGTGGCCACAGTGGCATGCTTAATGAGTGACACTCAGACTTTGCTAGATGAGGTAGCTGCAGCTGACTTTGAGCTGCTGCACAAGCTAACGGAATTTGGGGAATGTTTACCTTGTGCTCAAATACAAGCACTGAGTCGGGGCCGGCGATATAACCTATTGCGCTATTGGTTTGCTCGGTGCCGTGTGCCCATGCCAGACTATGCAGCCATGCAAAGCATTGATACGCAGTTTCTCTGCAGTGCCATCGATCGCCAACCTTACCTCCAATTGGGGCAATGGTGCTTGCGGCGCAATCAAGGTCATTTGCTGTTGATGCCCCACACAAAACAGTCCAGTGGACCAGCGATGAGTTGGAACTGTGAAATAACGCTGCAGACCCTGCAGGCAGGTTCCATCGTCTTGCCTGAGGGTGCGCTTTGCCTTACTCAAGGTGTCAAGGTTGCGATGCTGTTAGCTCAAGACGATGTTTTAGAGCGCCGCTTTAGAGTTGGCGGTGAGCGCTGCAAGCCCATGGGGCGGGCTCATAGTCAAAGCCTTAAAAAACTACTGCAAGAAATTAAAGTGCCGGCGTGGGAGCGCGATCAGTTGCCCTTGTTTTATGTTAATGGAAAACTCGCTATGGTGGCAGACTTGTGGGTCAATTGCGGTTTTGAGGCGACCGTGGGTGGTTCTGCTTGGAATTGGAGCAAGGCCGCTAAAAATACAGCTTTTGATTGTGACGATTAGCCTCTTCTGGTATCCTACACACCCATCTTAAGTCGGAAAATAAAACCTTAAAACAGGTCACGTTTTCCGCGTCAAATATTTATAAACGTCAGAGATATCCATCCGCTTTTTAATAAGTGGGCATGTATTCGCCATGGTTGTGGTGCTTTTGTGTGGTTGCTCTGTCGTGTTTTAGTTCACATCGGCGTACGGCACGCCACAAAAGACATAGGGTATTACATGACTCGTTTCATCTTCGTTACTGGCGGCGTTGTCTCTTCTTTGGGTAAAGGAATTGCATCAGCATCTTTGGCCGCTATTTTAGAGGCCCGTGGTCTCAACGTAACCATGTTGAAATTGGATCCGTATATTAACGTAGACCCAGGCACCATGAGTCCGTTTCAACACGGAGAGGTGTTTGTCACAGAAGATGGTGCTGAAACAGATTTAGACCTAGGCCATTATGAGCGTTTTATAGATACTAAAATGTCTAAACGCAATAATTTCACTGCCGGTCGCGTCTATGAACACGTGTTGCGCAAAGAGCGCCGTGGTGATTATTTAGGCGGCACGGTGCAGATCATTCCCCACATTACCGATGAAATTAAGCGTCGAGTATACCAAGGGTCCGAAGGCGCAGAGATTGCCTTGGTAGAAATTGGTGGCACGGTTGGTGATATTGAATCACAGCCATTCTTAGAAGCAATTCGGCAGATGAAATTTGAATTGGGTTCTAATCGTGCGCTGTTTATGCACCTCACCTTAGTACCTTACATCGCCACTGCAGGTGAAACTAAAACTAAGCCTACTCAGCATTCTGTAAAGGAGCTGCGTTCTATTGGTATTCAGCCTGACATTTTGGTGTGTCGCTCTGAGGTTGCCATCGAAGCACCAGAACGAAGCAAAATTGCCTTGTTTACCAATGTTGAGCAACGCGCCGTTATTTCTTTACCCGATGCGGAGAGTATTTACACCATCCCCAGTTTGTTAAAGGCGCAGGGCTTAGATGCCATCGTCACTGAGCGTTTTGGTTTGCAATGTAAGCCAGCCGATCTCACAGAATGGGATGCAGTGGCAGCAGCAAAATTAAACCCTAAGCGAGAAGTGACGATTGCCATGGTTGGCAAATACATGGAATTGCTAGATGCTTATAAGTCTTTGATTGAAGCCATCAGCCATGCCGGTATTAAGTCATACACCAAGGTTAATACCCGCTATATTGATGCTGAAGACATCGAAACTCAAGGTGTTTCATTGCTAGAAGGCGTTGACGCCATATTAGTCCCTGGTGGCTTTGGAGAGCGGGGTACAGAAGGTAAAATAAAGACCGTTCAATACGCGCGCGAAAATAACATACCCTATTTAGGCATTTGCCTTGGCATGCAGGTGGCGGTAATTGAGTTTGCCCGCAATGTGGCGGGTTGGAGTGATGCCAATAGCAGTGAGTTCGATGCCAGTTCTAAGCATTGTGTGGTGGGTTTAATCACTGAATGGAAGGACGAGTCGGGACACATTGAGCAACGTTCAGAAGGTTCAGATCTGGGGGGTACCATGCGTTTGGGTGCACAGCAATGTCGTTTACAAGTGGGTTCTTTGGCTCATCAGTGTTACCAAGAAGAAGTTATTACTGAACGTCATCGCCACCGTTATGAAGTTAACAATACCTTTGTCGATCAGCTCGAAGAAGCGGGGATGAAGTTTTCTGGCCGTTCTATGGATGGCAGTTTAGTGGAAATGGTGGAAATTGTAGATCATCCTTGGTTTGTTGCTTGCCAATTTCACCCAGAATTCACCTCAACGCCTCGTGGGGGCCACGGCCTCTTTGAGGGGTTTGTGGGCGCAGCAGTGATACAGGCTGAAAATAAATAATTGTATAAGAAAAATTTGAACTTAATTGCGTAATAGGAGAATATTTTGGACCAATTAATTGCCGACATTCAGGCAAGAGAAGTGTTGGACTCTCGTGGCAACCCTACTATTGAAGCCGATGTGTTACTGGCGGGTGGAGCTTTTGGCTCTGCTTGTGCCCCCTCTGGCGCATCCACGGGTTCTAGAGAAGCTCTAGAGCTTCGTGACGGTGACAAAGCTCGTTATTTAGGTAAAGGTGTTGTTAACGCCATTGCTGGTATTCATGGGCCTATCTTGGACTGCTTGAGGGGCATGGACGCCACTGATCAGCAGGCCCTAGATACGGCGATGATTAAATTAGATGGCACAGAAAACAAAGAAGTTCTTGGTGCTAACGCGATTCTTGCAGTGTCTCTAGCCGCAGCCAAAGCCGCAGCAGTACATAAGGGTCTGCCATTATACGCGCATATTGCAGAGCTTAACGGCACTGCAGGGCAATACAGCATGCCTGTGCCCATGATGAACATTATCAATGGCGGCGAGCACGCTGACAATAACGTTGATATTCAAGAGTTTATGGTACAACCGGTGAGCGCGCCGAATTTTGCAGAAGCGCTGCGTTGTGGGGCGGAAATTTTTCATGCCCTTAAAAAAGTGCTGAGTCAACGAGGCTTAAGTACAGCCGTAGGCGACGAAGGGGGGTTTGCGCCTAACCTGCCTTCTAACGAAGCGGCACTGGATGTGATTGCTGAAGCAGTAGCTTATGCTGGCTACGAGCTTGGCACAGATGTGACCTTGGCTTTGGATTGTGCTGCTTCAGAATTTTATGAAAATGGCACCTATAACCTCAGTGGTGAAGGTAAGTCGTTTGATGCGTCGGGTTTTGCTGATTATTTAACTGAGCTAACCCATAAGCACCCCATTGTGTCCATTGAAGACGGTATGGATGAAAGTGATTGGGACGGTTGGCAAGACCTTACCCAAAAATGTGGTGAACGGGTGCAGTTAG
Organism: uncultured Pseudomonadales bacterium; assembly: GCA_963925635.1. Taxonomy (GTDB): domain Bacteria; phylum Pseudomonadota; class Gammaproteobacteria; order Pseudomonadales; family Balneatricaceae; genus Njordibacter. The sequence continues at coordinate 9,980 of CAWUTT010000055.1, read as the reverse complement.
TAGGTGATGATTTATTTGTCACTAATACCAAAATATTGAGCCGTGGTATCGAACAAGGTATTGGTAATTCTATTTTGATTAAATTCAATCAAATTGGTACTCTTACGGAGACTTTAGCCGCTATACGTATGGCTCAAAAAGCTGGCTTTAGTGTGGTTATTTCTCATCGTTCGGGTGAAACAGAAGATACCACTATTGCAGACCTGGCGGTAGGCACTGCAGCTGGACAAATTAAAACGGGTTCATTGTGTCGTTCGGATCGAGTGGCAAAATATAACCGCTTGCTACGGATAGAGCAGGAACTAGGTGCTGGCGCGCCATATCGTGGTCGCCAGGAAATTAAAGGCCAATAGCAACAATTGACCTCGTCTAGGGAGCTCATGTTGGTGAACTACAGCCAAGGTCAGCTCCCTTTTTTGTTGATATATTTATGAAATGGTTAGTTGGATTAATCTTAGTCACCTTAGTGGCGATGCAATACAGCCTCTGGTGGGGACCTTCTGGTCGGCTTGAAGTGGCGCGTTTGCAGCAAAGAATTACTGATCAAGAAGCCGTGAATGCAGGTTTGTCTCAGCGTAACCGACAACTGCATGCAGAGGTGCTCGACTTGAAACAAGGCATTGATGCGATTGAAGAGCGCGCGCGCCACGACCTAGGCATGGTTAAACCCAATGAAACCTTTTACCAACTCGTGGAAGATCAATGAGTGCTAGTGAATTACAGCCCCTACAATGGCCGGTTGAATGGGCCTATGCTTCTGGTGTGCCAGGGTCTAAGGCGCATATTAAATCTCAGTGCAGCGATTTCTTAGTCACAGAAGACTTAGGTTACGAGCCTTGTGGTGAGGGAGAACACGTTTATCTCGACATCACCAAAACCGATACTAATACCGATTTCTTGGCTCGCCATATTGCCAAAATTTCAGGCGTTGCAGCTCGGCAAGTTAGCTATTCAGGATTAAAGGATCGGCGAGGAGTGACGCGGCAATGGTTTGGCGTGCACCTGCCAGGTAAGGCCGCAACAGTCGATCCCGATTGGCAGCAACTGCAAAGCCCCGAGGTTCATTTACATCAGGTGGTTAGGCATCTGCGAAAGCTAAAAACGGGGGTGCATCAGGGTAATGTATTTACCATTCGGCTGCGTAACATAACCAGAAGTGAAGTGTTAGAGCAAAAGCTCAGGGTGATTGCTCAACAAGGGGCGCCTAACTATTTTGGTGATCAACGCTTTGGGCGTGAGGGTGGTAATCTTGGTCTTGCACTGTCAATGATGCAAGGTAAGCGCATAAAAGATCGCTTTAAACGAGGCATGGCCTTATCATCAATTCGTTCTTACCTGTTCAACCAGCTTTTGAGTGCTCGGGTTAATGATGGCTCTTGGCTAACCGCTGCGGTTGGTGAACGCTGCATGTTTAGTGATGGCTTTAGCCAGTTTGATGCCTTAGCATCAACTGACTTGGACAGTGTTCAACAACGCATTGATAGTGGTGATTTAGCTCCAACTGGCGCCTTAGTAGGGCGTGTTGGCACGACTACGGTAACCCCAGCAAGTGTCTATGAAGACCAAATATTAAACCCATGGATGCCCTGGATAGAAGCCTTAGTGGCACAAGATATGACCGCCCACAGACGGAGCCTGCGGCTGTGGCCAAAAGACTTTGCCTGGCATTGGTGCGAAAGTGATGTATTAGAGCTCAACTTTCATTTGATGCGTGGCAGTTATGCCACGGCATTGGTGCGAGAACTAGCGCAAGCACAACAGCCATAATGATAACCCACAAAAGTACTCAAGATAAGGAGCGTTTCAATGCAATTGCTGATCTCTAATGATGATGGTGTGCACGCCGAAGGCTTGGCATATCTTGTGCAAGAACTAGAGCAAGATCATCAACTGACGGTCATCGCCCCAGATCGAGATTTGAGTGGTGCGAGTAATTCGTTAACGCTATCTCGCCCAGTGCGACTCATGCCTCAAAAAAATGGCTTTTTCAGCATCGATGGCACTCCCGCAGACTGTGTGCATTTAGGTATCAATGGGGCCCTAGAAATTACTCCTGATATGGTCGTTTCAGGCATTAATCATGGGGCTAATTTGGGTGATGATGTACTCTATTCGGGCACTGTTGCGGCGGCTATGGAAGGGCGCTATCTGGCTCACCATGCCATGGCCGTTTCTTTAGTCGGTAAACGCCATTTCTTGACTGCTGCGAAAGTGGCTAGGCAGCTTATGACCAGCATAAAGCAGCTTAACTTACCTGCGCGTTGTATTATTAATGTCAACGTACCGGACTTACCCTATGAACAAATTAAAGGGGTTAAAGTGACCCGTCTGGGTAGCCGGGAGTTGGGAGGGGCTGCGATTGACGCCCAAGACCCACGGGGCCACCAATGTTACTGGATTGGCCCAGCGGGTAAAGTTAAGGATGCCAGTGAAGGCACGGATTTCCATGCCATAGAACATGGTTATGTATCGGTAACACCCTTGTCACCGGATATGGCCTGTCATGGGGCCTTGGACACCGTAACCGATTGGCTGCGGGCCGAGTTCTAATGCGTTACACGGTCACCGACCCAAAGCGCAGTGCCGCCAATAGGCAGGGCATAGGCATGACGTCGCAGCGTACTCGAGAACGTTTGGTTGATACGCTCAAAGGGCTTGGAGTCGAAGACGTTAGGGTGCTGGATGTGATGCGCTCAACGCCACGTCACTTGTTTTTAGATGAAGCCTTGGCGCATAGAGCCTACGAGGATGTGTCTTTGCCCATTGGTCATAACCAAACCCTGTCACGGCCCTACACTGTAGCGCGTATGAGTGAACTTTTACTGGCCTCCTGTGCAGCAAAAAAAGTATTAGAAATAGGCACAGGCTCGGGTTATCAGACCTGTATTCTGGCGCAGTTGGTGCCCCGGTTGTTTACCATGGAGCGCATTGAGCCTTTGCTAAATCGCGCCAGACAACGCTTATTGCAAATGAACCTCCACAATATCGTCTACAAACATGGAGATGGTTATGAGGGTTGGCCTGCACGTGAGCCTTTTGACGGCATTATGGTGACCGCCGCGCCTGCAGAGGTGCCCAAGTTGCTGCAGTGGCAGCTAGCCGAAGGGGGATGTATGATTATCCCCGTAGGTGGCGATGATCAATGCCTTTTAAAGATCACTCGCTCTGGCAACCACTTTAGTCAACAAAAAATAGAAGCGGCTAATTTTGTGCCCTTGGTTAATGGATTAATATGATGACGGTAACAACCACAGCCATAAAGTGGCGAACATTTTTCACAGGGATGCTCATGGGTGCTGCCGATCTAGTGCCCGGGATATCGGGTGGGACTGTGGCTTTGTTGAGCGGTATTTATGGGCGCTTATTAACGGCCATTGGTCACCTCAGCCACTGGCATCTATTAAACTTGCTACGGCAGCGACAGCTAGCTATGGCCTGGCAGTATGTCGACGGCGGTTTCCTTTTCAGTCTTGGTCTTGGCATGGCCACCGCTCTGTTGCTTTTTTCTAAACTAATTACCTGGCTTTTATTAGTTCAGCCACTGATTATGTGGAGTTTGTTTTTGGGTTTGATTATGGTGGCAAGTCTGATGCTGCTGCACGCGTTGTATTTACAAAGTAAGCTGAACTGGCGTTGGCTTGTGCCAGGGTTTTTGGTGAGTCTAGTGTTGGCGAGTATGCCTGTGCTACAGGTGGTTGATGGATTTTCTGGTTGGGGTTATTTATGGCTAATGGCAGCTGGAGCCTTGGCCATCACGGCGATGATCTTGCCTGGAGTATCGGGCAGTTTTATTCTCCTCATGTTGGGGATTTATCCATTTTTAATTGCCCGTTTAGCGGCCTTAGATATTCAAGTGATTACTGTATTCGCTGTGGGTTGCGGTTTGGGCTTAGTGGCGTTCAGTCGCGTGATTGTGTACTTACTCAAGCAGCACTCGACTGCGGTAATGAATGTTTTAACTGGACTGATGATGGGTTCAGTGATGAAGTTATGGCCTTGGAAACTCACGGTAAGTTATCGCCTGAATAGTGCTGGATTAGAAGTGCCCCTGCAGCAAGAAAATCTCATGCCTTGGGCGTATAGCCAAATGACAGGTATTGATAACCAGCTGATTTGGTGTCTAACCATCGCTTGCTTGGCGGGGTTGTTAGTAGCGAAATTTGGACGCATTCAACTACAAGATATGGCGGCTTAGACGTGGGTACTACTGCGAGAATTTTACCGATGATTAGGCTGTGTTGCATTGCAGTTCTGGTGCTTGTACTAACGGCTTGCAGTGCTAGTCAATATGCACCCGTGCAAGACCTAGGTTACAGCACCATCAAACTCGTATCGGGTAAGAGTGTGCAAGCTCAAGCGACGCCAACAGCCTACCAAGTTAAGCCGGGTGATACTATGTTTGCCATTGCTTGGCGTTTTGGTTGGGATTATAAGCAACTGGCTAAAGTTAATGGCATCGACTCTCCATACACTATTTATGTGGGGCAGATGGTTTACTTTAACGCTGCAAATAGTAACAACGCAATTACTAAGCCTGTGTCAAAGGGGGCCATTAAAAAGCCTGTTGTAAGTACCAAAAAGCCAACCCCAAAGGTGATTTCTTTATCGTCTCCTGTGACGGCTAAAACGGTGTCTAAAAAGCCTTACAAAGGGGCATCATCAGTGAAGTGGTCTTGGCCTTTGAGAGGCAAGCTATTACAAAAGTTTTCTAACAAAGACAGTGCGTCTAATGGTATCGATTTATCGTCGTCTCTTGGGAAATCAGTAAAAGCTGCTGCCAGTGGCATTATTGTCTATGCGGGCAGTGGTATCCAAGGTTACGGTAAACTGGTGGTGGTGAAACACAACGATAGTTTTCTTAGCGCCTATGCCTACAACAGTCGTATTTTAGTAGCGGAAGGCGCTACGGTGAAGGTAGGTCAGACCATAGCGGAAGTAGGCAAGGGTCCACAATTAGACCCCAGACTGCATTTTGAAATCCGTAAAAATGGTAAGCCTGTTAATCCACTGGCCTATCTGCCTAAACTATAAGTGGCTAATGTTGCATTAGCCCCCTATCAAACATTAACCGCTAGCAAAAATTAACCGCTAGAAAACATTAATCCCCTATAAAACACTAAACAAGTGGGGCTTTAATGATATAAGTAGTAATAAAGCAATTAATTACTATAAGCCTGCGTCAGCGATAAAAAGTGGTTAATTGTATTAAAAAAACAAAAATAAATGACTTAATATTGCTTCCAATTTGCACACCAGTCAAATCTATCTCCTCTATATATTGTTGAAATACCTAAAATTAATACATTTTTGGACGTTATTGCCAATAGTGGCATAATAAATTCAGTTGTTTCTCTTCAAAAGTTTTTTCTAATAAAGCTAGCCCTTTTTGTAAAATTGATTTATGATCCTCTTGTTAATTCGGTAAAATACGCAACTAAAGCAATAATGCTATCAATTTTAATGTAAATAATACATTATGATAAATTGATGCCCTAATGTAACTGTAGCTGAAAAAGTGAAGTGCCTGCACCGCAGTTTTGGTTGCAACAGGCATGACAGTGAACGCAGGCTAGGTCATAGAGGAAGTAGACCAAGGTTCAAAATGAAACCCGAGACTACACTTAGAAAGCCTTAAACACGGTAAGACTCACTGAGGTACTTACCCACGCTATACCTTGTCTATAACAAAGTACCTGATGTAGTACCTGATGCAGTGGTTGATGAAGTCAGCTGGTTAATAAGGCCAGTTAATTCATACGTTGATTGATAGGTTGATTAAAAGGGTAGTTAAATGACGCAAGAATTATCGATAGAACAAGCGCATGAGCACCGCAGTGAGTTGCAGTATGCAAAATACAAAGCTGACGGCAAATACTCAAAAAAGGAAGCTGACTTTAAAGATGCGACCCATCTTTATCTAGGGGAAATTGGGTTTCGCGCCCTATTAACCGCAGAAGAAGAGCAATACTTCTCTCGCTTGGCCCTCAAAGGGGATGAGTCTGCTCGCCATCGTTTAATTGAAAGTAATTTAAGATTAGTCGTTAAAATTGCACGCCGTTATGTGAATCGTGGGCTGACTTTGCTCGACCTAATCGAAGAAGGCAATCTTGGTTTAATTCGCGCTGTAGAGAAATTTGACCCTGAGCGAGGTTTTCGCTTCTCTACTTACGGTACCTGGTGGATTCGCCAGACCATTGAACGGGCCATCATGAATCAAACACGCACCATTCGTTTGCCCATTCATGTGGTCAAGGAACTCAACGTATATTTGCGAGTGGCCAGAGAGTTGGCTCAAACTTTAGATCATGAACCCAGTGCCAAAGAAATTGCCGCCTACCTAGGTAAACCAGAGAAGCAAGTGAGTGCGATGCTGAGTTTAAATGATCGGGTGGGCTCAGTGGATAGTTGCTTGGGACCAGATAGTGATACTACACTGCTAGAAACCATACCTGATAGGGAAAACCAAGGCCCAGAAAGTGCTGTAGTAGACAGTAACCTGATGAGCAATATGGAGCAGTGGCTAGATTTACTGACAGATCTCCAAAAAGATGTAATTTCGCGCCGTTTTGGTTTGCGGGGTCATTCTGTATGCACCCTCGAACACGTTGGTAAAGACATTAACCTGACGCGCGAAAGAGTTCGCCAAATTCAGGTTGAGGCGTTGCGCAGTTTACGTAAAATTCTTGAAACGGAAGGGCTTAACAGCGCTGACGTGTTGGATGCTAAACTTTAATGAGTGCCTTAACAAATGGTTTTGTGCCAAGCCATAACATGTTCGCAAGGGTAACCCATACGCCTTTAAGCTTAGTTTCAACGCTACAGTTAGGCTCTGCACTGGTTCTAAGAATTGCGTAAATGTTGCATCTGATAAATCAGATCTAGCGCCTGTCGTGGTGTTAGATCGTCTGCTTTGTTACTTTCCAGTAGTGCTTCAATGGGGTGTGCCAAGCCACTAAATAAGTCTGATTGCTGCGGCTGGGAAACTGGTTCCTTGGCTGCGCTTAGGCTCTCAGTTTGTTCCAAATGTTGCAGTTTTTGCCTAGCTTCGTTGATGACTTGGTAGGGCACTCCGGCTAATTTTGCCACCTGTAGACCATAACTCTTGCTGGCGGGTCCTGGTAAAACTTTATGCATAAAAATAATGTTATCTTGATGTTCTGTGGCATCCAGATGGACATTGTTTACTTGTGATAACTGATCAGCTAATTGTGTCATTTCAAAATAGTGGGTTGCAAAAAGGGTCAATGCACTGATGTCCCTTGCCAGCGTCAGGGCACACGACCAAGCCAAAGACAAACCGTCAAAAGTGCTGGTTCCTCTGCCCACTTCGTCCATCAAAACCAGGCTTTTAGCAGTTGAATTATTGAGAATGTTAGCCGTTTCAGTCATTTCAACCATGAATGTAGAGCGTCCTCCAGCAAGATCATCGCTGCTACCCATACGGGTAAATACGCGATCAACAATACCCACGCTGGCTTCTAAGGCGGGCACATAAGACCCGATTTGAGCCATAATTACAATCAAAGCGACTTGCCTCATGTAAGTCGACTTACCGCCCATATTGGGGCCAGTAATCATCATCATGCTAGAGCTTGCAGAGAGGCTGGTATCGTTGGCCACAAACGGATCACTAATTAACTGTTCTACCACCAAATGTCTGCCCTGAGTAATGTCAATTCCAGCTTCAGGTTTTAAGTGGGGCCTATGGAGATCCAAGCAGACCGCTCGTTCAGCTAGGCAGCACAAGACATCAAGTTCACTAATGCCATCTGATGCGCCTTGTAATTGTGGTAGGTGCGTCGCTAAGTCTTCAACGAGGGCCTCATACAGTGCTTTTTCTCGCGCCAAACTACGACTTTTGCTACTTAAAGCCTTGTCTTCAAAAATCTTGAGTTCGGGGGTGATAAAACGCTCAGCGTTCTTTAAGGTCTGCCGCCGCACATATTCGGTTGGGGCTTGGCCAGATTGTAAGCGACTGATTTCAATATAATAGCCGTGTACCCGGTTATATCCCACTTTTAAGGTAGAAAGACCTGTGCGGGCTCGCTCTTGGGTTTCCAAATCAAGCAAGAACTGGCCTGCATTTTGGCTTAGGCCACGCAATTCATCGAGCTCTTCGTCATAGCCTTGGGCGATGACGCCACCGTCTCTTATCACTACTGGTGGGTTATCGACAATCGCCTCCGTTAGTAAGTTAACAAGGGCAGGGAACTCGCCAATATTGGTGGCCAATGACGCAGCTTTGGTCGACTCAATCGCAGCCAATAATGTTTGGATGCCTGGCAATGCCCCCAGACTCGCGCAAAGACGTGAAAGGTCGCGAGGGCGTGCCGATCTCAAAGCCACTCGAGATAAAATACGTTCCATGTCGCCAATGGGTTTAAGGCTTTGTTGAAGGTCTTCGGAGCCGTCGCAGTTTAGGGTCTGGCTTATAAAGTCCTGTCTTAGTTCAAGCACCTCAATGTTGCGCAATGGGTTATTCAGCCAGCGGCGCAACAAGCGACCGCCCATAGGGGTAGCTGTGGTGTCTAGAACTGCTGCGAGCGTAAACTGTTGACCACCTTGAATGTTGTGGTCTATTTCCAAATTTTTACGGCTCGGCCCATCCAGAATAAGCGTGTCTTGCGGCAGTTCAACTTGTAAATTACGTAAATGGGGTAGATCGCCTCTTTGAGTTTCCTTGGCATAATTTAATAAACACCCAGCTGCACTGATAGCGGCGTGCATAGTGTCGCAGCCAAAGCCGCTCAAATCACGGGTGTTAAATTGACTACAAAGCAGTCGTTGAGCGGTATCGTAAGCGAAATTCCAACTCGCTTGGGGCCTGCGGCAGGGCCATTCTTGGATGTGATTGATGAGATCGCTAGTTTCATCAAAAAGCAATTCTGCAGGCCTTAATCGCTGCAACTGAGTTTGTAACTGATCGCTAGTATGGGCCTCTACAACGGCAAACCGGCCACTACTCATGTCCAAGCTAGCAATACCATATGTTTCTTGTAACTTGCATACAGCCGTCAGCAAGTGGTCTCGATTGGCATCCATTAAGGCTTCATCGGTGAGCGTGCCTGGGGTAACCACACGCACCACTTTTCGGTCTACTGGCCCCTTACTGGTTGCAGGGTCACCAATTTGCTCTGCCACCGCCACCGCACGACCGGCATTAACGATTTTAGCAATGTACCCTTCTGCCGCATGGTAGGGGATGCCACACATGGGGATGGGTTGGCCTGCGGACTGGCCCCTTGAGGTTAAGGAAATGTCGAGTAACTCAGAAGCCTGTTTGGCATCCTCATAAAACATTTCATAAAAATCCCCCATGCGGTAAAAGACCAAGTCGTGTGGATGGTCATGTTTAATCCCTAAATACTGCTGCATCATGGGAGTGTGGTTAGAGTTAATGCCGTTGTTTAGTTCTTTGTTTTTGTTAGAAATATTCATTATTTAAGCATAACTCTTTGTTTACGTTAAAGTTAATTTCAACCACCTTAACTTTCAGTTAGTGTCACGAAGTAAATGGTTGTATCAAGAGGTTTCATTCTTTAGTTTAGGTTTTAGTGTAGGTTCTTAGCTCAAATCATTTGTATCTTGAGTAAAGGTTATCCTAGGTAAATAACTAAAGAGCAGGTAACTATCCTGTTTCAGGAACATCATAACGCAAAACACAATTGTACGGTCAGTAGTAGCTTCACGCAAACATCAGCACCGTAAGCCGCTTTCTAGTTTGGGAGTGAAAGGTCTGAAATGGGAGATGGCCGATTTGGCTGATGTTCCACCTCACGAAGGTTTGAGAGTAAAGGCTAACAAAAGTGGCTCGAAGTCATGGTATTACCGTTATAGGGTGGGCAATAAGCTAAGACAGGTTACCCTTGGTTCCTATCCCTCTATGGATTTAGCAGAGGCTCGGGAAGAGTATCGAAAGTTCAAGAAGGTAAGGGACTTAAACATAGATCCAAAGACTTCACAGCATGGGGGTATGGTTA
>CAWUTT010000054.1:0-17575 GCA_963925635.1 uncultured Pseudomonadales bacterium | reverse complement strand
ATAGTGACCCCATCATGGGGTCATGGTGATCATGGCTCCAATACGGTGTGGAGGACAGCCGATGGTCAAGCTGTTTTGAGCGCTAACGGAGAATGTGTACGTGCAATGGACTTTGCTAGCTTGGGTCGTAACTCTTGCCATGCCCCAGTGATTGCAGAAGCGCCAATAGTAGTTGAACCAGAGGTTGCTGCAGTAGTTGTCGAAATAGTTGAAAAGGTAGAACCTGCCGCTGCGGTAAAGGTTACCCTGTCGATTAAACAGCACGAAGCGTCCATCCTGTTTGATAGTGATAGTTCGGCGCTGAGCATGGAAGCCAAACTAGCACTCAATAACTCAATAGAGTTCGCTCTTGGGGCGGAACAAGTATTAGCTGTGCAAGTTGTTGGCTATACCAATACCATTGGTGATGAAAATTATAACTTAGACTTATCGCAGCAACGTGTGAACGCCGTTGTAGACTACCTAGCAGTCCGAGGCCTGAGAACGTCTTCCCGGTTTGCCCAGGGAGAAGCCAGCCCCGTTATTAATAACGGTAAAGAAGACCTAGCCGCCAGTCGTCGAGCTCAATTGTTAATTAAAGTTCAGATAAAAACCATGAACTAACTGCAGCTAATAATCCCTAATGCCTTTGCCTCAACAGGTTCACTGCTGGGGCTTTTTTAGTCGTGTCGTAAATGATCCTTAACGGCGATAGGTGACTTAAAATTCCACACCACAAGGTAAGACGATGCTACAAAGGTGATGATGGCAGTGGCTTGTATCAGCAGAGAAGCCGATTCGCTAATCAACAGGCTACCAGCGGCAAGAGTGGCAATTAAAATGGAAAACTCACTAGTCTGACCTAGCCTAAAACCAACCTCCCAAGATGTGGCTTTAGACTTACAAATAGGCCTAATAATATAGCCAAACACAAGGGGCTTAATCGTCACCACCAAAGTGGCTAATACGAGGCACTGAAGCCAAACAGAATGCATAAGGGGAAAGTTAAAACTGGCACCTATGGAAAAGAAAAATAACACCAAAAAGAAATCTCTGATGGGTTTTAAATTAATTGCAATGTACTGGCTGATTAAACTAGAGGCCAAACTGACACCAGCGATAAATGCACCAATCTCAGCAGATAAACCAATGCTGTGAGCCAATTCAGCTAAACCTAAACACCACCCGAGTGCCAAAAGAAAGATGTATTCGTGAAAGCGGTCAAACCGTTTAATGAGTGGCAACAGCACCCAGCGGACAAAACCCAAGGCGGCCAGCATAATCACGGGTAAAGCGCCAAGACTGATTAATAAGTCTGTACTTAGGGAAAGCTCTAATCCCTGGCTAAACTGTTGACCTAAGGTGGTTAACAAGGTTAATAAAATAATGGCTAATAAGTCTTGTAGTAGCAACAAACCCACCACTAGTTCACCCGTTTGTTTATGGTGCAACACGGTGGTTGGTAGTAGTTTAATGCCAATGATAGTGCTGGAAAACATGGTGGATGCGCCAATAATTAGACTATCCATCATGCTAAAACCAAAACCATAACCCACTACAAAGCCTAAAAGAGCAAAGGCCACAGAGCTTATAAACGCAACCATATAGCCTTTTTGCAACATCTGTAGCAAGTGACTAGGCTGCATATCAAGACCAATTAGAAATAGCAGGAAAATAATGCCAACATGGGAGACATCGGCCAGCAACTCAGTATCCACCACCCATTCCAAACCAAAAGGTCCCAATATGGCGCCTAAAACAATGTAGGCTAATAATAAGGGTTGTCGAAAATACAAGGATAGGGTGGCGAGCAGAGCTGCGCCTGTAAAAATTAAGAAAAATGAAAATATTACCGATTCTGTATGCATTATCATGCCTTATTTTAAAAAAGCTTTGGGGTTATAGTTAAGCCAATGGTATTGCGTCGCCAAGCCACCCAAAGGAGTATCACACAGACGACTCGATAACCAATGTGTAGCCACCACACCGCCATAAATCCATAGCTTGGCGCGAGCCAAGCCAAAGAGGGTAAAAATAGTAGCCATTGGCTAGAACTCACCACCATTAAAACGGTCTTGCGCAAGCCCATGACTAACACAAGGCGACTTAAGATGATGACCGCTGTTTCTAAGATCATGGCTGCCGCATACCAGGGTAAAGCGGCAGCCATCAATAGTTGTAATTCTCGACTAACCAATAGCAATTGCGCCAACCATGGGCTCACAACCCCAACAAAAATTGCCACCAATAAGGCTGTCAATAAACCGGTGCGAAGAATTAATTTACTCCATTTTAAGGCGTGCGCTGGATCTTGGGTGGTGCCGACCAAAGTTAACGCAGCCTGACCCAGACCAACAGCTGGTAGCACCATCAAAAGCCCAACGTTTAACACCGCAAAGGAAGCCGCCATTACCGAAGCACCCAACTGGCTCAAAATCCACAAAAAAACGGCTAAATATAGTGCAAACATAAGTTGTTGTAGCATTGGAGCCCAGCTGAACCCTAAAATTAATCGCGCGTTTTTTAGGCTTAAGGAGGAGCTTGAATATACACTCTTTACGGGGTGCTTTAAGAGCAGGGTTAACTGTAAAAAAACGCCTAACCAAAGGGCAACACTGGTGCCGACGCCAGCGCCCACTGCACCCATCGCGGTTAACCCCCCAACACCATAGATCAGGCAAAAACTAATGCCAGCATTAGCCAGGTGTACCCACAAAATAACTTTGGTATATTGCCATGGAGACCCTTGTTCACTCCAATAAATGCGGGCTGCAATACTGATAACAATGGCGGGTAGTCCCCACAGGCGGGCTTGTCCATAATAAGTGGCAAGGCTATTAATCCGATCATCCAGTACAAACACATTAATGAGCTGTTCAAACCAATAAGCCGCGCCTAACGCTAAGCCAAGTGCGATAACAATTCCGTATGCCAAACCACTGGCTAACAATCCACTATGGGAGCGTGTGTGTTGAGAGATTAAGCTATGCCAACCGGTGCCAAAGCCGGTGATAATGGCTACCAAAATAAACACCAGATAACTACCTATACTAACGCTAGCTAAGGCTAAGCCACCTAAATGACCAACCAGCGCAGTATCAACTAAGCCGATTAATGCTTGTGATAACATCGCGCCAGCCAAAGGCACTGCGATAGGCCATAGGTTAGCGAGTGTAGGTTCACCAGAGGATTCTAAATGAGTTGGTTGCGAATGGGTCATGTATGCCTGCTGCGCAGGTGCCTAATTAGTGGGTGGGTCAATTAAGCCTCTAGTATATGCTTTTTTAGCAAGTCTTTAAAATGGATACCCAAGTAAAACAGTAGGGTATATAATGGCGCCACAGTTGAGAGCCTTTAGGTTGCTCATGTGGTTGGTAATAGAGGAAAAAACAGTGGATTATATAGACATCACCCCAAGTGCCCAAGAATATCTAGCAGAGCTGCTTTCAAAGCAAGATGTGGAAGGGATTTCAGTGCGTATTTTTGTGACTGATCCGGGCACCCCGAACGCTGAAACCTGCTTAGCTTACTGTCGTCCAGACGAAGTTAAAATTACTGATGAATTTTCGGACTTAGAGAAATTCCGAGTTTATGTCGATCCTGCTAGTGTCGATTTTTTGGATGAAGCCTTTATCGACTATAGCGCCGACCGAATGGGTGGCCAACTTACTATTAAGGCGCCCAATGCTAAAATGCCCAAAGTTAGTGCAGATAGTCCGTTAGATGCCCAGGTTAATTATTATCTGTATACGGAAATCAATCCAAGCTTAGCTTCCCATGGTGGTGATGTAAGCTTGGTGGGTGTGGTAGCAGAGGAAGAATGCAATGTGGCCGTATTAAGATTTGGAGGTGGTTGCCAGGGCTGTAGTTCGGTGTCTTTAACACTTAAAGAAGGCGTTGAAAAAACCTTAAAAGAACGCATTCCTGGCATCGGTGCAGTGCGTGACGTTACTGATCACTCGAATACAGAAAACGCTTATATGTAGGGTGTTAAAATATAAAAAAACCAGCAATAATTGCTGGTTTTTTTTGCTTTAAAGTAATGTTTATAGCAACCGAGTGCGTTTAGGTAGTGTTGGTTGTAATTTACTGGCCAGTTGGCGCATGCTGGTTTCTGTGGTGTCCCAGTCGATGCAGGCATCTGTAACTGAAACGCCATATTGTAATTCAGCCAAGTTTTGTGGAATAGATTGGTTACCCCAGTTAATATTGCTTTCAATCATCAGGCCTACAATAGAATTATTACCCTCATTAATTTGTTGTGCAATGTTATCCATCACCAGGGGCTGGATAGCAGGGTCTTTACTGGAGTTGGCATGGCTGCAGTCGACCATGATATTGCCAGACAAACCATCTTTAGCAAGCGCTTGTTCGCATAATGCGACGTTGACTGAGTCGTAGTTCGGCTTACCACCGCCCCCGCGCAAGACAACATGGCCATATTGATTACCACTGGTGCGCGTGATTGATACTTGACCATGGGGGTTAATGCCTAAGAATGAGTGCGGCGAGGCCATCGATTCTAGGGCATTAAAGGCCACCGTTAAGCCCCCATCAGTGCCGTTTTTAAAACCAATGGGACAGGACAAACCCGACGACATTTCACGATGAGTTTGAGATTCTGTGGTGCGCGCACCAATAGCCGCCCAACTCCAAAGGTCCGACTGATATTGTGGTGAAATAGGATCTAGTGCCTCGGTAGCCAAGGGCAGTCCCAGAGCAGCTAAGTCCAGCATCAGTTTACGGCCAATGTGTAAGCCCGTTTCAATATCAAAGGTTCCATCTAAATGGGGGTCATTAATTAAACCTTTCCAACCCACTGTGGTACGTGGTTTTTCAAAATAGACTCGCATCACGATATAGAGTGTATCTTTTAGCTCGTTTGCTAGTCGAGCCAGACGGCGTCCATAATCTAAAGCCGCCTCCGTATCATGGATAGAGCAGGGGCCAATCACCACAAATAATCTGTGGTCCTTGCCATCTAAAATGTTCTTGATGGTTTGGCGAGCTTGCATCACCCCATCGGCAATCATGCTAGTGGTAGGGAGTTGGTTTTTTAAATCTTCTGGGGACGTAAGTACCTGTTGACTCGCAATGTTCAGGTCTTCGATGCGACGATCGGTCATAGTTGGTCTCTATAAAATAACTAATATTAAAAACGTGTAAATATTGGCTTATGGCAATGCCAAAACGCTATAATCAAGCTGTCCTTTGTAACACAAATAAAGGCCCACAAACAAATGAATCTCACCAAAATGATGTTGAAGAGAAAAGGATGATGTTAATACCGGGTATAAAGCGTCGCTTATTGATTATTTGGCAAACATTGGCCATCTGCATGAGCTTGCTGTTGGGTGAGCAAACTCAAGCTGCACTTTTTAGTAGTGTTGAACACCCAATGCCTGTTGACCAAGCTTTTTCTATTAATGTAAAACAAGATAATAATCAAATTGATATAGTATGGGTCATCGCTGATGGCTATTACCTTTATCAAGATAAGTTAGCCTTCACAACATCCAATCAGCAGCCCTTAGAGCAGCTTTCTCTGCCGCCCGCAGAAATGAAGCAAGACCCTTTATTTGGTCTTTCAAAGGTTTATTACAGGCAACTCCATGCTACGGGGGCATTGCCTAATTCAGACGTGGCCGCAACGCACCTTACCATTGATTACCAAGGTTGCTGGAGCGGTGGCGTATGCTATCCGCCTCAAAGCACAACGATTGCGCTTGAAGCCATCGTCATGGGTGGGGCAGACAGCCAAGCATTAGCTTTAGTAACCAATGACTGGTCTGACACTCGCAGCACTAATGCCAATTGGTTTCTGGATAATTTGGAAAACACTTCCCTAGCGACCTTGTTGGTCATTTTTTGGCTAGCAGGACTCGCTTTAGCATTTACTCCTTGTGTATTACCGATGGTGCCAATTTTATCGAGTATTATTGTGGGCCTTAACCCCAAACCAGGCCCAGGCAAAAGTTTTTTATTATCTCTTATCTATGTTCTTGCCATGGCAACTACCTACAGTTTGGCGGGGCTCGTTGCTGGTCTTAGTGGGGCTAATGTACAAATTGCTTTGCAACACCCGGCGGTCATAGGCACAACTGCTGCATTGTTTGGGTTGTTTGCTGTGGCCATGTTCGGCTGGGTAAATGTGCAAATGCCACAGGCTTTGCAAACCAAAATTAACGCAATTAGTAATAGTCAAATAGGTGGTCAATACACAGGTGTCGCCGTCATGGGTGTATTATCTGCGTTAGTCGTAGGCCCATGTGTGGCAGCACCCTTGGCGGGTGCTCTGCTGTTTATCGCGCAAACGGGTAACGCTACTACTGGTGGTCTTGCCCTCTTTGCAATGGGCTTAGGCATGGGTGTGCCACTATTGTTGGTAGGAACATCAGCGGGTCAATGGATTCCCCAAAAAGGCCCTTGGATGCAGCGCATTAAAGTGGGTTTTGGTTTTTTAATGCTGTTAATGGCTATTTGGATGACCGATCGAGTGTGGCCACAAACGACCGTGATCTTGGTTGCATTAATGGCCATTATAATAGCCCTGGTGTTAGCCTTACACCATCGTTGGCAGCCCCCTTTAGAGACGGTAGCGGCGTCAGTGGTAAGTTTTACATTAGCCATGTTCTTAGGCCTTTACGGGGCTGTGTTGCTGGTAGGTCAGTTCGCTGGAACAGGGACCTTACTGCAACCTTTAGGCCACCTTGGAACCATTAGTGCATCAGGTCTGCCCCAAGAACCGTCACAGAAACTCATATCCATTAAAGTGTTGCCTGAGGCAGTAGCGCCTATTCTGCTGCAGGCAAAACTAGATAAACAACCGGTGATGTTAGATTTCTATGCTGACTGGTGTATCTCTTGTAAGGAGTTAGATAGCTTTGTTTTCACGCATCCGCAAGTTCAATTGGCCCTCACTGATTTTAAAGTCGTTAAAGTAGATGTCACCGTTAATAGTCTGGCAGCGCAGCAACTCATGCAGGCTTTGAACTTAGTCGGCCCTCCTGGATTAGTGTTTTACAATGCTGAGGGCCTAAGGCATGCAGAAACCGTGGTAGGGGTGCCAGCCATCGATGATTTAGTTAACTTATTGGGTCAAGTAATTAAGCCGTAGTTATACCTATATGCTTTTTTGGTCTATGTGGTATCATTTATAGATCAACTTGGAAGGTAAGCAACGTTTATGAAGTTACAACAGCTAAGGTACATCTGTGAAGTAGAGAAACATAACCTAAATGTTTCGGCTACGGCCCAGAGCTTGTTTACATCCCAACCGGGTATAAGTAAGCAGATCCGTTTATTAGAAGACGAACTAGGCGTTGAGATTTTTTCCCGAAGTGGCAAGCACCTCACGCACGTGACGCCTGCAGGTCAAGCTATTTTAGAGTCAGCTCACGAGGTGTTATTAAAGGTTGATGGCATTAAACGTAAGGCCCAAGAATACACCGACGAAACTAAAGGCTCATTGTCTATCGCCACCACCCATACTCAAGCTCGTTATGCCTTGCCTAAAGTGATTAATAAATTTATTGGTCAGTACCCTGATGTGTCATAGCATATGCAGCAAGGTACGCCTAAGCAAATTGCTAGCTTAGCCTCAGATGGCGAAGCAGACTTTGCCATTGCAACCGAAGCCATCGATCAATTTAGTGATCTACTAATGATGCCGTGTTATCACTGGAACCGCTGTGTGGTGGTACCTAAAGATCACCCCTTAGCTCAGGTCGCTAAATTGTCTCTAGAGGAGTTAGCAAAACACCCTATTGTGACTTACGTATTTGGCTTTACTGGCAGATCTAAGTTAGATGAGGCTTTTAATAAGGCCCATTTAGAACCCAAGGTAGTGTTTACAGCGGTAGATTCTGACGTTATTAAAGCCTACGTTAGACTCGGTCTTGGGGTTGGTATTATCGCTTCTATGGCCTATGAACCTGACCTTGACGGCGATTTGGTGGCATTGGATGCCAGCCATTTGTTTGCTCATAGCACCACTAATATTGGCTTTAGGAAAGGCACCTTCTTGCGGGGTTATATGTACGACTTTATAGAGGCCTTTGCCCCCAACCTCACCAAGAGCAAAGTCGAAGCAGCGCAAGCATGCGTGACAAAAAAAGAGCTTGATGCTTTGTTTGAAACCAAATCACTGCCTACGAGGTAAGTGGTTAAAGCTCACGCAAACCATCAAGCAGATTGTTGACCTTATCAAAGGTCTCTTGGTACTCCGAGTCACATTCAGAATCTGCTACTAAGCCACCGCCGGCCCAACAATAAATATGGCCACCACCATCGCCCTTAGCGTTAGTCACTAAAGTACGGATACAGATATTACTATCCATGCGCCCATTACTGCTGATGTAACCAATAGAACCCGTATAGCCATTGCGCCGATGGGGCTCTAGCTCCTCAATAATTTGCATGGCCCGTAACTTGGGTGCACCGGTAATTGATCCCCCTGGAAATGCACCTTTTAACAAAGCCAGTATATGCTCACTCGATTCAAGTTCTCCAGTCACGGTGGTGACCAAATGGTGCACGTTACTGTAACTCTCGATGGCAAATAATTGGGGCACCTTGACGGAAAATGGCAAGCAGTGTTTACTCAGGTCATTACGCAGTAAATCCACAATCATTAAATTTTCAGAACGATCTTTTGGGCTAGCGGCTAAATCTTCATAAAAAGTCTGATCTTCGGTGTCTGTTTTGCCTCGGGGTCGAGTGCCTTTAATGGGTTTAGTTTGCACTTTACAATGGTCTACTTGCAAAAAGCGTTCGGGTGATAAGCTTAACAATGCACCCTCTGGTGTTTCCATATAAGCACTAAATGGCGTAGGGGAGACTTGACGAAGTTGTTTGTAAGCCATCCAAGGGTTGCCTTGATAAGGCGCATCAAACCTTTGGGCTAAACACACCTGATAACAGTCCCCAGCATGAATATAATCGATGACGCGGTGAAACTTTTCAGCGTACTGCTGTTTGGTCATATTAGAAACAAAGTCACTTTCAAGGTAGAAGTTTTTGTCTTGCTGAGGTTTGGCGCCAAGAATAAACTTCACTAAGGCCTGGGTGTCTGATTCATCGAGTTGACTTACCAGGTAGCTTTTTTGCAGCTCATGGTCGTTGATGATGGCCCAAGGATATATGCCTATATACAAGTCTTCCATGGCAATATCTGCGGTAGCAGTGGTTGGCAGTGTTTCTATCGACCTACCTAGATCAAATCCAAACAGCCCTGCAGCACCGCCGGTGAACGGAACATCTTCGGCGGCAGACAATTTGCTATTATCTGTTAGCAATTCACTTTGTAATTTGCCTATTAAATCAAAAGGGTCAATCTCTGTTTGTACAATGGTATTATTTTGCTCAACTTTAGTGACGCCATCTTTATGACTAATAATCGCAAGGGGTTGCGCCATAGCGATATCATAACGGCCAAAGTGACTAGCAGGACGACTGGAATCTAACAGCAGAGGCATAGGTAGATGCCTGATGCTTTGAAAGTAATGGCAGGCGTCGTCTGCGAAGGGGAGATTGATTATATGCACAGTTTAAGTCTTGAAACCTATAATAACGCTATTCTAACTGTCCTGAGGCGATGGAACTAGGCTTTTAGTTTAACTTCGGCCATAAAACACCCAGTTAGATCATTTAATTAATTTAAAATATCGGCATATTGTCTACAATATAAGATGTATATCTAATTTGACGGCCATTATAGAGTCATTTATAATGTTTTATCTCTTAATGTGTTGACAATATTATATGCAAGAAGGATCTAAAACTTTAGCCACGAAAGTGTGTGAACTGATCGTAAAAGACATCATCACGGGGACTATTAGCCAAGGTCAAAAACTTAATGAACCCGAACTCGCTCGTATTCATGGCATCAGCCGTGGGCCATTGAGAGAGGCCATGGGTCGCTTAGAAGCCATGCGCTTAATTACTCGAGTACCCAATGTGGGTGCACGAGTGGTCAAACTATCTTACGCTGAACTATTAGAAATCTACCAGATTCGTGAATCATTAGAAGGTTTGGCGGCCAAACTAGCAGCTGAAACTATGACGGTAGAAGAAAAAGTAGCCTTACGAAGGTTACTCACAAGCCATCATAAGCATATTTTAGATACTCAGGGTCAATCTTATTTTCAGCAAGAAGGTGATGTCGACTTTCATTATAGAATTGTACAAGGCAGTAAAAATCAGCGTTTAATCGACATGTTAGCAGGCGACTTATACCAGTTAGTGAGGATGTATCGGTATCAATTTAGCCTGTCCAGTAACCGCCCCCAGCAAGCACTTAAAGAACACGATCAAATCTGCAGCGCCATTGAAGAAGGTGATGGGGATCTAGCGGAATGGTTGATGAAACGTCATATCAATAATGCCCGAAATAACATAATGCTGCGTATGCAAACGCAACAAGCACCCCAATCTGGAGATTTATAATGAGTAGCATAAGCCAAGGTGCAAAATTTCGCGCCGCCATTGTCGACAATGAGCCACTACAAATAGTGGGCACTATTAATGCCTACAGCGCCATGATGGCTGAGAAAGTGGGTCACCAAGCCATTTATATCTCTGGTGGAGGTGTGGCTAATGCCTCCTATGGATTACCTGACCTAGGCATGACCAGTCTGAATGACGTACTCGAAGATGCACGGCGTATTACGGGTGCCAGTCAGCTACCTTTATTGGTCGACATAGATACGGGATGGGGTGGGGCATTTAATATCGCCAGAGCCATTAAAGGTATGGAGGCTGCTGGTGTAGCTGCGGTGCACATCGAAGACCAAGTTGCACAAAAACGCTGTGGTCATCGTCCCAACAAGGAAATTGTTTCTACCCAAGAAATGGTGGATCGAGTAAAAGCTGCGGCAGACGCCCGTATTGATGATGATTTTTTTATCATGGCCAGAACTGATGCCTTCCAAAAAGATGGTCTACAAGCGGCCATCGATAGGTCTCAAGCCTGCATAGAAGCAGGTGCTGATGGCATTTTTGCTGAGGCAGTGCATGAACTCACTGATTATGAAGCCTTTGCTAAGGCCATTTCTATGCCTCTACTAGCCAATATCACCGAGTTTGGTGCCACGCCCCTATATAACAAAAGGCAATTAGCTGATGTGGGTGTAGACATGGTGCTTTATCCACTGAGCGCTTTTCGGGCAATGAACAAGGCGGCCCTTAATGTCTACCAACATGTGCTAGATGATGGTGATCAGAAGGCTGTCATCGATGGTATGCAAACCCGTATGGAACTCTACGACTTTTTAGATTATCACTCTTTTGAAGAAAAGTTAGATGAACTATTTGCTGCTGGTAAAAACCTGTAACCACACTCACAAAAGGATGATAAAAATGAGCACTAAAGCTATTTCAGGCGCAGGTCTAAGGGGCCAATCTGCAGGTTCTACGGCACTATGTACAGTAGGCTTAACTGGCACAGGACTAACTTATCGTGGTTATGACATTAGTGAATTGGCTGACAAAGCCAGTTTCGAAGAAGTCGCGCACATGTTACTTAAGGGCCATTTACCAAATCAAACCGAACTTGATGCTTATACTGACAAGCTAAAGGGCCTGCGCCACTTACCTCAGGCTTTAAAAACGGTGCTTGAACAGATTCCAGCTGACGCTCACCCAATGGATGTATTGCGCACGGGTTGCTCTATGTTGGGCAACTTAGAGACTGAATTGGATTTTTCCATGCAGCAAGAGGTCACGGACCGTTTGTTAGCCTCATTCCCAGCCATTATTTGTTATTGGTACCGATTTAGCCATGATGGTGTGCGTATTGACACTGAGACAGACGATGACTCCATTGGATCTTACTTTCTGCATTTATTGCATGATAAAAAACCCAATGCACTGCACGCTAAAGTCATGAATGTATCACTGATTTTGTATGCTGAGCACGAGTTCAATGCTTCCACCTTTACAGCAAGAGTTTGTGCATCCACACTTTCCGATATGCATTCGTGTGTCACGGCGGCGATTGGTAGCTTAAGAGGGCCATTACATGGCGGTGCTAACGAAGCGGCTATGGATATGATTCAAGGTTGGCTAACCCCAGATGAAGCTGAAACAGCCATCATGGGGATGCTCGCCCGTAAAGACAAAATCATGGGCTTTGGCCATGCTATTTACCGTGAGTCTGACCCGCGTAACGTCATTATTAAGCGCTGGTCAGAAAAACTCGCAGAATCTATTGGTGACACGCACTTATACCCAGTCTCAGTGCGGTGTGAAGAAGTTATGTGGCGTGAAAAGAAACTTTTTTGTAATGCTGATTTTTTCCATGCATCGACTTATAATTTTATGGGTATTCCTACCAAGTTATTTACCCCCATTTTTGTGATGTCACGGCTCACTGGTTGGGCGGCCCATGTTATGGAACAACGTTCTAACAATCGGATTATTCGCCCAAGTGCAGACTACACTGGCCCTGAAACTTCCCAATGGGTTGATATAGCGCAGCGAGGCTAGCTAAGATGAATACTAATTACCGTACAACTTTGGCTGATACTGGGCTTGATTATTTTGATACCCCAAATGCCATCAATGACATTAGTGCAGGGGCCTACGCCAAACTACCTTACACCTCCAAAATATTGGCGGAGCAGTTGGTGCGTCGCGCTGAGCCTGCCATGTTAACGGCTTACCTCAACCAATTAATTGAGCGTAAACAGGACCTAGACTTTCCTTGGTACCCAGCACGGGTTGTGTGTCATGATATTTTGGGTCAAACGGCATTAGTCGATTTAGCCGGTTTAAGGGATGCGATTGCTGACCAAGGGGGTGATCCTTCTAAGGTGAACCCTGTTGTGCCGACACAATTAATCGTTGACCATTCTTTGGCCGTAGAGCATGCCGGGTTTGATGCTGACGCCTTTGCCAAAAACAGAGTCATTGAAGACCGTCGCAACGATGACAGGTTCCATTTTATTGAATGGACTAAAACGGCCTTTGAAAACGTAGATGTGATCCCTGCGGGTAACGGTATCATGCATCAAATTAATTTAGAAAAAATGTCTCCAGTGATTCAAAACCGTGATGGACTGGCTTTTCCAGATACCTGTGTGGGAACCGATAGCCATACCCCTCATATCGATGCGTTAGGAGTTATTGCTATTGGAGTGGGGGGGTTGGAAGCAGAAAACGTGATGCTTGGTCGAGCGTCGATGATGCGCTTACCCGATATTATTGGGGTGCAACTCACTGGCAAACAGCAGGCTGGCATCACCGCCACTGATATGGTGTTGGCCCTGGCTGAGTTTTTGCGTGCCCAGCGGGTGGTCTCCTCTTATCTTGAGTTTTTTGGCGAGGGAGCTAGCAGCCTAACCATTGGTGACCGTGCCACTATTTCCAACATGACCCCGGAATTTGGTGCCTCTGCAGGCTTATTTTATATTGATCAACAAACCATAGACTACCTTAATCTAACGGGCCGCGAACCCGATCAGGTGGCGTTAGTTGAAACCTATGCTAAGACTAACGGCTTGTGGGCTGATGACATGGTCACCGCAGAATATGATCGAGTCTTGACCTTCGATCTATCAAGTGTGGGCCGCAACATGGCGGGACCCTCTAGCCCACACCTGCGTTTACCGACCTCGGCCTTAGCCGACAGGGGCATTGCCAAAGCCTATAACGATAATGAGGCCGATGGTCTGATGCCCGATGGCGCGGTCATTATTGCAGCCATTACCAGTTGTACCAACACCAGTAATCCGCGTAATGTTATTGCTGCCGGCCTACTGGCCCGTAACGCCAACCGTTTAGGTTTAAAACGTAAGCCCTGGGTTAAGTCTTCATTTGCCCCCGGTTCTAAAGTAGCCAA
Source organism: uncultured Pseudomonadales bacterium (assembly GCA_963925635.1). GTDB lineage: Bacteria > Pseudomonadota > Gammaproteobacteria > Pseudomonadales > Balneatricaceae > Njordibacter. Next base: position 3,756 of record CAWUTT010000054.1, on the reverse strand, counting down.
ACTTTACTTAGAGGAAGCTGGGCTTTTAACGGAGATGGAACAGCTCGGTTTTGGCATCGTGGGTTATGCTTGCACCACATGCAACGGTATGAGCGGTGCTTTAGACCCAGAAATTCAGCAACAAGTGATCGATCGTGACCTTTATTCTACGGCGGTATTATCCGGCAACCGTAACTTTGACGGTCGTATTCATCCTTATGCTAAACAAGCCTTTTTAGCATCACCGCCCTTGGTGGCGGCCTATGCGATTGCAGGCTCCATACGCTTTGACATAGAACAAGATGTTTTAGGCCAAGATCAACTGGGTAATGACATTCGCCTGAAGGATATTTGGCCTGAAGATGAAGAAATTAACGCGATCGTTGCTACCTGCGTCAAACCTGAGCAGTTTAAACAGATTTACATTCCTATGTTTGACCTTGGAAAGGTTGAGAAAGCCACCAGTCCTTTATATGACTGGCGACCCAACACCACCTACATTCGTCGTCCACCCTATTGGGAAGGGGCGTTGGCAGGTGAGCGCAGCCTAAAAGGCATGCGCCCTTTGGCTATATTAGGCGATAACATCACCACCGATCACTTGTCACCCTCTAATGCTATTCTTGCTAACAGTGCTGCGGGTGAGTATTTGACTAAAATGGGGCTGCCTGAAGAAGATTTCAATTCCTATGCGACCCATCGAGGCGACCATTTAACGGCCCAAAGAGCCACCTTTGCTAACCCTAAATTGCTTAATGAAATGTGTACTGATGAAGCTGGTCATATTGAGCAAGGCTCCGTTGCAAGATTAGAACCAGAAGGTCAAAGGTTGCGTATGTGGGAAGCCATTGAAACCTATATGCAAAGAGCACAGCCGTTAATTATTATTGCTGGTGCAGATTATGGTCAAGGTTCGTCTAGAGATTGGGCGGCTAAGGGTGTGCGCTTAGCCGGTGTGGAAGCCATCGTAGCTGAGGGCTTTGAGCGCATCCACCGCACCAATCTTGTAGGCATGGGCGTTTTACCCCTTGAATTTAAAGCTGGAGAGACCCGTACCAGTCATCAATTAGATGGTACCGAAACCTTTGATGTCATCGGTGACCCTAGTCAAGGTTGCGATCTAACCCTATTGGTTAATCGCACCCATGGCACTAGTCAAAGGATTACAGTGACTTGTCGCCTGGATACAGCCGAAGAAGTGGGTGTTTATGCAGCAGGGGGTGTATTACAGCGCTTTGCCCAAGATTTTCTTGAATCGACAACCACTAGTTAGGACTTAATATGAGCTCTCAAGCACAAATAAGAATTCCTGCGACCTATATGCGTGGTGGCACCAGTAAAGGCGTATTTTTCAATCTACAGGATTTACCCGCCGCAGTTCAGGTGCCAGGGGCAGCGAGGGATGCCTTGTTAATGCGAGTCATTGGTAGCCCAGACATCTACGGCAAGCAGATTGACGGCATGGGGGGAGCTACATCGAGCACCAGTAAAGTGGTGATCTTGAGTCCATGCACCCAACCAGACCATGACGTCGATTACTTGTTTGGTCAAGTCTCTGTTGATAAAGCGTTTATCGACTGGAGTGGCAACTGCGGTAATCTATCATCGGCAGTAGGGGGCTTCGCTATTAGTTCTGGTCTAGTTGATGCGAGTCGTATTCCAGACGATGGTATGGCAGTGGTTAGAATTTGGCAAAGCAATATTCAAAAAACCATCATCGCTCATATTCCTATGGTCAATGGGCAAGTACAAGAAACTGGGGACTTTCAATTGGATGGGGTCACCTTTCCTGCGGCTGAAATTAAGCTAGAATTTATCAATCCTTCAGCTGCCGATGCAGCGATGTTTCCCACGGGGAATTTGGTCGATCAACTACTCGTGCCCAATGTGGGAAACTTTGAGGTGACCATGATTAATGCGGGTATTCCTACTATTTTCTTAACAGCAGAAGCATTAGGTTATAGTGGCACAGAATTACAAACTGACATTAATACTGACCCAATGGCGTTAACAAAACTCGAAACTATTCGCGCCTATGGCGGCGTGCGTATGGGCTTGTTTAAGCGCATAGATGAGGCGAAAACCCGCCAACATACCCCCAAAATAGCCTTTGTAGCGCCCGCCAAGAGTTATACTTCATCTAGTGGCAGTTTTGTTAGCGCTGAGAAGATCAATTTATTGGTGAGGGCCATGTCTATGGGCCAATTACACCACGCTATGATGGGTACTGCAGCAGTCGCCATTGGTACAGCGGCCGCCATACCCAACACCTTAGTTAATATCGCCGCAGGTGGACAAAAGTTGGCACAAGTTACTTTTGGCCACCCATCAGGCACCTTAACTGTGGGAGCTGAAGCTCATCAAGACCAGGGCCAATGGCAGGCCACCAAGGTGATGATGAGCCGCAGCGCGCGAGTGCTGATGGAAGGTCGCATTAGGGTGCCAGATGCCTGAGTTCCATGTTGATGTGTCAGACACATCAATAGCTGCCTCTGAGTTATTAAAACAGTGCAGTGGCTTGTCTAAACAGCAAATAAAGCAGGCTATGAAAAAGGGTGCTGTGTGGGTGAGCGAGGCTGACAAGGGCCACAAACGCCTTCGGCGTGCAGACAAAACCCTTAAAGTGGGCCAACAGTTGCATCTATATTATGATGCTAAGGTTTTGGTTCAACAGGTTGCAGCTGCCATTTTGATCGCTGATGAATCTGCCTATAGTGTTTGGTATAAGCCCTGCGGCATGTTAAGTCAGGGATCGAAGTGGGGTGATCACTGCACCATTAACCGTTGGGTAGAACAACACCACCAGCCTCAAAAGCCCGCTTTCATTGTCAATCGGTTAGATCGTGCTGCGCAGGGGCTGATGTTGGTGGCTCATACCAAAAGTTCGGCAGCGGCTCTGAGTGGCTTATTTGCTAAGCGCTTAATTACCAAGCAATACACTGCTTTGGTTGCGGGTTTGTTCCCTGACCATTTGTTAATAGAGACCCCTGTAGATGATAGCCCAGCCATCAGTATGGCTAATTTATTGACTTACAACCCAATAACTAAGCAATCCTTAGTTAAGGTGGAGATTGAAACAGGCCGCAAGCATCAAATTCGTCAACACCTTAATAGTGTGGGTTTCCCTATTGTTGGGGATCGCTTGTATGGTTCAGGCATGCATGACTTAAGTGTCGATTTGTGCCTAGTATCTACTTACCTGTCTTTCCAATGCCCTATCACTGGCGGCAATAAAAGTTACCGCCTTGAGGATGATTACCTGCCTCAATTTGGTTAAACTGAGATTCAAATTAGCTTTTACATTGATGTCATCGATTTCATTAATGCTTAAGGATGCCCCATTGTATGCAAGATTTATTACCCGAACTATGCGATCGCTTTGAAGACCTAGTGCAGGTTGTGGAGCCTATATTGACTAATTTTGGCGCTAAAGAGCGTTTTAGTGGTGAAATTGTGACCCTTAAATGCTTTGAAGATAACTCTAAAGTAAGGGAACTTGCGGGCCAAGATGGGACTGGAAAAGTGTTGGTAGTTGATGGCAATGGTTCCCTAAGAAGAGCGTTATTGGGTGATATGTTAGCAGACAAAGCGCTTGCCAACGGTTGGGAGGGGATGGTGATTTATGGCTGTATCCGCGATGTTAATGCCATTAGTAACATTAAACTTGGGGTACAAGCACTCGGTGTGCACCCCATGAAGACCGAAAAACGTGGCTTAGGTGAGATTAACCAAAATCTCCACTTTGGTGGCGTTACCTTTATTCCGGGGCAGTTTATT
>CAWUTT010000053.1:0-48488 GCA_963925635.1 uncultured Pseudomonadales bacterium | reverse complement strand
AACATCACTGTTTTTTCATCGGCGGCAAATAAAGTGATACCACGCAGGAGCATCAGTGTGCCCACAGTTAATACGATGGCTCGCACCTTTAAATAGGCGATAAAGAAACCTTGGATCAAGCCAATGCTGGTGGCGACTGCCAAGGCAATTAAGATGGCGTTGGGTGCACCAATTGAATCAGTTAACCGCACCACAATGACGGCTGATAAGGCGGCATTGGAGCCGATAGACAAATCTATTTCGCCGGCAATAATACATAAGGTTAAAGCCAGACCTACCAAGCCCAGCACTGCAAAGCGCTCCATCACGGCAAAACCCGTGTTAATGTTAAAAAACAATGGCTCATTGAAAGAGAAAAAAGCAAACACCAAAGCAGACAAAAGAATGGCAAAAGTCAAATCAGGGTCGTTACTGGTGATTTTTTTAAGGTTGAAAGATGTCATGTTGTTAGCCCTCAGAGCGGTTGTCTCTACGTATGTAAGCAAATAGTAAAATACTGAATACAATCATAAGTCCTACGGATAATACCCGAGGTCCGCTGTTGTAGCCTTGCAACACCATCATGTTATCTACTGCCGAGATAAAGACTGCACCTAAGCTCGTTCTCAAAGTAGAACCGTAGCCCCCCATAATTGAGTTACCAGCTACCATGACGGTGGCAATCACTAAAATAGTGAAGTCGCCACTCGAACCAAATTCAGAAGAAAAGTAATTCGCTTGAGCGCTAGACATCTGGGCAGAAAACGCGACTGCAACAATGGCACAGCACACTGACGCGATCATGCACACTTTAATCGCCATACTTCTGTTTTCGTGGCCAGTAGCTTTACCTGCCGCCCGATTGGCGCCGATTAAATACACTTGGCGTCCAAAGCTGGTTTTGCGCAGCACCAATTCTGCCACTATAGCGATGACAATAAAGGTGATGGTGATATTAGGTATACCCATGACCGAGCCAGTACCTAGCCACTCGGCGTCATTGGGACGTCGGAAAGAAATCACTAAGTTATCACTCCACCAACTGGCGATGCCGTATAAAATACCTGCAGCACCTAAGGTCACCACTATTGGGTTGCCCCCCCTACCGATCAGTAAACCTTGTAATCCGCCAGAAACCATGGCCACTGCTACGGCACCTATGAGTGAGATGACAAAGCCAAAATCGTGCGACATACTCGTGGCGAAAGTGATAATGCACAGGGCGGCTGTTTCCTTCATGGATAACAAAAAGAAGTTACCTGATAAAGTAACAAAGGTCAGTCCAATCCCCATGATGCCTACTAAAGCGGCGTCACGTACGATAGTTTTAATGTTAAACAGGGTTAAATAATTGTGCGTAGTAATGGCAAAGCCGATAAACACCAAAGCAATAATAGCTAAAAATATATTAAGACCATTTTGCTTGACGATGGCTATGGCTGTGCTTTGTCCGGTGCTGGCCGAACGTTTGCTCTCTGCAGCAGCGCTCATGATGCATCTCCTGCTAGTTGTAAGAAGGTTTCCGGGTTGGTGATTTCTTTGAGAATGTTTTCGGTGTTCACCTTGCTACCCTCTAGTTCACTGGTTAATGCACCCTTGTAAAAGGTGAGTACACGGCTGGGTAGTTCAGATATTTCAAGTAGATCAGTAGAGGCGACAATGATGGACACCCCTGATTCTGCAAGTTCTACAAGCTTTTGATAAATTTCTGCACGAGCTCCGACATCTACGCCACGGGTGGGTTCGTCTACGAGTATTAGTCCAGGGTTAATGGAAAGCCATTTGCCCAAGGCCACTTTTTGCTGGTTACCACCGCTTAGAACTGACGCTTCATGAGGCAGGCGGCTTGGGTCTATAGTAAAGGACTCGGCGATGTCTGCACTGAGGTTATCGCTTTTAGAGGTGTTGAGAATGCCCTTGTCAGAGATACGTTTTAGGTTGGGAGCCGTTAAGTTTTCGGAAATTGGACGACCTAGAAATAGACCATCGTGCTTACGGTCTGGTGAACAATAAGCAATGCCATAGGTAATGGCGACTTTAGATGACTTGGGCAAAAAAGACTTGCCGCTAGACATATCGGTGATTGAACCTCCACGCACGGAGTGGGAGCCTGCAATAGCAGCCAAAATCTCACCAGCACCACTACCTAATTGTCCCGCAAGACCTAATATTTCGCCCTTTTTGACATTAAAGGTGATGGGGCTTAATAAACCATCTGGCCACAGGCCAGAAAATGTATAGGCTGTTGTGCCTTGGCGTTGCAGATTCTTGGGTGGAAACATATCGCTTAATTCGCGGCCCAACATTAATGTTACCAAGTTGGGTACGTCTAATTCAGAAGCTTGTTTGGTTGCCTGACTGGCGCCGTCTCGTAAGACCGTTACGCGGTCGGCAATTTTGAAAATTTCGTCTAATCGATGGGACACATAAATAACTGACTTGCCATTCTCTTTGAGGCGATTAACCATGTTGAGGATGCGTTCGCTGTCAGTTTCGCTCAATGCTGCTGTAGGTTCATCGAGAATAAGTAGTTGGGGGTTATGAGCCACTAAGCGGGCGACCTCAACCAGATGGCTTTCGCCTACTGAAAGTCTATGGACACGCATTTTGGGGTCGATGTCATTAAGCCCAACTTCATCTAAAAAGGGTTTAGCCAATTTGCTGAGGGTATTTAAGGAGGCTATGGTAGGTCCATGATTGCCACCTAGGAAAATATTTTCTGCTACCGAAAGGGTAGGAATTAGACTTAACTCTTGCTGTGCAATAGCAATGCCTAGGGCCTGTGCTTTATTGGGAGAGCCAAGTTCAACAGCACGGCCATCAACGAATATTTCGCCAGTGAAACCGCTATCAAAGCCACTCATGATTTTCATTAGGGTGGACTTTCCTGCGCCATTTTCTCCTACCAAGCCCAATACTTCGCCTCGGTTGATTTGTATATCAACGCCTTTGAGCGCCTTAATGGAACCAAAATGCCGTTGTATCCCCTTGAGCTCAAGCCATGGAGCATTAGTCATATCAATAGGTCCTTGTTGGATTAGTCTGGTCTAGAATGATTTATTGAGCCGATTTCAGGCCTGCCTGATCACAGAAAATAAAACATCTTGAGGACGTTTCAAACGTTACTTTGTTTAAAAAAAATTATTAAAAAAGCGCCCAGCTGGGCGCTTTGATTCAAACACTAACAGGTATTAACCTGTCTGCTTAATTCCAAGCACCAGAGCAAAGCTCTTCGATAGCGTATACTTTACCGTCATAACCTTTCAATGCCACTGTGTCCATGTTGGACTGAGTAATAGGTGGATTAGGTGTAAAGTTGATGTAGTTTTCAAGCTTACCAGTAGCAAGGTACTCTTCAACTAGCTTGATAGCCAACTGACCTTCATGCAATGGAGACTGTAAAGTCGTACCGTATTGCTTACCTTCTTCTAATAACTGCTTGTCACCGTTACATACGGTACCCACTGCAATCACGTCTTCGCCCATTTTGTAGCCAGCTTCTTCTAAAGCTTTAAGACCACCCGTCAAAATGGCGTCATCCATGCCGTATACGAAGTCAATGCCTTGATCTTTCAATTTGGCAACCAACTTAGCAGCACCTTTGTAACCATTGGCTTGGCCGAAACCTTCGTCAACTTCACCGATGAGGTTCAGGTCTGAACCTTCGATGGCTGCGTTAAAGGCATCCATTGAAAGACCATAACCACCGTAAGATTGTGGGTAGGTTAATGCAACTACGTTAAATCCTGTGCCGCCAGCTGCTTTCTTTTCTTTAGCGGCTTGAACCATCATGACACCGGCGTTGCGAGCACGCAAACGGTCATCTGGGCCTGCGTAACCAAAGATGTACTTTTTGTCTTGATCATTGGGTAACTGGTTGATTTTTAGAACCGGTACACCGGTCTTATGCATGGCACGTAAAGAGCCTAAACCCGCTACTGCATCAGAAGGCCACCAAATGAAAACGTCAGGTAACTGACCAGTCGCTAAAACTTGCTGTACTTGCTGGTCCTGTTCAGCTTGATTGAACTGGTTTTCATACACCTTGATATCGAAGCCTTTTAATTCGGCAGTGGCTTTAATGCCTTTGATGAATTTGCCAATGTAGGCTTCACCAGCTGGGCCGTTAAACGACACAATTGAGGCTGCTAGTGAGCTCATGCTCAACGTGCCTGCTAATACAGCAGTACCGAGCGTCGCGACGAGGGTAGATTTTGTAGTCATAATGGATACCTGAGTTTATTTGTATTTTTTATATGCAATCGATTGCATGCCTCATAGGAACACATATTCATTTTTCAGTCAATTAAAAATGTGTTTTAACCCACAACCTTTTTACGAATTATTATAAACCATTGACTAGTATGCACATAAGTCTGCTTTACGGTGGGTGAGTCTTATTGAAAAACTCACTATTTTATTTTATTAGGCTCACATTTTTTTATACTAATTACAATTAAAACAATGATTTAAACATCATTTTTGCATCATTATGCTTAATTATTTAGATCTCATTATACTGCTTTGAGATTTTTTACATGAATTTAATGACAGTGGAGCCCAATCTCATATGTCACCTGATCTCAGTTGCTGTGAGCAGTAAGCTATTCATTTGATATGAGTTTTTCAATAAATCTATCTTATGAATTTATACTAATGTAATGCAATCGTTTGCTTTTTAATCCACTGCCTTATCATCCAAACCTTGCAGCAGGGTAGACTATTTTTTTGCCACTTAATGTGTTTTAGGGCTAATCGAGAGGCGATGACGCTGGCTAGAGAGGCGTTGAGGTCGGGCATAGGGTTTAGTAGCACAGTAATGCAGCAGCCAGACGACTTTTATGCAATCTACATTGACCTTTAGAGAGGTATTTAGGCAGCATGAAGGCTTTTTATTGGCGGTGTTACAGGGGGGCAGGGTATAACAAAATTAGCATAGGTGTGCACACCAAAAGACTCCACTTATCGGGTTTTTTGGTGTGACATCACTTTTCATAACCAAGATGCTGTATCGAGTTGCTCGCTTACAAACTCTCGTCTATGTCTCTTTGCACTCGTCGTGTGTGGCCACGCAGATCAGAAACTAGTGCAGACAGTTCATTAACCAGCAGGTCAGCTTTGTCTAGCTTTTGTTCCAACATGATGGTTTCACTTAGGTCAGGAGCGGCAACTTGAGGTGGTGAGTCAGAGCCTGCAATTAACCATAAAACGGGCACATTTAAGATACCAGCCAGTTCTATTAGTTTGTTTGCTCTAGGGCTTGTGCGACTGGCTTCCCAGTTGATAATGGTGCTTTTTTTGACGCCCATACGCAGGGCTAATTGTTGTTGGGTGTAACCAACGGCTTGGCGTGCATTAATAATCCGGGTACTTAAAATAAGGTCACTAGTGTTGGGTTCGCTGTAAGGCATAAGTCTCGTAGGGGTTATGAATGAACCTCTATATTACTACGCTGAGCCTAAAAAATCAAAAAAGGCAGATACTCTGCGGCGGCATAGCGGGTTACTTTTGGGTTTAAAAAGTGTCGAATATGGGTTTGTTAACGGGCATATACGCTAGCCTCGGGCATGACTAATGCAGGGACTGCTCATTCTGTTCATGACAGGCTGGCGCTATTTTCAGCCGTCAGCAAACATGGCTACTGACCTGATCAATATCGTTTTTTTAACCCGCAGTGTGGGTTGATTGGTATAAACGCTCCGGGCGGCCAACGCTGCCATAATGGATTTGCACACTTATTTCTTGTAAGCCGACTAAATATTCTAAATAGCGCCTAGCGGTGGTTCTACTGGCACCAATATTGTTGCCTATTTGCTCTGCATTGACCGCCTCAGTTTGCTCAGACATGACTTGTAAAACATTATTGAGGGTTAGTTCGTCGATGCCCTTAGGCAAGCGCACGAGGGCCGGATTAGAAGTCTGAGCAACACGGGGCATTAGTTGGTCTAAGTCAGTTTGAGCCACATCTGCAAAGGCTTTAAGTCGCCCATGGTGATGGATGTAATTAGCCAAACTAGTTTGTAGTCGTTCAAACACTAAGGGTTTGAGAATGTAATCAAAAACACCGCCGTGAAGAGCGGCCTTGAGTACGTCAACTTCTTTGGCTGCAGTAATAAGAATGACGTCCGTGGCGCAATCTCCGGCGCGCAAATCGCGCAGGAACTGCATGCCATTACCCGAGGGAAAATATACATCGAGCAGTAGTAAATCGGGTTTGAAAATTTCCACTAGAGCCTCGGCGTCGATCAGGCTGTGAGCAATGCCTACCAGCTCAAAGCCTTCGATGCGTTGTAAATAGGTTTGTTGAATAAGTGCATTTTGTGGGTTGTCTTCAGCGATGACAACACGGATGGGGTTTTCATGTGTCATAAACTAGGTGCCTGCTTAGGTATACTAATAGTCACGCGACTGCCACCCAAGGCGGCATGCTCCATGGCCACATAACCACCAAGACGGGCTGCAAGTGATTGCACTAGATGCAAGCCAATGCCGTGATCTGCCCCATCCTTAGTGCTGTAGCCTTTAGTAAAGATTAATGCGTGTAGGTTAGAATCAATGCCTGGCCCTTGATCTTCTACTTCGAAGATTAGGTCAGTGCCATAATCTGTCATGGAAATAGACACTTGTTTACCCGTTGCGTTTTGCATTAAACACGCCTCCATTGCATTATCAATAATGTTGCCCACCATGCTTACCAGTTGGTCTCTGGGAATGTGAGGTGAGAGGTCGCTCATGTGGCTTTCAGGGTCTATATACAAATCCAGACCCAGCTCTTTAGCGCGATTAAACTTACCCAATAAACAACCGGCTAGGATCGGGTCGGATACTGTATCCATAAGCAGTTTAATTAGAACTTGGTGGGCTTGGTTTTCTTGGCCAATAAGCGACAGCGCTTTATCCGATGCGCCAATTTGAATTAAGCCAGCAATGGTATGCAGTTTGTTAGTATATTCATGGGCCTGGCTGCGCAGGCTATCAGCATACTGTCGAATATGATTAAGCTGCTGACTGACTAAGTCTAACTCATCTTTAGGCCGAAAACTGGCTACTAATCCAATGACTTGGGTTTGATGTAAAAGTGGTAAACGGTTAACAATGAAAGATTTTTGGTTAAACCATACTTCTTGGTCAAATTCTGCAGCACTAGTTAGGTTATGGTCGAGCATGGGACTGTTGGGCATGATATTGCTAATGTTTTTTCCTACCCATTGTTGTTGCGTATCGAGGTTAAGAAAATGCAATGCAGCTTTGTTAATGGTGGTTACATCACCTTTGGCATTGGTGGTGATAATGCCTTCACGAACGGACTCTAAAGTGGCGTTACGTTCTTGATAGAGCTGTCCAATTTGTTCAGGTTCGAGGCCAAAAATGGCTTTTTTAAAATGATTTGAAAACCATAACGCGGTCAAGAGGCTAAACCCAAAGCAAGCCAAGATCACCCACAGTAAGGTGGCACGGTAATTGTTAATGACTGCATCTATGTTGCCTAGTAGGTAACCGACGGACACTAGCCCAACGATGTCCTCGCCATCGGGGCCAAAAACTGGTGCCCTGGCACGCATAGACCAGCCCAGGCTACCTTTGGCTTTGGAAATAACAGCCCGGCCTTGTCCTAGAGTTGGACTGATATTGTCATTATCATCATCCATCATAGAGGCGCCTATCTTGGCGGTATTAGGGTGAGACAAGCGCAGTCCCTGGCGGTTACCAATGACCACAAATCGAGCATTGGTTTGGTGTGCAAGGGTTAGGCTTAAGGGCTGTAGGTAGTTTGAATCGTTGTTGGCCACTGCAATTGCCACTTCTGGCATGGCGGCTATGGTCTTAGCCACATGTAAGGTCTTAAGGCCGATTTCATCGTCGAGTGATTGACTAAGGTATTGCATTGCAAACCAGCCCAGCATGCTGGTTTGCAGTAGTGCCATAAGGCCCAAAATAAGCATCATGCGACTTTTTAATTTAAGCCGTCGGAAGGGCAGCTTAAGTGATTTTTTTGTTATTTTCATGGCGACATACTACTTAATTTGGCCACTTATTGCATGTGAACTTTATGACCAAAATAAATTTAAAGTCCTTTAAAGTGTTTACTACCATAAGCTGTTCAAGCATTTAAAGTCTCATTATTATGTCTCTGCAAAAAAAATAACCAAGGATTAATTATGTTAAAACAATTTAAAACTAAGCAACGGCTGTTGCTTACGGCAGCTTTGATGAGTGGTCTACTGGGCGCGGGTGCAGTTCACGCTCAAATAGATTCGATTCACTTTCTAATACCAGGCGGCGCAGGCGGTGGCTGGGATGGTACAGCTCGTGGTACCGGTGAGGCACTCACTAATGCTGGCTTAATAGAGAACGCTTCATATGAAAATATGTCTGGCGGTGGTGGTGGTAAAGCCATTGCACATTTGATTGAAACTGCCGATCAAGCGAAGGGCACGTTAATGGTGAACTCCACGCCAATCGTTATTCGCTCATTGTCTAAAGTTTTCCCACAGCCATTTAGAGATGTGACTCCGATCGCAGCCACCATTGGCGATTTTGGTGCTTTTGTAGTGAAGGCTGATTCTAAATATCAAAGCTTTAAAGAAGTCGTAGCAGACTACAAAACAGACCCTCGCTCTGTCATTATTGCGGGCGGTTCTGCGCGTGGTAGTATGGATCACTTAGTTGCTGCCATGGCCTTTAAGGCGGCGGGTGCTAACCCAAATAAAGTTAAGTATTTGGCCTTTGATGGTGGTGGTAAAGCCATGGCTAGTCTTTTATCTGGTGAAGCTGGATTACTTTCAACGGGTTTCAGTGAAGCTTTGGCTTTAGCTGCGGCGGGTGAAGTACGTATTTTAGTGATGACAGGTGATGAACGCTCCGATGCTGCTCCCAGTGTGCAGACACTAAAAGAGCAAGGTTATGATGCGACTTTTGTTAACTGGCGCGGTTTCTTTGGTGCCCCAGGTTTGTCTGATGCAGAAGCTAACGAATATGCGCAAGTTCTAGCGAAAATGTACGACACTCCAGAGTGGGAAAAAGTACGTGCTCGTAACGGTTGGACTGAAACCTTCAAGCCGCGTGCTGAATTTGTTACTTTTTTAGAGCTGCAAGAACAAGTGGTAGGCGACCTTATGCGTGAGCTAGGCTTCCTATAAATTATTGACCGTATGATTTGGTCGATTATTGGGTGTTTGAGCTAGCGCTTTTATGGGCGCTGGTTCAAACCTTTTTTCTTTAACAATGGTTTAACTCATGAACCTTACTAAAGACCGCTTTGGCGGATTGCTGTTCTTATTACTATCAGTTACTTACGGCTACTATGCTGCCGATATCCCCCTGCTTCCTGGGGACAAATTCGAACCTTTTCACGCCCAAACCATGCCGTATTGGTTGTCTGGTTTAGGTGTTATTTTTTCCGTTTTATTGATTGGTTTAAAACCAGTACAAGCCACTGAAAACGAATCATTATCCAAGTCAAATATTGTACTTATGCTGGGCTTAATGGCGTTCACTTTCGCCTTCTCTGTGGCCTTGCCCTGGCTGGGATTTCCCGTCACTACCAGTATTTTTCTTGCCTCAAGTTACTGGTTGTTAGGTGAGCGTAGACCAAAGATGTTGATACTGGCGTCGGTGCCTTTTGCGTTGGTCTTTTGGCTGTTGTTAACCCAAGTGTTGGACGTTTATATTGCCCCAGCACGCATTATTTTTTGGTTGGAGTAGAGCATGTTTGAAGGTGTGTTTACTGGATTATCAACGGCACTCATGCCATTTAACCTGATGATGGTGGTGGTGGGTTGTTTTGCGGGCACTTTTATTGTCATGTTGCCAGGCCTTGGGCCCATATCCGCAGTTGCCTTGATGATACCGATTACCTATACGTTAGACCCATCTTCGGGCATTATTTTGATGGCGGGGGTCTATTATGGTGCAGTGTTTGGTGGTTCTACCTCCTCTATCCTGATCAATGCTCCAGGCTGCGCCAGCACCCTAGTGACAACCTTTGATGGCTACCCTTTAGCGCAGAAAAATCAGGCAGGTAAGGCTCTAGCATTGGCCGCCTATTCTTCTTTTTGTGGCGGTACTGTGGGGGCGATTATTTTGATATTTGCCGCCCCTGCGCTGGCTAGTGTGTCACTCAGCTTCCAGTCGTCTGATTATTTTGCGCTGATGCTATTGGGTCTTACGTCTGTGGCCGCTTTTTCTGGTAAGGGTCAAGTCATCAAAGCCATGATGATGACGGTGTTTGGGTTAATGATTGCGACCGTAGGTAATGATGTGATTACCGGTGCACCACGCTACACCTTTGGTCAAATGGATCTTGTTGATGGGATCAGCTTTTTATTGTTAGCGATGGCAACCTTTGCCTTAGCTGAGGTGATGATGACCATCATGCGTGGCAAGATGTTCTCCACCAGTGAAACCATGAAACCTGTAGCTTTGAGTAGTATGAAGTTATCCATGTCAGAAGTGAAAGAAGTCGCCCCTACGGTGGCTAGGTCATCTGTGTTTGGTTTTATTGTGGGCGTTTTGCCCGGAGCAGGGGCCACCATAGCCTCATTTCTGGCCTATGGATTGGAGCGTAATCTCGCACCAGAAAGGCTGCGTAAAATGTTTGGTAAGGGTGCTCTACGAGGGTTGGCCGCCCCAGAAGCTGCTAATAACGCCGCTTCAACAGGCTCTTTTGTGCCCTTACTGACCTTGGGTATTCCTGGTTCAGGCACCACCGCCATTATGTTGGGTGCACTTATCGCTTATGGGATTCAACCGGGCCCACGGTTGTATGTTGATCATCCAGATGTGTTTTGGTCAGTTATTATCTCTATGTACTTTGGTAACTTAGTGCTGTTGATTTTGAATCTACCCTTGATTCCTTATATTTCTAGATTATTGTCTATTCCTCCACAAATATTAAACCCATTGATTATTTTCTTCTCAATTATCGGTGTTTATCTGGTGAGTTTTAACACCTTTGATATTCAAATGATGGTGTTTATTACACTCATGGCGTTGGGCTTAAAAATGCTCGACTTCCCCATGGCTCCCATGCTGTTGGGCTTTATTTTGGGTGGCATGTTGGAAAAGAATTTAAGTCGGGCAATGGTGGTGAGTGATGGCAGTTTCGACTTCTTATGGAACCGCCCATTGACCTTTTCAATTATGTGTATCACGGTGATTATTCTATTGCTGCCTGGCTTGTTGAAAATGGGTAGGCGACTTAGTTCTCGACTGTTAAGCGCTGCAGATTAATACTAATTAAGCCAACTTAACTAGACGTTTTTGACCTAGGCAAACAAACTGTTTAAACCCAGTTTGTTTGCAGGTTTAAAGGCGGTGGTAAGGTGTCTTGTAAAGGTGTCTTGTAAAGGGTGCTTTAGCTCTAGAATGATCACTTCTGTCGTGCTTAACTTCTGGTAGAATAACGGTTCATGCGTTAATTAACCACTCTACCAGCTGGCGAGGCTGGCCTCTAGGAAACTAATATGCACCCGTTAAAGCAAGATTTTCCAACCCCCTCTAGGCGTTTGCGATTAGGTTTTGTTGGGGGTGGGCAGGGGGCTTTAATTGGTCAGGTACATGCCAATGGTGCGCGCCTTTCTAATCGCTGGGATATTGTAGCAGGGGCTTTATCATCTAACTCAGAACGTGCCAAAGCGTCTGGTAAAGCCTGGTTACTAGCTGACGACCGTGTTTATTCTGATTACCGTGAAATGGCGCGGGCTGAAGCAGGCCGTGAAGATGGTATTGAAGCGGTGAGCATTGTGACGCCCAACCATTTGCACGCGCCAATTGCCAAAGCTTTTATGGACGTTGGCATTGATGTTATCTCTGATAAACCCCTAACTACAACCCTTGAAGAAGCCCTTAGTTTAGCCAAGGCCCAAGATGACTCAGGTGTGGTTTTTGGGGTGACCTATGCCTACTCCGCCCACGTTATGGTGAGACAGGCGCAGGCCATGGTGCGATGCGGTGATTTGGGTGACATCCGTCAAATCCATGTAGAGTATTTTCAAGATTGGGCGATGGACATCACGGACCAGGGTGACGATGCTCCTTGGCGTCTAAATGTGGCTCAAAATGGCCCCTCATTTACGGTGGGAGATATTGGTACCCATGCCGAACACTTAGCTCGCTTTGTGTCAGGTCTGCGTATAGAGGCGGTGCGGGCTGACTTTCATGTGACGGGCCAACCCAAGGCGCTAGAGGATACAGCCTTTATGCAATTGCGCTTTGAAGGTGGAGTGCCTGGCACTCTCATGGTGAGTCAGACTATGGCGGGCAGTCAATGTGGTTTGCGGCTCAGGGTGTGTGGTACCAAAGCCAGTTTAGAGTGGCATCAAGAACAACCTGAGTTTCTCCACCTGCGGGCCATAGGGGCCCCTGAGCAAATTATCTCTCGTGGTCATGGTGCAGGTATGAGTCCAGCCACAGAGCGTCTATTGCGCATGCCTCGTGGGCATCCAGAAGCGTTAACTGATGCATGGGCTAACCTGTATCTAGAATTTGCTGTAGCCATTCAGGCGCGCAGAGAAGGTAGAGAGTTACCCACGGATTTTTTAGCCTATCCAACCATTGCCGATGGTGTGGACGGTATGCGCTTTGTTGAAGCAGCAATTAAATCAAATCTTACGGATGCTTGGGTGTCTTGTATGGCAGACGCCTAATGAAGCGCCCCCAGAGGCTTGAGTCTCAGCGCGCACCATAAGTGTGCCTAAGCTATTGGTTAATACCTCACCATAATTTCGTTGCGGCGTAAAAAGGGTAATACCCAAGGGGCGTCATAACGTGCCATTTCTGGCTCACCAATAGGCGTAATGCCTTTTGCTTTGAGCCATGTCATTAAATCAGCAATTTTTTTATCAACTTTAATGGGCCCTGCAAAACCTGAAAAACGCATGGCGGCATAGTTGCGAGCTGGCACTTCCTTTAGCACAACAGCTGGGTTATTAGGCGTGGGTAAGCTGCTGAGGGTGTATTTCTCGGGCATCACAAAATGAACCAACCATTGCCCATCTGTTTGCTGCATGCTCACAGGTGCGGTCATATCAATCTTTTCTGATTCAAGTTGCATGCTCACAGGGGCCGTCATTTTAATCTTGTTGTCGGTTGCTTCATTGGCTGTGTTATTACCGAAAATATAACCCGCAATGACTTTAAACCCAGCAGTGCCAGCATCATCCATGTCTCCTGCTACACGGGTCTGGGCGATGATCATGGGCTTGTAAGCACGCAACTCAAATGCCCCAGAGGTTTCTATGATCGTGTATTTTGGTTCTTCAGTGGCCATGGCGTGGTGCGCAAAAAATAGCAAAGTTAAACTTAATAATAACCCCTTTAACATGTCATTAATCTCTGGTTAATGGTTGTGGCTCAATGTTGCCATGTTTAGCCCCAGATATCCAAATTTAACGCTTGCTCTGTGCCTGGAAACACAGTGTCTTTAATGTTTTGTTTTGAGATATTAAATGCGTGGTGTATAACATCTCCATAAACATCCCTAGCATCTGTGGTTTGGCGCAGATCACGCTGTTCAAACAGCTCTTTTTTATTAAGTCCTGGCCAGTCGGTAATCACCTTTGACGACTTAATGAGACCTCCAGCAAGGAAAATAGCCGAAGCAGCCCCATGGTCCGTGCCTTTAGTGCCATTTTCTTTGGCCGTTCGGCCAAACTCAGTGACTGTGATCACAATCGAGTTGTTCCAAACTTCATTTGAATAAGACGCAAATGAGTGAATGATCTTATCAAGCTTTGTTAGGTGGTGTGCATGATCACCATGCTCTCCACCTTGGCGAGAGTGCGTGTCGAACCCAGAATACTCCACAAATCCAACTTTAGGACCACCCACTTGACTCATTTGTTTGGCCACTTCCCGAGCAAGCTGTTCTGGTGAGTTATCTCTGTCATAACGTTGGTAAGACTTTAACGTGCTCTTGGTATGCTTAGATAGGGCCATATCACCCTTCCATATCCCTTCAAGTAAGGTTGCATTGTCGGCAAAAATATTCTTTTTAAAATTGGATGGGTAAAGGCTTTCAGTAATGGCTGTAGACTTGCAAATTAACGGGGTGGGTAAGGTAATGGCTAAACTTGATAAGTTAGACACCTCCATGGCTCTGCCAAGCCAGCCTGTGCTGGTTGCATAAGGCGCGCCACCACCGCCCTCCATTAGGTTTTGGCCTTCAAAATGTGACCGTCCATAATAATCAAATCCGGTGGCATGAACAACGCTGGCGTTACCTGCATTCCAACGATCAGAAAAGTTCTTCATACTCGGATGTAAGCCAAAATCACCATCAAGTTGACGGGTGTTTTCGACGATACAGCTGCTTCTTATATCAAATATTTTTTTGTCATGTAACGGCTGCACGGCAGCTAATCCATCCATACCACCGCGCAATAAAATAACAAAAATATTACCTATTTCTGGGTTTGATGCATGTGCAAAAACACTATGGCCCATGGTGTAAGCAATGGCCGAAGCTGCAGAAGTTTTAATAAAGTCTCGTCTGTTCATAATTAGCTCCTTAGAAAACCGGGTGAGCACAATAGGGCGACAATCTGACTCTGAAAGGGCCTTGAGTCGCTAACGAATGCTTGAGAGTAGCTGGATAGGTTAAACCTTTCTAGATCTATTGCACTAAAGCCGCTATTTTTGATGGCTGTGCATGTGTCAGATTTATAATGAGTGTTGAGACCAATAATGGCACTAAAACTAACCCTACGATCTAGATATTCATTAGACAGCCAATCTTCTTCTACTTCTGACCAGCCATTGGGTTGGCTAGCTTCGCCATGCAATAGTCCAAGTTCCCTTAAGATGTTATCAATATGATTTAGTTTAAAGCGCCTATTATTAGGCACGCCAGTGGGCGGGCTAATGTTAAAGGTTTTCAGACTCTGGTAGGCCCAGACTTCTGGGTTTAAAAATTTATCTTGCTTATGCTCAAGGGTTTGTAAGATGTCTAAGAGTCCAAGGTAGACGGCTGTTAGCTGGCCTTTGTTACTGATATAAATAGCGCTAAGCTGCTGCACATGGCTTGGGTTGGGCTTATCACTAATGAAATGTTGGCAAAGGCGAAAAGTAACATGTCTTGCCGTGTCTTCTAAGGCCGTAAGATCTTCAATTACACGTTTTAATTGTCCGGTACCCGTGCGTGTACTCTTGTATTTTTTACCTAAAACGGTGTGGGTGCCTGGCTGGTGATAATCTTCCACAAATTGCGCTTTATAGACATTATCCCAATCTTTTACCTTCCAGCCAGTAAGGATGTTGGTCATACCATTGACATCATCTTGGGTATAGCCATTACTCGGGGTTACTGTGTACAACTCTAGTGTCTCGCGAGCTAAGTTTTCATTGGTGCCATCGGTGGTCCATTTTTGTTTGCGAGCTTTAGATTGATCTCCAGTAGAGTCGTTATTATCTAGATACAAGATCATGGCCGAATGGGTGACGACTTTAAAAACAAGGTCGGACATGTTGCCAAACATGTTTTTTCTGATCATTTCATGAAAGTGAGGCATACAAGGCCCGTTATTCATCGCCTCTGACACGGTAAAATAATTTAGCCAAAACAACCACAGCCGATTGGCAAAATCTTGTTTAGTGTTTAAGCACAGGTCAGCCCTGCGCATTGCTGATAGCCACTGTGGCCTGACCCCTTTTAAGGCAATGACCTTGTCCAAATTCTCGTTGGCTTTAAGTGCGCGCTCTTCCTCTTTCCATAATTGAGCGCGATAAAGAATAGCTGCCGTTTGGTTTAAGGTGATGCCCGAGTATATCTTGCGCTCTTCATCGGTGAGTCCACGTTTTATGGACTTTAAAAGAGGCTTGATGCGATTGTTATCAATGTAACTTTTACTGTTTTTAATAGAGTGTCTAGCGTTAGTGAACCATTGCTTTTCACTCATAGGGTTTTCACTTAGGCGAAAGCCAAAACCAGCCCTACGACTGATCCAATCGGCTGAGTTTTCCATCTACACACCCCTGTATTAGTTTCAAAATACTAGACTAATAATCATTTATTCATACCTGTTTATATACCAAATGGTAAACCATAACAACTTTTGAGCCCTAGCTTGAAGTCATGGGCTTTCGGAGTTCTCTCACTAAAAGCATTAAATGATTAGTGAGCTATAGGGCAACAGGGCAACAGTTCAACAGTTTAAGAGGGCAGGAGTGTAAAGTGCAGGCGTACAATAGGCTTTTTTTGTTGATGGCTAAGCCCCAAACATGCCGTTATGGGGGCATGTTTGGGGCTAATCGCGACTGTTCGAACTAAACTGACAGAGCCAGAAGTCTGGGTTTAGGTATCGCCCACAAGTTTGGGTTCTTCGTCTGGTGCTTCCCATGGTAAGTGATGATCTTCCAATACCAGCATATTTTCCGAGCTGATAATCGCAACTTTGGTGATATAGCCCAGCACTTCTTCAACGCTTTGGTCGATATTGCGCGCCAGCATCATGACTTCCTCTGAGCTAAAGTTAGACAGACCACGGGCACATTCTTCACCACTTTCGCTATAAATATGCAGCACGTCACCCTTGGAGAAATCGCCCTGGATAGAGATGATATCTTCACGACTGACACCGCGCTTACTGGCCACGATCATGTTGGCGACTGTGTCACTAACAACCAGTGTGCCTGCCACTTGTAAGCGGTTACTGAGCCAGACTTTTAGTGGTGAGGCATCCTTACTATGGGCAAGGCATTTAGTGTGACGTCGTTCATTTTTGAGCACTGAGGAGACTGGGCGTTCAATCACACCTGCAGCAATAATGGTATCGCAACCGGCATTTTGAGCCATATTAGCGGCCTGCATTTTGGTGAGCATGCCACCCGTTCCTAATGTGCTGGTGCCTGTAGTGGATGTTAGATGTTCAGATACATCGGTAATTTCGGAAATGAATACGGCTTCAGGGTCGGCTGGGTCGCGGTCATAAAGGCCGTCCACACTGGTCAGAATAATCAGACAGTCAGCCTCGATCATTTGGGCCACTTTGGCAGCTAAGCGGTCGTTATCACCTACTCTTAGTTCGCGTGTAGCCACGGAATCATTTTCGTTAAGGATCGGTAGAATATCATTTTCAAACAGCCGCAACATGGTGTTCTTGATGTTGATAAAGCGACGTCGGTCTTCCATATCATCCACGGTCACCAGCATCTGCGCAACATTCATAGTGTGTTCAGAGGCGACTTGCTTGTAGGCATTCATCAATAATGGCTGGCCACAGGCTGCTGCAGCTTGTTTGTCTAGTACACCGGCATCCTCCGGCCGAGTGCCAATCATGTTGAGTCCCAATGCAACTGATCCTGAAGACGTTAAAACGATGTCATAGCCATCTTCAAGAAGCTGAGAAAGATCGCTCATTAACCCGTTTATAAACGCATATCTAAGGGTTAGTCGGTCACTATGGGCCAATAGGCTAGACCCAATTTTGACCACGATTTTTTTACTCTTGTGCATGTATTTTTTCTCCGAAAATGATAAATCGCGCAAATGCCAAAGCAGGTTGCGTCTTAATGTCGATGTGTGTGATTGCCAATATTATATCATGAAAACGCCTCAACCTTTTTAATAACGCGTGCTTTCAGTGGGCCCACTTCAACGCATACTCAATCAGTTAGCGGCTTTGGCTGGTCTGTAATAAAAATTAAAGCACCACTCATTAACGTCATAATGATGAAAAATGGTGGCTCATTGAAGGCTAAGTTAAAGGCAATGTGACCTGGTTTGACAACTTACAGTTGTTAATTCAGGGGTTTAAATAGAGCGTCGATGGAGATAAATAGGAGATTTAGACAAGCCGATGGCGGCGGCTGTGGAAAGCCGCTCCAGTGCTCAAAAAAAGGCAGGTAAGCCCACCCAGTTAGTTAGTCGATCTGCAGGTCGTTTTGATGGGCCTGCAACCAACCAATATCAACGCTTTATTAACTAGGTTTTTTGCCAGCAGATTAGGCAGACGGTAACACCCAGTCTTTGCGCAAGAAATGGCAAGTATAACCATTAGGTGTGTTTTGTAAATAATCTTGATGATGAGGTTCGGCTTCCCAAAAATCACTCACTGGCTCGAGTTCGGTGACTACAGTTCCTGGCCACAAGCCTGAGGCATTTACATCGGCTATGGTGCGCAATGCTTCTTGTTCTTGTTCTGGTGAAACAAAGTAGATAGCCGACCGGTAGGAAGGTCCAAGATCATTACCTTGTCTGAGTTTGGTTGTGGGATCGTGGATTTGGAAGAAAAATTCAAGTAATTTACGAAAACTAATCACTTGGTTATCAAAGCTGATTTCGATGCCTTCAGCATGGTTACCATGATTGCGATAAGTGGCGTTTGCCACCTCTCCGCCGGTGTAACCCACGCGAGTAGCAATGACGCCAGGCATATTGCGGATAAGATCCTGCATTCCCCAAAAACAGCCCCCAGCGAGGACGGCACGTTCGTTTGACATTTTTTATCTCCAATGTGGTGTAGATGTTGGCTATAGAGTTGAACTGACATACCAGCCATGGCTCGGTATTTGGGCTTTTGGTGAGTCTGTGGTTGCGCTTTATTGAAGCCTTAACCCAGAGTCGACCGATTCGGTTTAAAAGATTACGCTTGGCGGGCATTTTGCACACCTTCAACGATCATTTCAAGACTAATGTGAGACCTTTACGCCGCCTTGATTTTTTTACCATGGTCGCAGACCTGCTAAGACCAAAGAAGAGGGATATTACCAGCGTGTATTATCTAACCTCCATCGTGCTTATTGGCTTAGCAGTTTGCTGACCTTGAGCGCTGTGGTGATGACGTCTCAGCGCAAAGGGGTGTCAAAATTTAGCCTAATTTACACCTAACTTACATCTAACTTACACTTAACTTAAGCGTCTGGCTCTGCTTGTTCTTGGCTTATTTGTTTGAATGCCTGAATAAATGAGTCACTCGGTTGGCCGCCCGTTATTGCGTACTTGTCGTTGATGATGAATGTAGGTACGGAAGTAATGCCTAATTGTTTAAATTGGTCCTGCTCTTGGCTGACCTCTTGTGCGTATTGGTCTGACTGTAAAATGTTGCGAGCAGTGTCTTTATCAAGGCCTACGCTGGCAACGACATCAAGCAAGGTGTCTAGTTGATTTAGGTATTTTAAATCAGTGAAAT
Organism: uncultured Pseudomonadales bacterium; assembly: GCA_963925635.1. GTDB lineage: Bacteria > Pseudomonadota > Gammaproteobacteria > Pseudomonadales > Balneatricaceae > Njordibacter. The sequence goes on along the minus strand of CAWUTT010000053.1, from coordinate 29,382 downwards.
GGGCTTCAAAAAAGGCTAATTTTAGCTCAGTTTGTTTACCTTCCTTGCGAGCCCAGGTGAGTAGGCGATGTAAATCGAAGCTGTTTATCATGATGCGTTTACCGTCAAAGTTAAAGGTAAACCCCGCACGCTGGCCCGCTTCAAGCATGTTTTTACGGTTTTCATCGCCTTGTTGTTCGGTTAAATTGTACTTTTGCATTAAGTGCTGGTTTAAATCTTGGCCTTCAATGGGCATGTCAGGATTCAATTCAAATGGGTGCCATGTAATCTCTGCTTTGACTTCATCTTTCAGTTCGCTCAGGGCGGCCTCAAGGTTTTTATAACCCACTACACACCATGGGCACATTACGTCTGAAACGATATCAATCTTAAAATTTTTCATATTCATCCTTTTGGGATTGCTCATCAATAACTATGAGTAAGAAATGATATTGGGATTAAATTAACTTTATCAATCATCCCATTAAAAACAGTGGTCAAAGGGTTGTTGTTTTTAGTCGCCATATTACGCCCTTAGTAAGCGTCAAAAAAAGGTCAGATAGGGATACAAAAGGTCTGTGTATCGACAGCAATAGAGTGTTATTAGGTTGATAAAGCAGCGCCTAAAATGTACAATACGGCGCGCGCAAAATTCGTTAGTGTCATTTTAGGCGTCAGTTCCTGACACACCGCGTCCATTTAACTTCCCTGTTGCAGCTGACCCTCAGGCTAAACGAGCGTTGTTTGGTAAGCATTTTGACTTGCACAACGTCTGGTATAAAACATGAGCGAAAGCTTTGCAGATTTATTTGAAGAATCCCTAATTGCTGTTGAGATGCGTCCTGGTGCTGTTGTTATGGGCACCGTATTAGACATCGACGGCGACTGGGTAACAGTCCACGCAGGCCTTAAGTCTGAAGCCATTATTCCTATTGAAGAGTTCTACAACGATGCTCGCGAAATAGAAGTAAAGATTGGCGATCAAATTAAGGTGTCTCTAGAAAGTGTTGAAGATGGCACTGGTGAGACTAAACTTTCACGCGAAAAGGCCAAGCGTGCCGAAGCGTGGGATGTATTGCAAACTGCCTTTGACGAAGAAGCGACCATCACTGGCGTTATCAACGGCAAGGTTAAGGGTGGCTTTACTGTTGCCATTAATAACATTCAGGGTTTCTTACCTGGCTCCTTAGTAGATGTGCGTCCAGTGCGTGACGTAGACCACTTGGAAGGCCAGGAACTTGAATTCAAGCTGATCAAGCTGGATCAAAAGCGCAACAACGTGGTTGTATCACGCCGCGCCGTAATGCAAGAAGCAAACAGCGCCCAGCGTGGCGAGTTGTTGGCTAGCATTGAAGAAGGCATGGACGTTAAGGGTTACGTTAAGAACCTAACCAACTATGGTGCTTTCGTAGACCTAGGTGGGGTTGACGGACTACTGCACATTACCGACATGGCTTGGAAGCGTATTGCACACCCAAGCGACATGTTAAACCCGGGTGACGAAATCACTGTTCGTGTTATCAAGTTTGATAAGGACAGCGGTCGTTTATCTTTGGGCCTTAAGCAGTTGCAAGAAGATCCATGGGCGTCTATTAAAGCACGTTACCCTAATGGCCATCGTGTACAAGCCACTGTGACTAACCTAACTGACTACGGTTGCTTTGCTTCTATCGAAGACGGCGTTGAAGGTTTGGTCCACGTGTCTGAAATGTCTTGGACTAACAAGAACATCCACCCATCTAAAGTGGTCAATGTTGGCGACGCTATGGAAGTGATGATCTTGGACGTAGACCAAGAGCGTCGTCGCATTTCACTGGGTATCAAGCAATGTGTAGGCAACCCATGGGCTGAGTTTGCTGAGAAGTATGCAGCGGGTGACAAGGTGGTTGGTAACATCAAAACCATCACCGATTTCGGTATCTTTGTTGGCCTAGAAGGCGATCTAGATGGCCTAGTGCACATGTCAGACATCTCTTGGGAAGTTGAGGGCGAAGCTGCTCTACGTGACTACAAGAAGGGTGACGAAGTGAGTGCAGTGATCTTGTCTGTAGATTCTGAGAAAGAGCGTATTTCTTTGGGTATCAAGCAGCAAGAAAGCGACCCATTCAGTGAGTACGTTGCAGCCAACGATCGCGGCACTATCGTTAATGGTACTGTTAAGTCTGTTGAAGCTAAAGAAGCTGTTATTGAACTTGCTGAAGGCATTGACGCAATACTTAAAGCTTCTGAAATTAGCATTGATCGTATCGAAGATGCTCGTAACGAACTTAAGGTTGGTGACAGTGTTGAAGCTAAGATCGTTGCTGTTGACCGTCGTAATCGTTCTATCAACTTGTCCATTAAGGCCAAGGATGTAGCAGACGAGAAACAAGCTATCCGTGACGTTCGCGAAATGGATGTATCATCTGATGGACCTACAACCATTGGTGATCTAATTAAAGCGCAGATGGGCAAGCAATAAGCTGCTAAAATCTGTACTTTGAAAAGGGAGTGCTTCGGCACTCCCTTTTACGTTAGGTCCAGAATGTGGAGCATGCCGTGCTGGCAAGTTTGCCCAAGAGCGGTGTTGACTAGTGTGTGAAGAATGGTTATGAATAACACCCCCATACAAAATTTTTGGCAACTTGTGAGTGTCAACGCCGATCAGCTGCGTAGTTTAGTGGATCAAGAATCTGCATTGGTACACGAGTTACTTGAAGAAGTTCAGGATCAGCTATCGGATATAGACCCGCATTTGACGGTATTTTGTGCCCGTGATGATGCTGGTACAGGTATCGAACTCGTATTTGGGTGCGATGGGTATTGTCAGAGCATTGATACGGTTTTATTCCTAGTCGCTGCAGCGCCTGAAATAAGTCATATTAAGGTCCTCGCTTTTAATCCAAGGGTGGATAATATTCCTGAAGCCATCGAGGTGGGGGATGCGGTTTTAGAGTTGGATGAGCTATTTTTTGGCCTACGCAACATAGGCGAAGAATTACATTTAGAGTTATACCTAGAAGATCTGCCTATTATTGAGGATGCACCGCAAACTGATGCGGCATTGATGTTTTTAGACGCCATCGTTGGTGAGTATGACCTTATGACCCGTATCCACAGCGTTAACTGGTTAGATTTACCAGAAGACCCCCTAGATCATGGACTCAAACCCCTCATTGAATTGCGTAAACAATTTGACTTGCTGCGGCCAAAACGTCCGGCGTTAGGTGAAGCGCTGCATTAATTTTGTTACCATTGTCGCTTATCGTATTTACACGGAAAGACGCACATGGAACCCATCTATCTTTTTACCCTAACTGGTGCTTTCGCCATGGCTGCTGCTTTGAGCGCACGCCAAGTTAGCCATGACGTTTTAACCCTCAACCAGCAAGCTCTCGAAATAGCAGATAGTGACGACAGCGGCACGACAACCAAGGTGGCTGGCATTTACTTGGCAGCTGGAAACCTAGCTGTAATGGCCCTTATTGCATGTTTAGTTTATGGTGGCCAAAACTTGGCTTGGTGGATTCCCGTGAGTTTTTTGGTGGTCAGTTTTCCTGCGGTCTACTACATTTTGTTAAGTCGTCTGTTAAAGCCAAAATTAGGCAGTCTGGTGTACACTGGTGTTGCAGTTATCGGTCTGGTGCCTATAGTGCAAGGTTGGATGGCTTAAATTGATGTTAGATTATATGCTGTGGGCTTTTGCTGGCTTAATGACGCTGGCTACTATTTATTTTGCGCGCCGTCGTGGTGTTAATGACACTAACCTAGGCGAGTTACCCCGTGATGTGCAAGCCCAAGCGGCAGAGCAATCTTTGGCCCAGCAATTGGCTTTGGCGCAGCTAGAGGTTAAGCTTGAGCAAGCTCAAGAGCAGTCTGGCGCGTTGCAAACTCAACTACAAGAGTCTCAACAGCAGCACACCGATATGCAGTCGCAGTTGAGTCAGGCAGCCGTTATTAATGCCAGTTTACAGGCTAAACTTGACGCTCAACAAGAGGCGCATCAAATACAATTGCAGCATCAGCAGCAAACGCAGCAAACTTTTGATACCTACCTAAAACAATTCGCCGAGTCGTCGTTAAAGCAGCAAACTCAACAACTGTCTAGCCAAAACCAGGATCAACTGGGCCACTTGTTGAATCCTCTAAAGCAGCAGTTGGGTGAGTTTCGCAAGAAAGTTGATGATGTGTACGACAAGGATGCCCGAGATAGGGCAGGGCTCACCCAACAAATTAATAGCTTGTTAGAACTGAATAATAAGCTTAGCAGCGATGCCATTAACCTCACTAAAGCCCTTAAAGGTGACAACAAGGCCCAAGGTAATTGGGGTGAAATGGTATTGGAGCAAGTGTTGGAGCAGTCGGGCCTGCGCAAGGGCCATGAATACCACAGTCAAGTGAACTTAACTCAAACTGATGGCAAGCGTTTGCAGCCAGATGTAGTGGTTCATATGCCAGAAAATAAGGATGTGGTGGTGGATTCTAAAGTGACCTTGGTAGCCTATGAGCGTTATCAAAGTGCTGAAGATGATGCCGAGCGAAATGTGGCTTTGGCTGAGCACCTAGGCTCGGTAAAAGCCCATATTAAAGGCCTCAGTGGCAAGTCTTATGAAAGTGCTGAGGGGGTGTCCAGTTTAGACTATGTGTTGTTGTTTATTCCCATAGAGTCGGCCTATATGCTGGCCCTGCAAGCAGATCCAGATTTATTTGTCAGTGCCATGAAGAGCAATATTATGTTGGTGAGTCCTGCTACTTTGTTAATGGTGTTGCGCACCATCCATAACATTTGGCGCTACGAACACCAGAGTCAAAATGCCAAAGAAATTTCTCGCCAAGCGGAAGAAATGCATAAAAAACTGGTTGATTTTGTCACCTCCATGGATAATGTTGGCAATCATCTTGTGCGTGCTCAAGATGCCTATGACACAGCCCATAAACGCTTATCTTCGGGTCGTGGTAACCTCATCAATCGGGCGCAAAGTATCGTTAAGTTAGGTGGTATTCAACCTAAGAAAGGCTTACCCGAGGCGATGATTGAACAAGCCAGTGATGAGGACTCTGACCATGAGCCTTGACGTTGGAGCCCGGCTTAAAGTAGTTCGTAAAAAACGGGGCCTATCACAGCGAGAATTAGCCAAACGGGCAGGGGTGACCAATAGTACCATTTCACTGATTGAACAAAATCGAGTCAGCCCATCAGTGAGTTCGTTAAAAAAAGTACTGGATGGTGTGCCGATGTCACTGCAAGCTTTTTTTGCCGAAGAAGTGCCGGTGCAACAACAAGTGTTTTACAAAAGCAATGAATTGCCAGACATGGGTTCGGGTAAGGTGGCCATGCGTTTAGTAGGCTATAACCATGACCCACGTAGTTTGTCTTTGCTGCATGAAACCTATCCACCAGGTGCAGACACTGGGGTAGACATGTTATTACATGAAGGCGAAGAAGCTGGCATTGTCATTAGTGGTTGTTTGGAAGTCACCGTAGCCCAGCAGGTAGTCACCTTGTATGCAGGGGATGGCTATTACTTTATTAGCTCCCAACCCCACCGGTTTCGCAATGTAAGCGATGAGCCCTGTGTTTTAGTCAGTGCTAATAACCCAGCTAGTGTATAACCATGTCTAAGCGTCAACTGCAGTTGTTGGGTACTTCTGGATGTCATCTGTGTGACCTGGCCGAAGCTTTGCTAGTAAGCTGTTTAGATTTTTCCCAAGTGGATGTCGAGTTGATAGATATTGCTGATGACGACGAGCTAGTCGACCTTTACGGCGTTAAAATTCCAGTGTTACGTTGTTGCAACAGTCAAAAAGTGCTTTGTTGGCCCTTTGATGAATGTGCCATTAATGACTTTTAAGTTAAGCTAAAAAACTCGCTCACAGTGGTTTCAGTGTGTTGTGCAAGGTCGGCTGCATTCTGGCCCCTTAAATGGGCTACGGTTTGTAAAATGTGAGGCAGGTAAGCGGGCTCATTGCGGCTAGATTTTGGCTTTGGGCGCATGTCTCTAGGCAACAAGTAGGGCGAATCTGTTTCTAACATAAGTCGATCATTAGGGATTAACTTAACCGCGCTGCGTAAGTGTTCTCCACGACGTTCGTCACAAATCCAGCCGGTAATGCCAATATGTATATCAAGGTCTAACAGCTGCATCAAAAAAGCTTCAGTGCCGGTAAAACAGTGTAAAACAGCCTTATTAAAACCATGCCGGTATTGGCGCATGAGCTCTAAAAACTCATGCGCCGCATCGCGTTCGTGCAAAAATAGTGGCAGTTGCAGATCTACTGCAGCTTGCAGGTGTTGTTCGAAACTATCAAGCTGCTGCTGTGGGGTAGAAAAGTTGCGATTAAAATCCAACCCAGTTTCGCCTATAGCCACCACCTTGGTATGCTGCCAAAGCTGCTTCAATTGTTGCCAAGACTCAGGGGTGTTTTCACTGGCACTGTGGGGGTGGAAACCCGCTGTTGCAAAGCGCTCACAGGGCAAAGTGTCATCCAGACTCAAGGCCAGCGCTTGTTGGCTAGTGGGTAAACAGGTGCCAGTAATAATATGGCGATAGACGCCTGCTTCAAAACTACGTTGCAGGGTTTGAGTGAGATCTTTGTTGAATCTATCATTGGTTAAATTAACGCCAATGTCGGTCATTTTAGAACATTTCAACGTCGTCTGCTTTATTATCGTCGGTGTCATCTGAGGTGCTTGCGTGATAGATTTCAATGGCTTCTTCAATGCTCGAGCCGCCCATGATGGACGCAAACATTAAACGTTCCGACTCCATCGAATAAGAGTCGTGCAGATTAGATTGCAGCTCCATCCATTCCCTCGGATTCTGCAACCGATCTGGGTTTGAAATTAATTTAGACATGTCATCTAGACTTTTAATCACATGGTCTAGGCGCTGGTCTAAGCGATCAAAAAATTGGAAATCAACGATAGCGCTGCTAACCTTCACTTTTGCAGCGCTCGATGAGGCCTGAATCAATTCCAGTTCAAGTTGGTCTTTGGGTTCAACGCAAGAGATGGTCATGGCAGAATCGTGGATGGTCAGCACGTTGTCGGCGATCTGTGCAAAAGTGCTGCTTAATGTGTCAAAACCAGAGCTACCATCGCTTAAGCTAGTGCGAATTTGAGCAATAGTGATGCCCAAAATAGTCAAAGTGTCTTTGATATGACTAAAGTCAGTTAGGCCGGTATCTTTATCCAAATTGGGGCTTGTCATCGAATAAATCCGTGATTGTCAAATGTTTGCGTGATGCAACCTATATCCATATCAGCCAACATTGACTGATTATTTTACCAGTTGCAACTTTAATCATCATCATTTTGTGTCGTTTTGTAACCTTTAAACATCTGAAAGCCTACAAGAAACGTTATAAAACGTTATAATCACAGCAATTACATTTATTTAGTTATTAATTCACCCCATGTAAAGTGCTGCCGGTGAATCTTGCCCCGTCACTTAGGTCTTTCAATGAATTTATTACGTTTACAACAAGTCCACCTTGCTTTTGGCGATGTGGCCATACTCGACGATGTCAATTTACAAATTGATGCCGGTGATCGAGTGTGCCTTATCGGCCGCAATGGCGCGGGTAAGTCTAGCCTCATCAAATTGCTGGTGGGTGAGCAGCTGCCTGATAGTGGCAATATTTGGCGCAGCCCAGCCTGCAAAATTGGCTACTTACAGCAAGACCTTCCAGATCGTGAAGATTTGTGTGTCAATGAGTTAGTCGCCATGGGCATGGGTGAAGTTTACGAGCTGCGCAAACGCCATGAAGAAATTGCCATGGGTGAGCTAGATGATAAAGCCATGAAGCAGTTAGAAATTGTCAGTCACCGCATTGACGAATTAGACGGCTGGCAAATGGAACCTAAGGTCGAGCGTATCTTGACCCGTCTCAAGTTAGATGGCACCCAGATTCTTAGTCAGTTGTCAGGGGGTTGGAGAAGGCGTGTGGCTTTGGCCAGAGCCTTAGTCTCTGAACCCACTTTGTTGTTACTAGATGAGCCTACCAACCACTTGGATATATTAGCCATTGAGTGGCTAGAAAAGCAGTTATTAGACTTTAACGGCGCTATTATTTTCATCACCCATGACCGTAGTTTTTTACAAGTATTAGCTAACAAAATTGTAGAATTAGACCGTGGGCACTTAAATTACTTTCCGGGTGACTACGAAAGGTTTTTGGCCTACCGCGAACAGCAGTTGATGGAAGAAGATCGGCATAATGCTTTGTTCGACAAAAAATTAGCTCAGGAAGAAGTTTGGATTCGCCAGGGCATTAAGGCACGCCGCACCCGTAACGAAGGCCGTGTTAGGGCCTTAGAATCACTGCGCAAAGAGCGTGGCGATCGCCGCGAGCGCCAAGGTAATGTGAAATTACAACATGCCCAGGCCGCTAAATCTGGCCAACTTGTGTGTGAGCTAGAAAACGTCAGCCATGGTTATGGCGAGCAAGAATTGATTAAGAACTTTGACTTAAACCTGTTGAAATTGGATCGTATTGGTCTAGTGGGCGCTAATGGCGTAGGCAAGTCTACTCTGCTTAAAATTATTTTAGGTGAGCTCGAACCTAATTCGGGTACGGTCAAGCGCGGCACCAAACTAGAAGTGGCCTATTTCGACCAGCTACGTGATCAGTTAGATCTGACTAAAACAGTCATGGATAACCTTGCTGAAGGTCGCGAAAGTATTGACATTAATGGTAAAGAACGCCACGTCATGAGTTATTTGGGTGATTTTCTTTTTTCTCCCAAGCGTGTGCGCAGCCCAGTGAGCAGTCTGTCGGGTGGCGAGCGCAACCGCTTATTGCTGGCTCGCTTGTTTAGTAAGCCCTCTAATATGCTGGTATTGGACGAGCCCACTAACGACCTTGATATTGAAACCTTAGAGTTGTTAGAAGAAATGTTGGCTAATTATCCAGGTACCGTGCTGCTAGTAAGCCACGATCGTGCATTCTTAGACCGTGTAGTAACTTCATGTCTTGTGTTTGATGGGCAAGGCCATATTACCGATTCTGTGGGTGGATACACAGATTGGGTGAGGCGTGGTGGTAAGCTTAAGGCGCCTACGGCTCAAGGGCATAGTAAACCAACAGGAATGGCGGCGACGCCGCTTAAGGCTAAAGAAAAGGCTAAACCTGCGGTTAAGTTGAGCTACAAAGTTCAGCGTGAACTGGATGTGTTGCCAGCCCAAGTTGAGGCCTTAGAAGCCCAGCTTGAGGCCTTACAGCATGAAATTGGACATGCTGAGTTTTATAATAAAGCGCAGGACCATGTGAGTGGGCGCCTAGCTTTATTAGAGACACAGGAAGCTGAGTTGGAAAACGCTATGGATCGGTGGTTAGAAATAGAGGCCTTGCAAGAAGGCTAAACCCTTACTGCCAAGACATCACAAGTTGCTCCGTGTAAGATGCCATTGGACGTAGAGCCCAGTAATAGGGCTAGGCCATGACGTCCATGGCTGCCAACGATAATGAGGTCTGAGTTGCGCTCAATAGCGACCCGGTGAACTTCTGTTTCAATGTGGCCAGACATCAGTAGCTGAGCCACATCACCGAGGTTTTTTTGTTGCACAAACTCATGCATGCGTTGTTCGGCATCATCGTGTAACTGTGTCTGGATGGCAGATAGATCCATGGGTATGTCACCACCATAGGCATAACTTAAAGGTTCTGTAATATGTATTAGGGTGAGCTGTGCGTTGTTTTGTAAGCTTATTTGATGGGCTTTTTCAATCACCTTGTCCGCATCTTCGTTTAGGTCTATAGCAACTAAAATATTTTGATAAATGCTCATAGTACATCCTCCGCTATAATTTAATTCAGTGTAGCACAGTCGTTTTTAGTTTATGGTTTTGTGCATAATGGGTGGAGAGTTACCCAATTTCTGTTACACAGTCGTTGTTGGTCTTTAATTTTTAATCTTTAATCTTTAGTTAGTGGAGTTGTTGTGGAAATAAAGTGGATGATCGTGATCTTGGTTTGCTGTTCCCTCATTGGGTCTGTGGCGTGGGTTATGCCGACGCCATTGCAGCGAGCACAAGCTAAAATTCGCCAGCTTGCCATGGCCAAAGGTTTAAAAATTAAAGTCGGTAAGCTTCAGGGGCCAAGAGAACAGGGTGAGGTTGCTCCAGATAGTTATTTAGCAACCAGTTATGGATTGCCCCGAGCAAAAAACCAAAACCGGGCGGGTGGCATTAATGCCATCAAAAAAATCACCTGGGAAATATTTAAAGCAGGTGGACTCAATACCCAAGGTTTACCCGAGGGATGGTGCTGGAATCGGGGTGAAGGCGCCCTTAAAGCTGAGCAATTAAGCCATCTAGCTCAGCTGATTCAACAGTTGCCTAAAGATGTTTATGCCCTAGGTGTAACTCCTATGGGAGCTCAAGCCTATTGGCATGAGAGGGCTACTCCAGAGCAATTGGATGACTTAGAGCAGGTGTTACAACAGTTGCTCTTGGATAGTTTTTAAAACCTCAGTGTTATTTTGTGGTTGTAGAGTCATGGTTGACTTTGCCTCTGGCTGGTTTAAAGTGCTACCACTGTTTCAAACAAGCGTATGAAATATGGCCTTAAGTGGTTTCATAGGCCCGTTAAATTTACCCAAGGAGCCCATGCATGATTTATGCAGGTAATGCCATTCAGGTACAGATGCACGACCATCAGTTAGCCAAGCTAACCTTCGACCTTAAAAACCAGTCAGTTAACAAGCTTAATGCGGCCACCCTTGTGGAGCTGCAACAGGCCATTGTCGCCATTGGTAGCGCTAGTAATATTAAAGGTTTAATGCTTACTAGTGCTAAGACTAGCTTTATTGTAGGTGCAGATATTACTGAGTTTTTGCACTATTTCAGCACCGAAGAGCAAGTTTTAATTGATGCAAACATGCAGGTTAATGAAACCTTTAGCGCCCTTGAAGATTTAGCCATGCCCACCGTGTCATTAATCAACGGTTTGGCATTAGGGGGTGGTTTTGAAGTGTGCTTAAGCACTGATTATCGCATTATGACCCCTGCCGCTAAGGTTGGCCTGCCCGAAGTAAAGCTGGGCATCTTTCCAGGTTGGGGGGGGACTGTGCGCTTACCCAGACTTATTGGTTTGGATAATGCCATTGAGTGGATCTGTGGTGCTAAGGAAAAAACCTCTTCTGCAGCCCTTAAAGACGGTGCAGTGGATGCCGTTGTAGCAGATGACCAGCTATTAGAAGCGGGTGTGCATTTGCTTAATCAGTGCATAGCGGGCGATTTGGACTACCAAACCAAACGCGCTGCTAAAATAGCTAAGCTGTCTTTAGGTCCGATGGAACAAATGATGGCCTTCGAAACGTCTAAAGGTTTTGTCGCAGGCAAGGCCGGTCCTCATTACCCAAGCCCAATCACCGCCATCAAAACCATGCAGAAACATGCGGGTATGAGCCGTGATAAAGCCCTCCTTGTAGAAGCAAAAGGTTTTGCAAAAATGGCGCAAACCCCTGTTGCTGCCAACTTAGTGGGTATTTTTCTTGCCGACCAATACCTTAAACGCACGGTTAAAGCCCTTGCACCTAAAGCGACTAAGGTTGAGCAGGCAGCTGTACTTGGCGCCGGTATTATGGGCGGTGGCATTGCCTATCAGTCGGCCTACAAGGGCGTCCCCATCATCATGAAGGACATCGCTGAAACGGCCATTCAACTGGGTTTGGATGAAGCCACAGGTATTTTACAAAAGAGCCTGAGCCGTGGCCATATGAAGCCTGTCCAAATGGCTAAAATACTGACCAATATTCGCCCGACATTAAACTATGCTGATATTGCAGGCGTTGATCTGGTGGTAGAGGCGGTAGTAGAAAACCCCAACATAAAAGGCACTGTGTTAGCCGAAGTAGAAAGCCAAGTCAAAGGCACTGCTGTAATCACTTCTAACACCTCAACTATTTCCATTGATCTATTGGCTAAAAGCCTCAAAGACCCCACACGTTTTTGTGGCATGCATTTTTTTAACCCAGTACACAAAATGCCCTTGGTTGAGGTCATTCGTGGCAGTCAAACCAGTGACGAAACCATTGCAACCACGGTGACCTACGCCAACGCTATTGGCAAAAAGCCGATTGTTGTGAATGACTGCCCAGGCTTCTTTGTTAATCGGGTATTGTTCCCTTATTTTGGTGGTTTTGGCATTTTATTAGAGCAGGGTATCGATTTCATTCGCGTTGATAAGCTTATGGAGCGTTTTGGCTGGCCTATGGGTCCCGCCTACTTACTTGATGTGGTGGGCATAGACACGGCGCACCATTGCCAAGCAGTCATGGCGGAGGGTTTTCCTGATCGCATGGCTGGGCAAGGCGAGGCGGCTGTTGATTTAATGTTTAAGGAGCAGCGTTTTGGCCAGAAGAACAAACTGGGCTTTTATGCCTACGAAAAAGACAAAAAAGGTCGCTTACAAAAACAACTAGACGAACCCTTGATTGCAAAGCTTGCTGGCCTATGTGCGCAGCCAGTGACCCTCAGTGACGAACAAATCATTGATTATATGATGGTTCCCTTATGCCTAGAGGTCGCCCGTTGCCTAGAAGAGAACATCATTGCCTCGCCCGCAGAAGCGGACCTAGCACTAGTTTACGGTATTGGCTTTCCTCCCTTTCTAGGTGGAGCACTAAAATACATGGATACCATCGGTTTACAGGCCTTCTGTGATAAAGCTGATGCTTTAGCTGCAGTGAGTCCGCTCTACTTGGTGCCTGCACAAATGCGCAAAATGGCCGCCCAAGGTGAGACCTTCTATGGCAAGTTGCAACCTACTAACTAAATCTGGAGAAAAACATGCAATTACAAGCCAATGATATTGTTGTGGTAGACGGTGCTCGTTCTGCCATGGGTCGCTGCAAAGGGGGTGCTTTTAGAAATGTGCGGGCAGAGAATTTATCTGCCGCCTTGATCGATGGTCTTTTTGCGCGTAATCCAGAACTCAACCCAGCCCAGGTGGAAGATGTGATCTGGGGCTGCGTTAACCAAACCCTAGAGCAGGGGTTTAACGTGGCTCGGAATGCGGCTTTACTCAGTGTCATTCCCCACACGGTAGCGGCTCAAACTGTGAACCGTTTGTGTGGTTCTTCTATGGCAGCTCTCCACACGGCAGCCCAAGCTATAGCTACAGATAACGGTGATTTTTTTGTTGTGGGTGGTGTAGAGCATATGGGTCATGTGGCGATGGATCATGGGGTAGACATTAACCCTGCGGGAAGCAAGCATGTCGCAAAAGCAGCCATGATGATGGGCTTAACGGCTGAATTATTGGGTAAAGTGCACGGTATTAGTCGCCAAATGCAAGATGAGTTTGCGGTGCGTTCACACCGTCTCGCCCATCAAGCTGCAGAAAATGGCGATTTCGACGGCGAAATTATTGCGATCGAAGGCCACGATGCTACAGGACGACTGATTAAGGTGAGTCGAGATGAAGTAATTCGCCCCGAGACGAATATGGCGTCTTTAGCTAACTTGCGGCCAGTGTTCGACCCTAAAAATGGCACTGTTACGGCTGCCACCTCGTCGGCTCTTTCCGATGGAGCTTCGGCTATGTTGCTAATGTCGGGCGCAAAAGCCATGGCTTTAGGTCTTAAACCGCTAGCGCGCATTAAATCCATGGCAGTGGCAGGGTGTGACCCTTCAATTATGGGTTATGGTCCAGTACCTGCGACTAAAAAAGCCTTAAAACGTGCCGGCTTAAGTGTTGATGACATTGGCGTGGTGGAACTTAACGAAGCTTTTGCGGCACAAGCCTTGCCCGTATTAAAGGACCTTAAGCTGCTTGACCAAATGGAAGAAAAAGTTAATTTGCATGGTGGGGCGATTGCTTTAGGTCATCCTTTAGGATGCTCTGGTACGCGCATTGCCGTGAGTTGTTTAACCCGCATGCACAAGCAAGATGCGCAGTTTGGTTTAGCCACTATGTGTATCGGTATGGGCCAAGGTATTGCAACGGTATTTGAGAGATTGTAAATATTTGAACGACAAACCTGAACAAATTCAAAAGGCTGGTTATCCAGCTTTTTGTGATTCAGATATGCAATGATATGCAATATTGCTTGCTTTTTACATCAAATAATGGAATTTTAAGGAATGAGTGCGTCAACAAACGCTTGACCTTCTCATAGATGTGCCTAAACTTAGGCGCCTTAACGGTGCCGCGACTGACGCGGTGAATACGTAATTATTGGAATAAAACTGCATGGGTAAATCCCTCGTTATTGTCGAGTCACCAGCTAAAGCGAAAACGATCAATAAATACCTGGGCTCAGATTTTATTGTAAAGTCTAGTGTTGGCCATATTCGTGATTTGCCAACTAAGTCCCCTCCAGGCAGTGCAGACCCGAAAGCACGAGCTGTTGAGGCAGCTAAAGTTCGTAACATGGACCCTGATGATAAGGTCATTTACAAACAAGTCAGAGGCCGCCAGCAACTGGTTAGGCGTATGGGTATAGATCCAGAAAACGATTGGCGGGCCGATTACCAAATTCTGCCCGGCAAGGAAAAAGTTGTTGAAGAGTTACGGCGGCTGGCAAAAGATGCAGACACTATTTACCTAGCAACGGATTTGGATAGAGAAGGGGAAGCCATTGCATGGCACCTTCGTGAAGCCATTGGTGGAGATCAAAGCCGATATCAGCGCGTGGTATTTAACGAGATTACTAAAACAGCGATTCAGGCCGCTTTTGCTAAGCCTGGAAAATTAGACATGGATCACGTCAATGCACAACAAGCCCGGCGTTTTCTAGATCGTGTGGTGGGTTTTATGGTGTCTCCTTTGCTGTGGGCGAAACTTGCCCGTGGCTTGTCGGCAGGCAGGGTTCAATCAGTCGCAGTAAAGTTAGTGGTCGAAAGAGAACGTGTTATTCGGGCCTTTGTGCCTGATGAATATTGGGAACTTAAAGCGGATGCGACCAATAGTGAAAACAAACCTTTGGTGCTGCACGTTCATAAACAGCAAGGTAACGATTATAAGCCGGTTACCCAACAACAAAGTGAAGCTGCGGTTAGCCTGTTAGAGCAACAACAGTTTGTAGTGCAGCAGCGCCAAGATAAGGCCACATCAAGCAAAGCCTCAGCGCCTTATATTACTTCTACGCTGCAACAGGCGGCAAGCACGCGCTTAGGTTTTGGTGTGAAAAAGACCATGATGTTGGCGCAGAGACTTTATGAAGCGGGCTACATAACTTACATGCGTACTGACTCAACCAACTTGAGTCAAGAAGCGGTTGGCAAGTGCCGTGCTTACATCGAAAAGAGTTATGGCAAAGAGTATCTACCAGCTGATCCTGTAGGTTACTCAAGTAAGGATGGTGCGCAAGAGGCTCATGAGGCCATACGACCCTCTGAGGTGGCTTTAAAGGCGACTCAGCTCTCTAACATGGAGCGTGATTCAGAGCGCCTGTATGAGCTTATTTGGCGCCAGTTTGTGGCCTGCCAAATGTTGCCTGCGCAATTTACCAGTACCACTATTGTGGTTGAAGCGGGTGAGTTTAGCCTGCGTACCCGTGGACGAATCATGCGTTTTGATGGCTATTCTAGAGTCCAGCCTAGTGCCAGTAAGAAGGATGAAGATTTGATCTTGCCTGATGTTAAGCAAGGTGATCTACTCACGCTCAAACAGCTTATGCCTAGTCAGCACTTTACCAAATCTGCGCCGCGCTTTTCTGAGGCAAGCTTAGTTAAAGAGTTGGAGAAGCAGGGCATTGGTCGCCCCTCGACCTATGCTAGCATTATCTCAACCATCCAAGATCGTGGTTATGTGATGGTGCAAAATCGTCGCTTCTATGCAGAGAAGATGGGTGACATTGTGACTGATAGGTTAGAAGAAAACTTCTCTGACCTGATGGATTATTCATTCACCGCCAATATGGAAAAACGCCTAGACAGCGTTGCCCAAGGCGAAACCGAATGGAAGCGTTTACTTAATGTATTTTATAAGGCCTTCACCCGTAAATTAAGCATTGCCGAAGCAGAAGATGGTATGCGTGCTAACACGCCAACGCTAACGGACATAGAGTGCCCCAGCTGCAGCAAAGCAATGAATATTAGGACCGCATCTACCGGCGTGTTTTTGGGTTGTTCTGGCTATGCATTACCACCCAAAGAACGTTGTAAAGAAACCATAAATTTGGTGTCTGGCGACGAAGTGGTGGCCGTTGATGCTGATGACGAAGCAGAATCACGCTTGCTCATTAAAAAACACCGTTGCAAAATTTGTGACACAGCAATGGATGGTTATTTAATTGATGCCAAACGCAAACTTCATGTTTGTGGTAATAACCCAGATTGCAGTGGCTTTGAAATAGAAGCTGGAGAGTACCGTATTAAAGGTTACGACGGCCCACTCATTCAGTGTGATAAATGTGAAGCCGACATGCATCTGAAAACAGGACGTTTTGGCAAGTACTTTGATTGTTCTAATGGGGAATGCAAAAACACTCGCAAATTATTGCGCAGTGGCGAAGCTGCACCGCCAAAAATGGATCCCATTCCCATGCCAGAATTGGCCTGTGAAAAAGTAGACGATCATTACATCTTGCGGGATGGCGCAGCGGGACTGTTTTTGGCAGCTAGCAAGTTTCCCAAAAATCGTGAAACTCGGGCACCTTTAATGGCAGAAATTCTGCCTCATAAAGAAGCTCTAGACCCCAAATATGCTTTTTTACTGACGGCTCCAGTAAAAGACCATGAAGGTAACCCGTCCATTGTTCGCTACAGTCGCAAGACTAAAGACCAGTACGTTATGTCGGAAGTGGACAAGAAGGCTTCTGGGTGGCGGGCCATGTTTGTGAGTGGCAAGTGGGTGCAAGAGGTGCCAGTTAAAAAAGCTCCCGCTAAAAAAGCATCGGCTAAAAAAGCAGTTAAAAAAGTAGCTAAAAAAGCGCCGAAAAAAGCCACAGCAAACCCCGCTGACACCACCCACTAGAATGGCCTTGCAAGACCAGTGGCTAAAGGCCAGCCAGCACCGGCTGGCCTTTGGTAAAAGCTTATGGCAAGACTTATTGTCTCACTATGGTGACATGGAAGACCCCCAATACTGGCGCCAGCGACCTCAGCGTATGGCTTATCAATATGCTATTGTTGATCATCTTTTAAGTGCAGCAAAACAACTGGTACAGGCCAGTTTAAAGCAGTTAGCAGACACTCGGTTTGATGATGTTGGTGGGCTTACTTGGGCACAAATTGAAGCCTTGTTAGTGCAACAAACCTTCTTGTCTCCGGCAGCCCAACAAATACTGTTGTTGTTACAAGAAGGTGATTGGGCGGTTTGGATTGAGCTGCAAGGACAAACTGATTTTAGTGTGGCTGCTAAGCCGCAAGAGCTATCAGAACAATTGATTGTGAGCCATGCAGAAGATGATCTAACCAATCCAGATCACTGGCCTGTGGCGCGCTGGCTCAAAGATATGCAAGCACTTCAGTCCTCTATTAGGGAGTCTATGCAAGAGTGTTGATTTCCTAACAGCCCACCAGCACTATAAGTCTGATTTGAGCTGATCTAACACCGCCATGGTGTCTGCATCCTGTTCTTTTATATTGATGGCCACGCGGTATTGGAAAAAGTTTACAAAATCGGGTGCGTCGTCACAGGCCTCTAAGCACTCATCGCCAACAAGCACTGGCCAATGAGCCACACGCTCCATATTGATCATTTGCGCTTGAATGCAGCCGTCACTATATAAACGCCAGCTAAATACTTCGGTCATGGAAAAGCTATCAAAGTTATCAGCGGTAAATACGGCGTGGCTGCCACAGGTGTCGGGTAGTTCTTGTACCACAAATAAGGTGTCGTCCACCTCAAAATCGAAATACTCCGCTGCGGTAATGAGTTCAATACATTTGTGTTTGGGTACTTGAGGCACGGCTTGGTCAAGTCCTGGATCAAAGTAACCTTGAAAAAAACCTTTGTTAGGGCTGTTTAGATGGGTGCAAACAATGAGCTCATCAAACCAAGGGATCATACCGGCAAAGGAACCATCATCTAACAGCGCCCAAAATAAGATTTTAACAGAGAATAGTTCTTGGCCTGGGATAGGGTGGCCATGTTGGTTAGAGTAGAGCACTTCAAAGCCGTCAAACTCGGGCGCCAAGCGCACCACCTTAGGATGATGTTGGGTCTGGTATTCTTGCCCGCTAAAAAGATCTATGACCTTGGCGGTGGATGTTGCAGTGGACATGATAATATCCTCTAAGAAAACCGATTATTACGCTTTAATTGTAAGATAATGCTTCACTTAGGTGTTATCAGTATATGCAAGAATTAGCACATTCCGCAAGTCGATGGGGCAAATTTATGTAAAATGTTCAAATATATAGCCCTTCAGTCAATCAATAGGTACAATGTCCAACGTAATGAAAAGACACGGCTTTAATAGTAAAGGAAGACAGTGACTGACCCTAAGCTAAAAGATCTAGGTCGCTTAGAGCTAATTCAAAAGCTTTCAGAGCGCATTACCAATCAGCAACAATTGCTGCTGCAAGCACAACAGCAGGTTGAAGTTCTAAGGCAAGAACATCTGCAGCTAAAGCAGTTATTTGAACAAACCCAAATTCAGACGATTACAGACAATTAAATGCCAGACAATATGACCAGCACTAGCGAATTACCTACCACAGAAACCTCTCCTGCCACGGCACCAGCCGTAAGTTCAGAAACACAAGGTGCCACGGTATCTGAACCTAGTTCAGCCGCCCCCAGTGCTACTGAATTAAGCGCGGCTGAGCGTAAGAAAGCTAAAAGCCGTGCCGCCAATCGTGCCGCTGTAGAGCTGTTATGTACAACCTACCCACAGACCTTTTCTTTTGCTCAGCCTAGGCCACTAAAAATTGGCATTCAGGAAGATTTAGTGACGGATGGAAAGCTCAGTCAAACGAAGATTAAACGGGGTTTGGCCAGTTATGTCAGAGCTTTTGGCTATTTAAAATCACAAACTGATGCGGCACCACGGATTAACTTGTTAGGTGAGCCTGAAGGCGCTGTGAAGCCTGATGAAGCGGCTCATGCATTGACTAAGTTGCCTGCTCCTCGCAAGCCAAGGCCAGCGGCTAAAAAGCGTCCTGCGCAGGCTCACAACAAGCCAAAGCAGAACACGCAACCTAAAGTCGCTAAGGCGGAAGCTAAGATTGAAAAAGCCCCAAGCCCGTTTGATGGGTTGAATGAAGGGCAGCGCATGGCGAGTAAGTTGGATTTATTGCTTAATAAGAACAAGTTGTCTTAATTAGTAAATAGCAGTGCTAAAAAAACCGAGCCAAGCTCGGTTTTTTTATACCATTAATAAACGGCTTAGGTGTTGTCAGAAATAAATGCCAACAAATCAGATTTGGCTAAAGCGCCTACTTTAGTGCCGGCCACCTCACCATTGTTAAACAGCATTAAAGTGGGGATGCCACGCACACCAAAACGAGCGGCTATCTCACTGTTATCGTCGACATTAATCTTGCATACCTTAACGCTACCTTCAAATTCAGCTGCAACTTCTTCTAAAATAGGTGCAATCATTTTGCATGGGCCACACCAAGGAGCCCAAAAGTCGAGTAATACAGGCACATCTGCATTGGTTACATCTAGGTCAAAGGTGGCATCTGTTACGGCGTGAGTTAGTTCGCTCATGATCTTCTCTTAATTGGTTTGGTTAGGGCTATGATACGTGGTTTTGCATTAAAACTCAGTAGCGTTAAGCCATCAAAGGGTTACTTTTTTAATCACCTGTAAACTTATATTGTGGCGTCAGCAGATAATTCAACCTAGTGGGCTTGCGGTAACGGTTTTGTGAGCACTCGCCATAAGCGCAGACTCAAGAGCACGGCCGCCACACTAAGGCCAAAAATAATGCCAATCCAAAATCCAGCAGCACCCATCGCGGGGTATATCATGTCGGTCATTCCTAAGGTGTAGCCCAAGGGCAAGCCGATTAGCCAATACGAAATGAAAATAAGCAGTAACGGTTTAGCCGTATCTTTAAAACCGCGTAATGCGCCATTAGCTGAAATTTGAAAGGCGTCTGAAATCTGAAACAAGGCCGCAAAAACAAACAAACTCACAGCAATGTCGACCACCACAGGGTCGGTTGTGTAAATATTACTTAAGGTGACAGGCAACATAAGCAAAACCAAACACGTTAGGCTGGACAAGCCTAAAGCCAGGCCAAAACCAACTAACACAGAGCGTTTAACTTGGTCGGGTAAGTTGCCACCAATGCCGTGACCCACGCGTATAGTGAGGGCCATACCAATGCTCAGAGGGATCATAAAGCAGAGGCTGGCAAAGTTGAGCACCAGTTGGTGTGCAGCAACAATGTCGGCCCCTAGGGGTGCTAATAATAGCGCGACAATAGCGAACATGGTGGCTTCTATAAAAATAGAAAATCCAATCGGTAAGCCTACTTTTAAAATATTAAGTTGGGTGCTCAGCTGTGGCCAATTAAATTGTGTGAACATGGCACATTGGTGGTAGGCCGGTTTAGCGTAAACATACACTGCCATGCCAATAACACTAGCCCACAGGCTTATTGCAGTGGCCCAGCCACAACCTTCACCACCCATTTCGGGTACGCCAAATTTACCGTAAATAAAGATATAGTTCATAGGTATATTGATTAACAAACCTAACAAACTAAAATACATCATCGGTTTAGTAATGCCTAAGCCTTCACTAAAGCTGCGTAGGCTTTGCATAATGGCAACCGCCGGCAAACTCAGCGCCGCTGCATGCAAATAACGTAAACCAATACCTTTAATGGGGTCTTTAATGTCCAACCAATCAAATAAAGGGTCTAAGGCGTATAACAAGCCCACTGCCAAGCAGCTTAAAATAGCTGCTAGCCATAACGACTGCTGTACAAAGGGGCCAATGAGGTTGAGTTTTTTGGCGCCAAAATACTGAGCCACTGTCGGCGTGGTGGCCATAATGGTTCCCATCATCAGTATCAACACAGGGAACAGTAAGCTCGACCCCACAGCCACGGCAGCTAAGTCAGCCGAGCTATAGCGTCCAGCCATCACCGTATCAACGAAGCTAGCACTCACATGTAACACTTCAGCAATGAGTATGGGGGTGCCCAAGCGCAAGAACTGGCGTAATTCCTGACCCATGGCGGCTGCGCTGTAAGTATGACTCATTGTTTGATGTACCAGAAAACCAAAGTGTTGGCTGTAAAAAGATGCGCTATAATAGCCGCTTTCATCATCTGCGGCCATAATTAACTAATGCCCACGCTCACTCAATGTCAGTGTCAGGACGTCATCAGCTTATTTGATGGACTGTTTGCCAAATCAGACAATACGCGTTTAGTGTGCGCCGTATGTGACGGCCGCTATGGTGACCTAGATCAACCGGTTTATGAACCCGCCAATACCCAGCGAGCGAGCCATCAAATCGTGTTTGCGCATGGCTATTTTGCCAGTGCTTTACACGAAATATCACACTGGTGTGTGGCGGGTAAAGCGCGTCGATTGTTGGAAGACTTTGGTTATTGGTACCGACCAGACGGCCGCACCCTGCAACAACAGGCAGAGTTTGAAAAAGTAGAAGTGAAGCCTCAGGCCCTTGAATGGTTGTTTAGCATGGCGAGCGAGCGAGTGTTTGTTGCTAGCGCAGATAACCTTGCTGCTGAAGCCACTGATGATCTGGTGTTTAGGTTAGCTGTTTCAGCTCAGGCGCGAGCTTATCTGACCCATGGACTGCCACCTCAGGCCGCATTGTTGTTAGCCCAACTGCAGCAAAAATTTGGTGGGCAGGTGAAGCTTGAACAACTCTATTGGCCTGAAGAAAAAAGCCCCAACTAAAAGCCTATAAATGCTGCTTAATTAAAGCGCTCATGTCTGCTACTGAAGTGCCGTGGGCAATCGTGCTTATCAGCTCCCCTTGGCGGCCAATAAGGTATACCCGTGAGGTGTGGTCGACCGTATAGTCTAGGGCTGAGTTCTCTAGCGGTATATGACGGTAGTATGCACCGTAGTTCTTTACTAACTGGTCGAGTGTTTCGATGTCACCTGTAACCCCTAACATTCTAGGATGAAAGTAAGCGCTGTATTTAGCTAAATTATCCAGTGTGTCACGGTCTGGGTCGACGCTCACAAACAACGGTTGGATTTGTGCTTCTAGGGCGGGTGATAATTGACGCATACTAGCCGCAATAGTCGACAGCGCCGTAGGGCATACATCAGGGCATGATGTAAAACCAAAATACATTAATACCAGTTGGCCCCGCAGGTCCTGTAAACGCACTTCACCTGAGTCACTATTTAACACAAAGTCTCCACCTAAATGAGCGTACCCTGGGTTGGCAGCGCTTGACCCTTGCCAAGGCGTATATTTGGCTAATAACAAACCGGCTGCGAACAGCACGACTAGTACTAATGCATAAAGTAATTTGAGAGATGTCGACATAGTTGAGATTCCAGGTGCTAGTTTAGTGAGTATTAATGGCTACTAAAGTAATTAAGTGGTGCGTTTTTTTAGATCGTGTTAAGCCTTAAGATAGCGGTAGTCACTGGCTGCGTAGGTGCCGAGCATGCGAATGTCCTTAGCAAAATAGGCCAGTTCATCCATGGCTAAAATCATGTTGGCATCGTTTGGGTGGGCTTCAGCATCGATATGAAACTGAGTGGCTACCATGCGGCCATCTGGGGTGTAGCTCTCTAGCTTAATGAGATTGACATTATTGGTAGCAAATCCCCCCATGGCCTTGTAGAGGGCAGAAGGTATATTACGCACCGTAAATAAAAACGAAGTAATGTATTTTTGACCCATAATTTGAGCTGGAATGGTGTGTTCACGAGACAAGATTAAAAATCGCGTGGTATTGCCTTGCACATCCTGAAAATGCTCTTGTAAAATGTCTAAATCATACAGTTGCGCCGCTAAGCTAGAGGCGATAGCGCCGTGACTAGGATCACCCTTTTGGCTCACTTCAAGAGCAGCGCCAGCAGTGTCTAAGGTGGCAACAGGCAACATGTTAAGCTGTGTGAGGTGCTTGTCACATTGAGCCAACGCTTGCGGGTGCGAGCCCACGGTTTTGATCTGTTCTAGAGAGCTGTTTTTTAAACCCACCAAACAATGGTTAACAGGTTCATAATGCTCACCAATGACGTACAACGATGTGTGAGGTAATTGGCGGTATATTTCTTCTACTCGACCGGCAGTAGAATTTTCTACGGGTATCATGGCAATGTGGGCGTCACCGCGTTCTACCATGGCCATGGCGGTGCTAAAGGTCATGCACGCCTGCGCTTCAAAATTTGGAAACACTCGCTGGCAAGACAAGTGAGAGTAAGCGCCTTGGTGGCCTTGGTAAGCAATAATTGTTGGTGCGTTGTTTTGTGTCATTGATTATGTAGTGAAGCGCAAGATAAAGCTTAATGATGAGCCTAGTGTAACAAATCTAGGCAATAAATTGGTATCATTAGGGGCTGATAAATAACCCTTGTGCCAGAAAACTATGACTCCTGCTCGTTTGGCAAAATATAAAGCCACCTTGGCTTGCCGCCAGCTTGATTTGACGATCATTACCGACCAAGTGAATAAACACCAAAACATTGCAGCCTTAATTCGAACCTGCGATGCAGTGGGTATACACAGTGCTCATGTCGTCACCCCTATGGACAATATGGGCAATATGGGCACGATGGAAGCACACAAAGGCACCGCCCTTGGCAGTCAGCAGTGGGTGAATATAGTTTCCCATGACCATATTGAGAGTGCTTTAAAGGCAGCCAAGCACCAAGGTATGCAGCTGGTTGCTGCCCACTTTAGCGAACAGGCAGTGGATTACCGCAGCCTGGACTACAGCCTGCCCACAGCGTTGATATTAGGTGCAGAAATGCATGGTGTCAGTGCTGCTGCTGTGGCGGCATCAGACCACCAAGTGGTGATTCCTATGCTGGGCATGGTGCACTCGTTTAACGTGTCTGTGGCGGCGGCGGTTATATTGCTGGAGGTTCAACGGCAGAGAGATTTACATGGTAGTTATCAACGCCCACAATTGGTGGGCCTTGAGTATCAAAATAACTTGTTTCGTTGGAGTCACCCCAAAGTGGCTGATTTTTGTCATCGCCACAATTTGGATTACCCGGCTATGGAGTTCGATGGCAGTATCGTAAACTTGAACCAATGGTATGCTAGCGCCTTGCAAGACCAAGATAACCCCGATATCACCTCCATATCACCCCCGTATCACAACTAACCTAGGACCGAATAAATGACTAAAATCAACTTAGTAGCTGATGAAAATATTTTGCTACTCGATGAGCTTTTTGGTGATCTGGCAAACATCACTCGGGTCAATGGTCGTACTATTAGTGCCGCTCAAGTAACGCATGCTGATGCCTTGGTATTGCGCTCTACAGCGCGAGTGACGCAGGCTTTGCTAGGCGGTAGCAAAGTTGGGTTTGTGGGCACCTGTACTATTGGCATCGATCATTTAGCCACGGATTATATGGATGCCAACAACATTGTTTGGCGTAATGCGCCTGGGTGCAACGCCGAAGGGGTAGGCGACTATGTGATTGCCTGCATTAACCATGCGTGGCAAACTCTGGGTATTGACCCGCGCCAACAAACCATTGGCATCGTGGGTGCAGGTAATGTGGGTGGCCGACTAGCTAAACGGTTGCAAAAGGCTGGCTTTAATTTGCTGCAATGTGACCCCATCAAAGCTGAGGCTGGGCATCAAGGGTATGTTGAACTTGATGAGCTGTTAGCGCGCTGCCAAATCATCTGTTTGCATACACCACTGACTAAAACGGGTGCCCATGCCACGGAAAATATGCTGCATCAAAAGCGCATTAAAAATCTAGTTAAAGGCACCGTGCTCATTAGTGCAGGGCGAGGCGAAGTGGTTGATCAGCAGGCCCTTTTAGAGCGGCAACGACAAGACCATGACCTGCATCTTTTTATGGACGTATGGCATCAAGAACCGCAGATCGATAAGAGCCTATTTGACTTCAGCCATTGTGTGACTCCGCACATCGCCGGGCACTCTTTAGAAGGAAAAATGCGCGGCACATACATGATATATCAAGACCTGTGTGAGCACTTTGGAGTGGCGGCCAACCTCAAGTTGGAAGACTTAATGCCCCAGCCAGAGCATCCAGCATTAGCCCTTAAACCGGATGCCACTGTGCAACAAGTGATGGCAGCGGCATGCAGCAGCGTTTATCCATTGATGGAAGATAACGCCCGTATGCGCCAAGGTGCAGATTTTGATCTGTTGCGCAAAAACTACCCCGTTAGACGAGAGTTTTCTAGCCTTAAATTGCAAGGCATCACTAACACTGAGTGCCAAACCATAATGCATGGTTTGGGTTTTGGTATTGAATATGAAACACATTAAATGAGCTTTAATATTGGTTTAGTGGTTAACCCCTTAGCTGGTCTTGGTGGCAGTGTAGCCTTAAAAGGCAGTGATAATGTAGCGCATGAAGCACTGGCCCTGGGCGCCGTTCCCAAAGCTAATCTACGGTGTTTGCAGGCATTATCAGAACTGGATGGACTGGACGTGTGTGTTTATGCCTTTGCTGGCGACATGGGTGCAGACTGCGCCCTTGCAGCGGGCTTAAAAACGCAGATTGTAGGCCAAGCGCAAACGCAACCATCAAGTGCAGTTGACACCATCGAAGCTGCACAAATGTTATTAGAAAAAGGCGTCGATTTGCTAGTCTTTGTTGGTGGCGATGGTACCGCAAGAGACCTACTTCAAGCCATTGGTGATCAAGTGCCCGTAGTGGGAATACCTGCAGGGGTAAAAATTCATTCGGGTGTGTATGGTATTACACCAGTAGCAGCAGGCCAAGTGATCGCCCAGCTAGTAAAGGGCGAGCTGGTGAGCTTACGCAGCCAAGAAGTGCGCGATATCGATGAGCAAGAGTTTCGTGCAGGCCGAGTAAAATCGCGCTATTACGGAGAGCTGCAAGTGCCTGAGTCGCACCAGTACATGCAGGCCACTAAGGATAGTTCCAGCGTAGGCGCCAAAGAAGTTGAAGCCTTGGTGTTAGACGACATAGCTGCCCATATAGAAGAGCTTATGGAGCCTGGAATTAGGTATGTTATGGGTTCAGGTTCTACTGTGGCAGCCGTCATGCAGTACTTGGGTCTAGATAATACCTTGCTAGGTGTGGATGTGGTTGAAAATGGGCAAGTCATGGCTAGTGATGTCACGGCCCAGCAACTACTCGATTTAACCCATCATCATAGCAGCCGACTAATTATTACCTTAATTGGTGGCCAAGGCCATGTATTAGGTCGAGGTAATCAGCAGCTTAGTCCGCCACTCATTAAGCAATTAGGGTTGGCTAATATTCATATTGTTGCCACTAAAACTAAACTTACAGCCTTGGCAGGTCGGCCTTTGTTGGTCGATTCAGGGGACCCACAATTAGATCAAGATTTGACAGGTTTAGTGCCTGTGATCTGCGGTTTTCACGATGTCGTTTTGTATCCTTTGGGCAATCCTGCAACGCATAAGAATAGCCCACTTTAAGGGGAGTGAGAGGCTTACGCCTTAATAGTGTAGGCTTGGCAAAAACCAAGGCTGCCAGCGGTGTTAATGATGTTAGTTACGCAAGGTACCTAAAAAAGTAGCAATACGGCCTACGGCCTCAATGAGCTGCTCCTCATAAGGTAAAAACACAATGCGGAAATGCTGATTGTCGGGCAAATTAAAACCACTACCTTGAACGACAAGTACTTTTTGTTGCGATAACAGGTCAAAGGCAAACTTTTCATCACTTTCAATGGGGTAGATCTCGGGATCTAAACGGGGAAATAAATACAATGCACCTTCGGGCTTGTGGCAGGTCACACCGGGTAGGGCATCTAACATTTGCCATGCCAGATCACGTTGGCGTTTTAAACGACCCCCTTCACAAATGAGTTCCTTAATGCTTTGGTAGCCCCCTAGCGCTGTTTGAATAGCGTATTGGCTGGGCACATTAGAGCAAAGACGCATGCTAGCAAGCATGTCGAGGCCTTGAATGTAGTCTTTAGCTTTATGCTTGGCACCAGACAACACCATCCATCCAGAGCGAAAGCCAGCAGCACGGTAGGTTTTAGACAGGCCATTAAAGCTTAAAAATAAGATGTCATCGGCTAAACTTGCCATGGGGATAAATTTAGCCTGTTCGTAAAGAATCTTATCGTAAATTTCGTCGGCAAAGATAATCAGGCCGTGCTTGCGGGCCAGTTCAATAATGGCTTCAAGGGTTTCCTTAGCGTAAACAGCACCCGTGGGGTTGTTGGGGTTGATCACCACAATGCCGCGGGTGCGGTCAGTAATCTTAGCCGCCATGTCTTCAAGATCTGGCTGCCAGCCATTATTCTCATCACACCGGTAATGCACTGGAGAGCCACCAGATAAGGAGGTTGCAGCAGTCCAAAGAGGGTAATCTGGCGCCGGGATGAGCATTTCATCGCCCTCGTTCAGCAGCCCCTGCATGGCCATGACGATCAACTCACTAACACCGTTACCAATATAAATATCTTCTATGGTGACCTGCTTGATGTTCTTACGCTGACTTTCATGCATCACCGCTTTACGAGCTGCAAATAGGCCTTTAGAATCGCAGTAACCTTGGGCATTAGGCAGGTTATGAATCACATCTTGGACGATTTCTTCTGGGGCTTCAAAGCCAAAAGGGGCAGGGTTGCCAATGTTGAGTTTAATAATGCGACTCCCTTCATCTTCGAGGCGTTTGGCTTCTTCAAGCACTGGGCCGCGAATGTCATAGCACACGTTTACCAATTTTTGTGATTTGCGTATCATGCTCATAAACGTGGTCTCGTCCTTTGTAAAAAGTTAATGTGATAATGATAACTTATCTTACGTGGTAAAAATATTTTATAAATCCATAAACCCGTCATCAAACAGCATTATTTAACCACCACCAACGATTTAATAACCAAAAAAGGAACAACAACATGGCCGAACATAACAATGGCAAGTCAGGGGCCTCTAAATCTGAAGCCCAGTGGCGTCAAGAGTTAAGCCCAGAAGCTTTTACCGTGTGCCGGCAAAAAGGCACCGAAAGACCTCATACGGGTCAATATGATCAACATTTTGAGAATGGAAAGTATCATTGTCATTGTTGTGGCGCAGAATTGTTTTCTAGTCAATCTAAGTTCGATGCTGGCTGCGGTTGGCCTAGCTTCAGCGCTCCGTCAAATGAGCCAGCCATTAAAGAGGCTGTTGACGTGACTCGAGGCATGACCCGCACTGAAGTCATGTGTGATGATTGCGGTGCCCACTTGGGTCATGTATTCCCCGATGGTCCGCCAGAAACAGGTCTACGCTACTGCATTAACTCTGTCGCTTTAGACTTTAAAGAGGCCGACTAATGCAAGCATCAGTGGCCGACTAGGTTAGGTAGCCCTGCAATGGCTAGTTTTTGGCCAAGAAGTTAGCAAGGCTGATGTCACTGAAGCCTCTTTCTAGGCTCGTACTGAGCACTTCACTGATGATTTGTTGATTTTTTTGAGCATCGGGCAACTGCGGAAACTGATGGCTGCGCTGGGTTTGGTAATGTCCAGTGTGGCTGCTGTCGCCTACGCTGGTAATCAGCGTGATCTTAGCGTCTAGGCTAATGGTATTAATTATGCCTTTGGTGCGGGTGTCATAACTTAGTTCTTTAAGGATGAGGCGCAAGTGCGCCGGTGCTGCAGAACTAGAGCCATCAAACCCGAGCTGGGCAGCCGAGTCTTGTGCGGCAAGCAGTAGGGCCGCATTAATGTCGTTGGCAATAGTGATCACGCTTGAATCTTGGTAAACCCCACCACGACTGCCTAAAACGCTGCTGGTGCGATGATCTTCTACCTCAATGGTGAGCACGCGCCCTTGCCCATAAAAAGGCCCTGTAAGGGTTGCTTGGGGGCGCAGGACAATAGTTTGAGGGCTAACGGCGCAACCACCTATTATCAAGCTTAAGCTTAACCAGAAGATCAGAAATAGTGGTTTCATGTGCACATCCTTAAATTAATATTGGGTTGGCCTAACTAATGTAGTTAAGCTAAGACTATTACAAATGCGCTTAGGTTCCCACTAATGTGTTGCAGGTGTCTATTTTTTCATAAAGTTGGTTGCTTTTTAACCAGTATGAAGAAATATTGCTTTTTTTCGCCTAAACATTTGACACGGCTGAGGAAATCATTAAAATGCGCATCTCCTTAAGGCAACGCCGAACACGGTTAGCCACAGGGAAATGCGGAGCGGTAGTTCAGCTGGTTAGAATACCGGCCTGTCACGCCGGGGGTCGCGGGTTCGAGTCCCGTCCGTTCCGCCATTTATTTTCTTTAAGCCACCCTTGAACTTGGCTTAAAATAGAAAATAAATAGCACTTAGTACGTTGGGTGATTAGCTCAGTTGGGAGAGCATCTGCTTTACACGCAGAGGGTCGGCGGTTCGAACCCGTCATCACCCACCAAGTGTACGTT
>CAWUTT010000052.1:0-5010 GCA_963925635.1 uncultured Pseudomonadales bacterium | reverse complement strand
AGTTAAGCTGGCACCATTAGGCACTTTAAGACCCGCTACACGGCCGTTGACGTCGTTAGCTGGACCAGCGAATACCTTGAAGTCGACCTCTTTCATCAAATCGCTCACTGTTACCAGCTGCAACGGAATACGTAGATCTGGCTTATCACTGCCATAGGTTTCCATCGCTTCGCTATAAGGCATGCTAGGGAAAGCGCCTAGGTCAACGTTAATCTGGCTCTTAAATAACTCAACCACCATTTTTTCAGTAATGGCCATAATTTGAGCTTCATCCATGAAGGAGGTCTCAATATCGATCTGAGTAAATTCTGGTTGGCGATCAGCTCGCAAGTCTTCATCGCGAAAACACTTAGCGATTTGGTAGTAACGGTCCATGCCGGCTACCATTAACAGTTGCTTAAACAACTGTGGTGATTGTGGCAATGCAAAAAAGTGACCTTCATGGGTGCGACTAGGCACCAAATAATCACGCGCTCCTTCTGGCGTAGCCCGCGTCAAAATAGGTGTTTCAATGTCTAAGAAGCCGTTTTGATCTAAAAAGTTGCGGATAAAGGTACTCACCTTGGAGCGTAACTTTAACTTAGCAGCCATTTCTGGACGACGTAAATCAACATAGCGATACTTAAGACGCACCTCTTCACCCACAGACTGGTGTTCGTCTAATTGAAATGGAGGGGTTTCAGACTTGTTAAGGATTTCCAGCTCTTGGCCTAATACTTCTACCGCACCTGTTGGCATATCTGGATTATCAGTGCCCGCAGGCCGAGCCCGAACTAAACCACTAACCTTCACCACAAATTCATTGCGACATGCATCGGCTAAAGCAAAACTCTCTTCACGATCTGGGTCAAATACCACTTGCACAAGGCCTTCACGGTCACGCAGATCTAGGAAAATAACACCACCGTGATCACGGCGGCGATGAACCCAGCCGCATAAGGTGATTTGTTGGTCAACATCGCTGGCCCTTAGTTCGCCGCAATAGTGGCTTCGCATAATTGTATTTCCTAAATTTTAAATGGTTTTAATCGGTGTTAATTTTAGTCGCTAGCAGCGTTCGCAGTTTTTGCATCACCAGCTGCTTTACCTGCAGCGTTGGGGCTTGCTGTGTCACCCGCTAAATTCTTTTTGGCACCTGTTTTAAAATCTGTTTCGTACCAACCTTGACCCTTAAGCCTAAACCCAGCGGCAGAGATTTGTTTACGATATTGATCTTTTCCACATGATGGGCAATCTGTTAATGGCGCATCGCTTAATTTTTGCAATACGTCTTTACCAAAACCACATCCTTGGCAGAGGTATTCATAGATAGGCATAGTGTATTCCAGCAGGGCATTTCAAAACCCGAAATTATACCTTATTCCCAGCCCCCTGCGGCAATAGAAATTACACCTTTATTGTAGATTCCTACAACTAATCCGTGTTTATTGTTAATTTAACCATAAAAGTCATTTATCCCAAGGCCTTGGCAACATACAATAGCGCCCTATCTTTTTAGTTTTATTGGATTCATTACCCCATGCGCGCCAGCCAATTTTTAATTGCCACTCAAAAAGAAACTCCTGCAGACGCAGAAGTAATCAGTCATCAGCTTATGCTCCGTGCCGGCTTAATCCGCCGCTTGGCTTCGGGCCTATACACCTGGCTACCTATGGGCCTGCGCAGCATACGCAAAGTTGAACGGATTGTAAGGGAAGAACTCGACGCCGCAGGTGCGCAAGAATTATTAATGCCTGCTGTTCAACCTGCTGAACTATGGCAGGAGTCTGGTCGCTGGCAGCAATATGGCCCAGAGCTTTTACGCTTAAAAGATCGCCACCAGCGTGATTTCTGTGTGGGTCCCACCCATGAAGAGGTGATTACCGATATGATGCGCAAGGAAGTGAGAAGCTATAAAAGCTTACCGATGAACTTCTACCAAATACAAACCAAATTTCGCGATGAAGTGCGCCCTAGGTTTGGCGTGATGCGCTCTCGTGAATTTATCATGAAAGACGCTTACTCTTTTCATTTAGACCAAGCATCCTTGCAACAAACCTATGATGCAATGCACATCGCCTATACTAATATTTTTACCCGTTTAGGTTTAAACTTTCGCGCAGTGCGGGCTGACTCTGGCAGCATAGGGGGTGACGCTTCACAAGAGTTTCACGTATTGGCTCAATCTGGTGAAGATGATATCGCCTTTAGTGATGATGTTAGCAGCAGCTTCGCAGCGAACGTAGAAACAGCCGAAGCCATGTTACCCAAAACTCAGCGCGCTGCCCCAACGCAAGCCATGCAAGAAGTGCATACCCCAGACCAAAAAACCATAGATAGTGTGTGTGAATTCTTGGGCTTAGCCACCACTCAAAGTGTTAAAACATTGGTGGTGCTTGGCACCGCAGACGACGACGGCCACCAGCCTTTAGTGGCACTGATATTGCGTGGTGATCACATCATGAATGCCATTAAAGTGGAGAAACACCCACTTGTTGCGGTCCCACTGACCATGGCACCAGAGCAACGTATTGTTGATGAATTAAAGACAACGCCCGGATCTATAGGTCCTGTTGGATTAACCATCACCATTATTGCCGACCGGGCTGCAAGTATAATGAGTGATTTTACCGCGGGTGCCAATAATACTGGCTATCACCACACCAACCTTAACTGGCAACGCGACTGTGACTACACTGATATCGCAGACCTGCGTAACGTAGTGCAAGGAGATTCTAGCCCTTGTGGGCATGGGGTAATCGAAATCAAACGCGGCATTGAAGTTGGCCACATTTTCCAATTGGGCGATAAGTACTCCAAGGCCATGAATGCCACCGTGCTTAATGAAAATGGTAAACCCCAACCTATGCAAATGGGTTGTTACGGCATTGGTATTACCCGTGTGGTGGCTGCTTGTATAGAACAGAATTTTGATGACAAAGGCATCATGTGGCCCCTCGCTCTTGCTCCATTTGAAGTCGCTCTCATTCCTCTTAATTATGAAAAATCTGCCGCTGTACGCGCAGCAACAGACCAGCTCTATGGCGAGTTAAAGGCGGCAGGAATTGACGTTATTATGGACGACCGTGCTATGCGCCCAGGCGTCAAATTTGCTGATGCTGAACTCATAGGACTACCCCATCGAGTCGTTATCGGAGACCGTGGCATCGATAGTGGCACACTGGAATACCGTGACCGGAGGGCCGAAGCTAATGAAGACATGCCCTTAATCGGCGCTTTGAACTTTATTAAGGCTAAACTAGGCCGCTAATGATGACTGTAACTTTATACCACAACCCCCGCTGTTCTAAGTCTCGAGCTACCTTAGCTTTATTAGAGGCTCATGGTGTTAAGGTTGAAATTCGCTTGTACCTAGAACAGGTACCCAATTCAAAAGAACTAGAGCACCTATTATCTATGTTAGGTATGGACGATGCTCGCAGCCTTATGCGTCAGGGCGAAGAAGCATATAAGTTAGCCCAACTAGCTCAGCCTCATTTAACACAGACTGAGTTAATTACCGCCATGGTGCAACACCCTAAACTGATCGAAAGACCGATTGTGGTTAATCAGGGCCAAGCTCGTATCGGTCGCCCACCTGAATCTGTGTTGGAGATTTTGTAATGCAATATCAACAAAAACGTAAGCTATCTCGCGCTATAAGTGTCGGCGCCTACGTAGCACTCATCGCTTATTATGTGATTAGCACTTTTGCGCAACCCTATGCAGAGGTTGGCAGTCTCGTTATTATTGGCATTAAGTGCTTCCCTCTGCTGGGCTTTGGGTTAGCCATGTATAAACAGCACTTACGCCAAATGGCGTGGATGTGTTTTGTATTGCTTATCTATTTCACCATAGAAGTAATGTACGTGCCCGTAAACGGCGCTTTGGGGGCCTTGATCATTACCCTTTTATACACCAGCACTATGCTGCACATCCGTTGGCACAATCGCGCCAACGACGAGGCGAATACTGCTTAAACTGTGACCAAGGGCCAGCATCAGCCTAGTATTACTGAATATACGCTCATGGCTTGGGCGGATCTGGGCTGTTAATACGGGCCTAACCAGCCTTGACTAGCGATTGATAAATTAACCCCAGGTGAAACTCGTTGGGCTATACTTCAAGCATGACATACAGCCAACTCATCAAACTCGCTACTTGGGCATCCGTTGTCGTTGCAGTTAGTTTAATCGGTGTTAAAACATGGGCTTGGGACCAAACTCAAAGCGTCAGTTTACTGGCCTCTTTGATCGATTCCATTATGGACAGCGCCGCCTCGTTAATTAACTTTTTTGCTGTGCGTTATGCCATGGCTCCTGCTGACGAAGAGCATCGCTTTGGTCATGGTAAGGCAGAGGCTCTTGCGGGTCTTGCCCAAGCCTTATTGATTTTAGCCTCTATTGGCTTATTACTTTCACAAACCGTAGGCCGCTTGTGGCATCCAGAGGTGATACAAAACACCCCCATTGGTATTGGCGTTATGATCGCTAGTATGGCCCTTACGGGGGTATTAGTGGTCCTACAGAGAAGCGTTGTCAAACGCACCCAATCGAGTGCCATTGAGGCTGACTCTTTGCACTACACCTCAGATTTATTGATGAACTTTGGTGTCATAGTGGCCCTTGTGCTTGCAAGTTACGGCTATTATGGGGCAGACCCCTACTTAGCGTTAGGCATTGGCGCCTATGTCGTCTATAGCGCCTGGGGCATTGCCCAAACGGCTTTCCACTTGCTACTAGACCATGAACTCAGTGATGAACAAAGGCAAGTTATTACCCAACTGGCCCTGACACAACCCTTAGTTATCGGTCTACATGACCTGCGCAGCCGGCAATCTGGCCACATGCAGTTTATTCAATTACATTTAGAACTGCAGGACGACATGCTTTTACTAGCAGCCCACGATGTAGCAGAAGCGCTGGAAGCAAGGATTGTAGAAGCATTTCCCCATGCTGATGTGATTATTCACCTAGACCCAGTGAGTGTGAGTGATGAGCAAACCCATGATTAAACCCATCATTAAACTAA
>CAWUTT010000051.1:0-6613 GCA_963925635.1 uncultured Pseudomonadales bacterium | reverse complement strand
TACATTTTGAATAATATGAGGAATAGCACACATTGAATCAACTCACAGAGCAATCCATAGGATGCCCATACTGTGGCGAAACCATTAACGTGCTAGTAGATCCATCAGACTCGGATCAGCAGTACATTGAAGATTGCCAAGTTTGTTGCCAGCCTATCAATTTTTTAGTGTCCGAAAGCCTCGATGGTGAGCTTTCGGTACGCGTGTACAGTGATGATGAGGCCTTTTAAAGGGCCGACATCATCAACACTAGTAAGCCCTCACCCTGTGAATCTGGCATTATAGGCCCATTAAGACCCACTCTAGCGCGGGTCATGGCCTGGTAAACATTAAGTGGCAACGCTAGGGTGACTTTTTATGCCGCTTTACTGTGAGATGTTAATAATAATTTTGCCTTGTGCTCTGCCAGTTTCACTCCGTGCATGGGCTTTAGCCACCTCACGCAATGTAAACTCACTATCGATATTAACTTTTAACTGACCCGCATTGGCCAACTCAGACAGGTAATTCAACTGTTCACGGTTCGGTTGTACATAACAAAAATGGGCGCAAACACCATATTCATTGGCAGTCTCTGCATCTGGATTAGCACTAATAGAGACTAAACGCCCGCCTTTAGCTAGGGTTTTCCAACTATTTTCCAGGGTTGAGCCACCTATGGTGTCAAACACCACATCTAGATCTCTTAGCTCTGAGAAGTCCTGTTGATGGTAATCAATGGCCTCATCTGCACCAAGGCTGTGCACTAGAGCCGTGTTCTTTGCCGATGTAGTGGTGTAAACAAAAGCACCACGCAATTTCGCTAGCTGAATAGCAAACTGCCCCACAGCGCCAGAGCCGCCATGGATTAACACTCGCTCACCAGCTTGTAGCTGTGCCAACTCGTACAACGACTGCCATGCAGTAAGTGCTGCCAATGGAACACCCGCAGCCTCTTGCCAAGTGAGGGCACTGGGTTTAATGGCAACTTCATCAGCCGTGACGGTCATGTATTCAGCAAAGCTGCCGTTTTTACTTATTTCAGGCCGGCTGTATACGGCATCACCTACCTTGAGGTGCGTCACTTCAACACCAATGGACACCACTTCACCAGAAACATCCCAACCCA
Organism: uncultured Pseudomonadales bacterium; assembly: GCA_963925635.1. Classification (GTDB taxonomy): domain Bacteria; phylum Pseudomonadota; class Gammaproteobacteria; order Pseudomonadales; family Balneatricaceae; genus Njordibacter. The sequence goes on along the minus strand of CAWUTT010000051.1, from coordinate 5,505 downwards.
GCGTTAATGGTAATGAGTGGTTAAGCATGGGTTGCAGATAGCCTTCGCGAATCTTCCAATCCACAGGGTTGACTGCTGCTGACTTTACTTTGATCAAGACTTCACTGGCAGTGGGGGTAGGAATTTCAATGTCATTTAATTCCAAAACTGAGCGATCACCAAAACTATTAATTTGGACCGCTTGCATTAAGTTACTCATATGTTTCCTGTGCACTTATGGGGGTGGTAGAGGTGTTCTTGTTTCAACTTAACTTAACTTAACTTAACTTAACTTAACTCATCGAATTTGATTAACAGACGCCGACTAAGCCACGTTAACTAAGCGCCATTAGCCAAGCGCTTTCAATAAGGTATGGGCGGCTAACTTGCCTAATTCATTCGCCGCTAGTGGGCTTGCACCCGTGATTAATTTGCGATCAATGCACGTTGTGGTATCCGATTTTTTATTGACAATGTCCACGCCTAAGTCAATGAGCTTTTTATTGAGCTGCCAAGGCATTGGGCCCGGTAAATAGCCAATCATCGGGGTTTGTTTGTCTACAGCATCAGGGAAAACAGCCATCTGATAACCCTTGTAGATAAACTCATTGCCCGCTAACTGGGTTGACAATAATGCACCCGGTCCATGGCATAAGGTAATGGTGAACAACCCCTTATCATGCGCCCAATGCAGGGCCTTACCCACATTATCGTCTGCTGGAAGACCTAGCATTGCACCGTGGCCACCAGGAATAAATACAGCTGCGTATGACGCATCATCCGCCATGGTGTGATCCACAAAATCCTGCAACCTGGTGGGTGTTTCAAACTGAGTTTTATAGGCGTTATAAAAATTAATGACCTGTGTATCAGCTTCGGGCATGGCCCACATTTCAAACGCTACAGGTTTACCTGTCGGGGTAATTATTTCAAACGTAAAGCCTGCTTTTTTTAGATGCAACATTGGCAAAATGGCTTCCACTGGGTGGTTGCCAGTCGAAAACATCTTGCCATTTTTCATGGTCATATTTTTTTGTTCAGTAAAAATAACAGCAATTTTTGATTTATCGCCCTTATATACCTGATACGAAATAGGTTCATAGTCAGTGGTTGGTGACACGGCTAGTTTCAACGCCAGCTTTGATGGACTATAAGAGCCATCATTTTCTAATTGGGGCGCAATTCTTAGTAATTTCTTAAACATGATCTTTCCTGTTAGGTCATAAGTGAGAGTGAACATGGGCATCGCTTCAAAAAACGTCCCCCTGATGGCGTTGAGCTCTCTCAATAGAGGCTGCATGGCCTGGGCGATGAGGCCGCCATAAACTGTTTGCTGTTAATGAAACCATGATACGCCAAAAATTAGGGCTTGATTAGACATCAATTTACCACTACATTGTTTCTTTATTAGAAATAATAGAGTGCTTTATGGGCCTTGAAAACGAAAATATGAAGGGATTAGTTCTTTTTTCTCACATCAATAGGTTGGGTAGCTTATCCGCTGCTGCGGCACTATTAGGCATGAGCCGATCCTCTGTCAGTAAGCACTTGGCTGCATTAGAAAAGAAAGTGGGTTCGCGACTATTAAATCGAACGACTCGCACAATGATGCTCACAGACGTAGGGCGCCAAGTGCTGCAAGAGGCCCACAAGGTTGAACTGGCTCTGCAGACCATTGAACATATTAGTGATGACCACCAGACTGAAATAGCAGGTAACCTGAAGGTGTCTTGTTCTAGCGCCCAAGGTCGAGTACATCTGGTGCCTTTGCTAGCAAAGTTTCTAGCGCGCTACCCCAAGTTAACACTGAACCTGCAACTAGAAGACCGTTTTGTTGATATGCTAGCCGAAAAGTTAGACGTGTGTATTCGTGTTGGATTCTTGCCCGATTCAAATTTGATCGCACGAGAACTGGGCACCTTGTCTTGGCTACTCTGTGCAAGCCAAGAGTATTTAGACCATGCACCAGCACTCAACACGCCAAAAGACTTATTAAACCACCGTTGCTTATTTTATCGAAACTCAAAAACGTCAATGAACACATGGACATTTACCAGTGCAGCCGGTGAGGAAAGCGTTACTGTGTCGGGCCCATTAACCATTAATGACCCCGGTGCATTGGTGGCTGCAGCTGTGGCACACGCAGGCGTGCTACTGATCGATAGAGGGCTGTTAGGCGATACCATTGAGCAAGGAAAATTAATCCCAATAATCACTGACTATAAGCCTATCGGCGGATTGCCTATGTACGCTGTATTTCCTGAAAAAGAATTTATGCCAGCCAAGACGCGAGCCCTCATTAATTTTTTATTACAAGAGATGCCCGCTATACTTAACCCTAAAGAGGGCTTTTAATGGGCCTTTTTGTTCTGCTTTTTGTTCTGCTTTAAGTTGAGTTATAACATGCATAACTCATAACCCTTGGACACCGATGAAACTAACAAACCAAGCCATATTACTCACCACATTGTGGTTAACTGGCTGTACTTTTTTACCAGAATCGCAACCTAATCCCCAGCAAAAATGTAATCTTTTTTTCCCTGAGTTAAAGCTAAAGTTAAACACACAAGCCTACCAACCTATGACCAGCCCTTGTGTGGGCGAAGGTGATGCGGTGCTTGTGTGTTTGGCATTAATGGGAGTTGTCATTCCAGCTGGCTCTTTGGTCGTATCGGGCAGCATTGTTTTGAGTAGTAATACCCTTAGATGGCTTGAATATCAGGGACATTGTGATGATGGTGTGATACAAAAAGCCCTGCAGAAAATCAAAACGCCAAATTAACTGGTAAGCTTTGCCTATAGGGATCACAAGCCCAAAATTTTTGTAGGGTATGAGTATGACCTAAGGCACGAAGATGATGAAGAGAGTCACTATGATCAAACAAACTAATCCTATGCTAACCCTTGGGCGCACTCTAGAACTTCCTTGTGGTGTCACTTTTAACAATCGACTAGCCAAATCTCCTATGTCAGATTCGCTGGCCAATGGTGAGGGTGATGCTACCCAAGCGCAGATTCGGCTTTATGAAAGATGGGCCCAGGGTGGCGTTGCTGTGTCTTTTATTGGTGAAGTTCAAGGCGACCCTCGTTTTCCAGAACGGCCAGGTAATTTGGTCCTGACAGAAAAAACAAATACCGCAATGATAAGTGAACTAGTTAAACGCGCGACGATTAATGGCGCCCAACTATGGCCACAGTTAGGCCATGCGGGGGCCCTTTCATACCTGCCTATAAGCCAGCCACAAGGTCCGTCAGCACTGGCTATTGAGGGTCTTCAGTGTGCCCGTATGCAGGTGGAAGACATTCAAGCTTTGCCGCACATGTATGCTAAAGCCGCCTTACATGCAAAAGCTGCTGGCTTTGGAGGTGTACACATTCATGCGGGTCATGGTTTTTTACTGAGCCAATTTTTATCGCCCTTGTTTAACCATCGTACCGATGCTTATGGGGGTTCCATCGAAGCGCGATGCCATATCGTACTGGATGTGATTAGCGCGGTAAGGTGCGCTGTTGGAGCGCACTTCCCTGTGGGCATTAGAATTAACGCCACAGATATGCTGGAGGGTGGTTTGTCAAACAGTGACGCTTTAGAAGTCGTCCGACTGTTAGACCGAACGACCATTGATCTCATTGATATTAGTGGGGGCACCTATTTTCCCGGTGCAAAAGCCAGTTCTGACAGTTCAAGTCAGGCGCCCTACTTTATTAATTTTGCTCACCAAGCAAAGACCCTCACCACAGTGCCCGTGCTCATAACAGGCGGATTTAAGGCCCGCGATCAAGCTGTCGATGCTATCGCAAGTGGCGCTGCAGACATGGTGGGACTGGCGCGGGCCATGGTCCTCAACCCAAACATTGCCAACGACTGGTTGTCTGAAAAAGGTGGTGACCCCACATTCCCCACATTCGATTCAAATCCTCAAGGTGGCATCACGGCTTGGTACACCATGCGCTTAACAGCGTTAGCAGAGGATCGTGAACAACAATTTGATCTCGACCTGCCTACTGCCATGCGCATGTATGAAGAACGTGATGCACAGCGCTGCCTTAAATGGCGTGAAAAGTTTGCGTATTTACAGCTACGCTGTTAACTACAATCACAAACACAGGTTGCAAAGTAACAATGAGCTGTGTCACTCAATAACGTGTTTTGGCTAGGTTCATAAACACCATCATGCTCAGCCAACAGCGAGCAAAGATGCGTTACAAAACTATTGGGCAAAACCACATTTCATCGTCTAGAGTTAGCTGGTATCAATTTATCCGCATCTAGAGGCCACCCCGCTATGCTAGTTTCATTAATACCGATGTCTGAAGCTTCTTTTTTGAATTATCTAGAGCAAGCCATCCCATCTTATGCCCAAGTGAATATTGACTCAGGTCGCTGGCAAGAGACTGGTGCATTAACACGATCAAAACAGAGTCATGATCGCTTTTTACCAGACGGCTTAAAAACTAAAAATAACTATTTATTTAACATTATTGAACATCAAACTAGCCAGGCTGTGGGCCATACTTGGTTAGAGATACAAAACAGTGCAAGCACAAAAGCTGCGTTCATATTCGACATAGAAATATATCCAATGCATCGGAGGCAAGGCTATGCAAAAAGTAGCCTTGGTTGCATAGAAAAGTTAGCAGCCAGTCTAGGAGCAATTACTTTGGGGCTGCATGTTTTTAGTTACAATGCAGAGGCTATAGCACTGTACAATAACGCAGGTTATGACGTCACTGGCCAAAATATGCAAAAAAACATCAGCACCTAACATGTATTTTAAACAACCATATCTAGGGTCACTCGATAGTCTGACCATCCCCACCATGAGGGTTGACCACCTAGTGAGATACCCTATATGGGTGTGGATGTGCCTTATCATGGCGTTCTTATTTGTGGTTCCTGCACAAGCGAAGGCCCTTGGCTGCGGTGTTGAAACGATCCCTAAAGCGCACATTAAATACCGTTGTGGATGTGGCTATTGGTCGCAAACAACACCTCTATTACAACCCATTCTACAATCTGACTTTGACTTCACTGGCACCACAGCATTTATTCAGCAGCAAATGGTGCAAGTCAGCCCATTGCTAGTTGAAGGCTTACCAAAAGACGTTAAAGTGGGCGACACCTTTAAGCAAATATTTAACTATAATGACATTAACATTAGTTTTGATAATATTGTCACGGGGGTATGCGCCAAAAACGCTGACTACTGTGAAGGAACCCATTTTGACACAATTCTCAATATTACGCAGGGTAGTTGCCGAGTATCCAATGTGCCTATTTCAGGCAGTTGTGGCTGTTAAAATTAACTAACGATGAACTGTAAGCAAAAACCCGTGAGGCCAAACCCATGGCTCAAGGTACTCAAGTTAATAAGTGAATACTACGGATGTTGCAATTGCAGGCTAAAATTAAAGGTGTAATGAATGATTGAAGCCATTTTTGTATCAAAGAAATCAAGGCAGGCGCTGCAACAAGCCCATGCCGTGCAAGTGGTTTTTGGGAGCGGAATTACTGGCGACCGGCAT
>CAWUTT010000050.1:0-16925 GCA_963925635.1 uncultured Pseudomonadales bacterium | reverse complement strand
CGCACCCTCATACAATATAAGCGCCGACGCATGCCCGTGGTGGAAGATGGCAAATTTGTTGGTCAAATTAGCTGTCGTAGCATTTTACGAGCATTTAAAGACTCGATGTTGGCCCACGACAACAAAGAAGACTAGCCAAGCTGGCTGGGCAGCAGATTTACCCCTCTTAGTGTCATCTGCCGCCTATGCCTTCGAGGCGAGGCTTAATTTTAGTTAAACTTCGCCAGTGTACTCGCCGCGGGCAGGGTAATCGTTAGCAATAGCAAAATCGAGCGCACCTAGTAACTCAGAAAAATGTGGGCGAGCAAAAGGCATGGTTTGTACGGATCCATAGTAAAGTGATTGGTCTGGGCTCACTAGGAATAAACCGGGTTCTGAGAACAAAGTAGGTTCCTCAATACCAACTGACGTTTTGCCTTTAGACGTAGAAATATAAAGCCCCCATTCTTTGGCCTTAGCTAGGCTCATACCATAACCAAACTGTAGGTTACCTGCGCCCACTTTATCAGCCATTTGTTGCGTGCGTTCTTGACCGTCTGAGCTTACTGCAATGCAAGTGACGCCCCTTTTGGCAAATTCATCCACATGCTTTTGAAGATCGATGAGTTGCTTGGCACAAATGGGGCAATGCAAGCCTCTATAAAAACAGATGACAACGCCACGTTCAGCAGTGTCAGTGGATAAATTAAATGCACCATGATCAAGGGTGTCTAGTTCAAGGCCTGGGGTTTTTTGACGTGGTAATAACATAATATCTTCTCTTAAGTGTATTTGTTATTCACTATAACTGATATTATTATCAATAAAATACGATTTAATAGATCAAAACAACTATATGTCCGAATTCGACCGGCTCTCTTCTCTAATTAATCGCTTTTCCTTACGGGTCACCCCTCAAACAGGCGCCCCAGTTAACCTCATCATTTTGCAAGACATGCAAACGGGGCAACCCACTCAAATCATACTCTCGCCTTTGAGTGGCTTACCTAAATTGAAGCTCGTGGGCACATGCATCATGTTTAGTGCACGCACAGAATGGGGTGGGCGCGATAACCCTCTTTTTTCTACCCTACCAGATTTAATTGAGATTAATATCCAGGGTAACCCAGACTTGTCCATGCTGGTGCGTTTACTAAAGACCGAAAGTGAAGCCCAGCGATGTGGTGCGGGTGGCGTGCTTAATCGTTTGGGCGAAGTGTTAATGATTAGTATCCTCCGTCAGCAGATAGAATTGGGGACGACGGTGCCTGGACTGCTCAATGGCCTAGCCGATAGTAGACTCAGTAAAGCCATCGTCAGCATGCATGAAGCACCCGGTAAACCTTGGAGCAATGAAGACCTTGCCGCAATGGCTGGACTGTCCAACAGCCGTTTCAGTCAACTGTTTAATCAACAGGTTGGCCAAACGGCACAATCATACCTGCGTCACTGGCGTATGATTTTGGCATCACAAGACATCGAGCGGGGTGACCGCATACAAACCATTGCCAGCCGCTACGGCTACGGTTCAAGTGAAGCGTTGGGGAGGGCATTTCAGCGGCAGTTTGGGACTAACCCAATAGCCCATCGCAAGAGTCTATGAAGTGAACACCATGGCCCTACCTAAATGGCAGTAGGCAAACATTGGCCCAACTACTCAGAGTTTGCCCTAAAACTGTAACCACACGAGTACCAGCCCTGCTAAAAATAAGGTCTCTGCAACCATGAGCGCTATGGGCCGCCAACCCATGGCGGCCAACTCCTTAAACGATGACTTCATACCTAGGCCCACCATCGCCAAAATAAGACACCAACGCGACATCTCCACCATAAAGCTTGCAACCTCTGGCACAATAAATCCAGCACTATTAATGCTCACAATAATGATAAAGGCTACCAGAAAGCTAGGCAGAGGAAAGCCTGAGGGCGCCGTATCAAAGGGAGTTTTGCCCCAGCGTGCAGCGATCAAGGCGATAATCAAGACCACGGGTACCAGCGTAGACACCCGCAGAAGCTTGGTAAAGGTAGCGGTATCGCCAATCTCATCAGACATCATATAGCCTGCACCAACCACCTGTGCCACATCATGAATAGTGGCTCCTAAGAAAACCCCACTGGCTGTAGCATTCATATTAAACGCAGTAACAATCAACGGATAAGCGATCATCGCCACCGTACTCAGGGCAGTGACACAGACCACGGTAAAAATAAGGTTCTTTTCGGCGTGCTTGTTGTAGGGTAATACGGCCGCCACCGCAAGTGCCGCAGACGCACCACAAATGCCCACTGCTGAGCCACTTAAAATACTTTGTGACCGTCCCAGTTTGAGCCAGCGCCCAACAAAGAAGCCGAACAATATGGTGGATGGCACTGACACTAGCACAATGATAATAGGGGTTATGCCCAAACCCATAAGTTGTTCTATGGTGATACGAGCCCCTAGCAGGGCGATACCAAAACGTAATATCGACTTAGAGCAGAATTCGATGCCAGCAACACAGCGGCCCTCAGTGGATAAATAATTCAGTGCAATACCCATCAATAAGGCATAAAGAATGACTGGGCCACCGTAATGCTCCGCTACAAACTTAGCCGACATAGCGACCATGAGGCAAAGCAAAAAGCCCGATGTAACCTTGGTTAGGTACTGCCCAAATGGGGTGGCTTTTAGAAAACAAAAGCTGCGTTTAAAGTAAGACATTTATAGGCTCGATTATTTCAATACAACAACACTAGTTCAAGCTAAGCGAAGCTAGCATGCAACAGCGACTCACTATTGCAGCACCATTATGCTTGGGCAGCTAATACTGACACAAGTGGTCACCAAGTGCGCCCTTTATGAAGTCATATCATCGCCCGCAATACTAAAGGTACCCCGTTTAAAGCGCAGGGTATCGTCAATAACGGCTTATAACGTAGCTGCATTAATCTGCACCCTAAGCTGTTTGAAGTGTGACTAAAAAAGCCCGATACCATGCGGGCTTTTTTATTTGCCCAATTTAGGTGGCAGGGGTATGCAGGGCCTCAATCGGAATTGTAGAATGAGGCCCATTTTAGTCGCTCCATAACGAGTGAACGCAAGGCAGTTTATATATGAGTTTAACCAAGCCAAAAATCACCCTTTTAGATGGGGGCATGGGCCAAGAATTACTTAAGCGCAGTAACCAAGAAATTACGCCCCTTTGGTCTACTCAGGTGATGATTGATGAGCCAAATATCGTGCGCGACTTACATGCTGATTTTATTCGCGCAGGCGCCAGGGTGATTACGTTAAATAGCTATACCATGACCCCCGAAAGACTGGCGCGTGATGGCAATCTAAAAGATTTCGAAAAGCTACACTTAGCGGCTATTCAGGCCGCCACTAGTGCCCGTGATCGTGCGGCTATTGCAGGTGTTAGGATCGCTGGCTGCTTACCCCCCTTAGTGGCAAGTTATAAGGCTGACGTTGCGCCTGAATACCAAGCAATGCTGACGAGCTATAGTCAAATAGTAGCCATTCAAGCGCCCCATGTTGATCTATTCTTATGTGAAACTATGCCTTCAATTGTTGAGGCCAAGGCGGCTTTGATGGCAGGTAAAAAAAGTGGCTTGCCAGTGTGGGTTTCGTTAACCATTGAAGACAATAATAAAGGCGTATTGCGCAGTGGTGAGCCATTAGAAGACGCAGTCTTAATGCTGCATGAGTTTGGAGCAGATGCAATATTACTCAACTGCAGCAAGCCCGAGGCCATTTTAGCATCATGGTCCAAAATGAAATCAGACCAAGGCTTAACAGGCGCTTATGGTAATGGCTTTACCTCCATTGACAGTTTAAAGCCTGGCGGCACAGTCACATCACTGCAATCGCGATCCGACCTTGGTCCAGCAGCCTACGCTGCATTTGCTTTACAGTGGGCGCATCATGGTGCGGCTTTAATCGGTGGATGTTGTGAAGTAGGGCCCGCCCACATTGAAGCATTGGCTAAGCAACTCACTGAGGCTGGGTACACCCTCTAGTGATTTCAAAATAGACTTCAACGCGCTAACACGGCGTGCCTATTAAAGTGCGCGCCAGCCTCAGTTAATGTGAGTAAACATTAATGTTGGTTATGCCGGCCGTGTCTTGACGGTATCAATAATGTGCTGTTTAAGTTTCATAATGACCTTGTGGTTGGGATTGTCCTTTCTTGTCAACAGGCCAAGTATGCGCGCATCATTACCCACTGAAAGAGGGATTTTTCTTAGATTGGAAAAGATAGAGTCTGGTTTGGTGAGGGGTGCGACTGACACGCCAAGGCCATGGGCCACCATACAACCCATAGTTTCCATGGTTTCCATGATCATGGTTTCTTTAACGGTTATTTTATTCTTTGTCAGCCAGTTATCGGCTAACAAACCCACAGAAGTGCGCTGTGCCAACCTAATATAGGGTTGGGTCTTTAAAATTTGGATAGGGTCACTGCCTTTAAAATCGCTCGATGTTAACAGTACCAGTGGTTCTTCTGACAAGAGATCCCACTGAAGCCCCGGCTCTATTCTTTGCGGTTTGCTCAATATGACCATGTCTATGGAACCATTGAGTACATGATCATACAAGTCTGTTGAGGTACCAGGAATAATACGGATCTTGGTATTAACAACTTCTTTCATCATGCTTTTAACTGACAAAGGCACCAGAGCTAGTATGGCAGAGGGCACTGCGCCTAAACTAATGGTGCCGAAGAAGTCATCTTCTGTATCGATACTACTAAATAAGGTGTCATAAGTTAGCAGTACTTTTTGCGCCTCTTTTACAAATGAAATACCGGCTGAATTGAGACTTGGCATATAACCATTACGGTCAAACAAGGGTGTTTTCAGAGATTCTTCCAATAACTTCATCTGCTGCCCCACGGCGGCTTTGGTAATGCATAAAGCATCGGCAGCTGACGAAAAACTGCCGTTCTCTTCGATAGCGACCAACGACCGTAACTGTTTGATGGACATAAATAAACCCACATTTATTTGAGCGTAGACTGGGTGTTAATAGTACACGGTAAATAAAAAATTTACCCATAGTAAATTAAATATATATTGTTTTAACTTTTTTTATACCTGATTATGAATCGAGTGACAATCGTCGTATAACACTGCAGGTAAGGTAGCATGCCTTATCTTTTAGCCACAAAAGTCCCTGTTGTCATCACTATGCATCTATGTGCATTATTCAGTCTTGAGTCTAGAAGTTTAAATTTAAGCTGTTTTAGCTAACCTTAAAAGGAAAATAAAAATAATGATTATTAATAAAATTGCTAAACACACTGCTATCCTAACTATGGCAGCCGCCGTATCCATGTCTGCTAACAGCGTTTACGCAGATTCGGTAAATTACATTATTCCCTTTGGACCCGGTGGAGAATCTGATATTTCTGCCCGCATGCAACAATCTTTTTATAAAGAAAAGTTTGGCGACGATCTAATCATTTCGTATAAGCCAGGTGGTGGTGGAGCTGCTGGGTGGGCATCATTAAATGGTATCAACGGCGACGGAAAAACCATTATGGGGATCAACCTACCCCATATTGTCATTAAACCTGCGCAAAAGGATGTGGGCTTTACCACTGAGGATATTCATACTTTTTACATGTTTCATTACACCCCAGATGCCATCGTAGTTAAAGCGGATAGCCCATATCTAACGGTGCAAGATTTAATCGATGATGCTAAGGCAAACCCAGGTGCTGTAGTCATGTCGGGTTCTGGTAAAGCTTCAGCCAATAACTTAGCACAAATTAAATTTGATAAGATGACGGGTATTAAAACCACCTATGTCTCGTTTAAAGGCACAGGTGCTTCCACTGTAGCTCTTTTAGGCGATCAGGTTACCGCACAATGGGGCTACACGACCGTTGGTGCTAAGCAAGGAAAAGCAGTGCGCATGTTGGCTGTAGCCATGGAAGAGCGTCATCCACTATTTCCTGATGTGCCTACATTTAAGGAGTTAGGCTATGACATGGTGGGTGGTGCGTACCGAGGTATTGCCTTGCCTAGTTCTGCCAGCGCTGCAACGGTCACTGAGTGGTCTAACCGCATTGGCGAAATAAATGCTGATCCTGCATTCCGTCAGAAAATGCTTAATGGCGGGTTTGCACTACTAGATATTGGTGCCAGCCAAATGGCAGCATTTATGAAAGACCGTACTGCAGAATACCTTCTTGATGCTCGCGCAGCAGGCCTAATTAAGTAATTAGTTAGTATAAAATAGGTATCTATTATGGATTTTGGCAATTTTTTAGCTGCATTGACACCGTTGAACCTAGCAGTGGCTATGTTTGGAGTAGTTGCTGGAACCCTAATAGGTTCTATACCTGGACTGACTGCCACCATGGCGGTGGCAGTCTTGGTCCCTATCTCATTTAGTATGGCTCCGGAAACAGCGCTGATATTGTTAGGCGCTATTTATACGGGGGCTATTTATGGTGGCGCTTATGCTGCTATTTTACTCAACACTCCCGGTACGCCTTCAGCTATTGCAACCACCTTTGATGGGTACCCATTAGCAAAGCAGGGTAAAGGAGATTTGGCCGTTGCCATAGCTTGTTTCTCCTCTGTATTTGGTGGCTTAGTGGGTGCTTTTGCACTGCTTTTCCTAGCCCCACCCCTGGCATCCGTGGCTTTGGCATTTGGGCCAGTAGAGTATTTTTGGCTATCTATTTTTGGCCTTTCTCTAATTGCCTCCCTATCCCAAGGTAACCTCATGATGGGCCTAGCCGGTGGTGCCTTAGGCATGATTATGTCGACTGTGGGCGTGGCAGAAATCTCGGCTGACATTCGTTTGACTTTTGGTAGTCAAACCATGCTTTCAGGCTTTGAAGTGGTCGGCGCCATGATTGGCCTTTATTGTATTCCTGTATTAATAGACATGTGTTCTACAGGAGAGAAACATCTAAAAATTACTGGAGATGTGGCTAAGATGCCAATTCTTAGCGCCGCACGTATTACCTTTAATTCAAAGTTTAATTTAATTCGGTCTTCAATTATAGGCACCCTAGTTGGTATCCTTCCGGGTGCTGGTGGTTCAGTGGCTGGCCTAGTGGCCTATACAGAAGCAAAGCGCACAGCCAAACCGCATCAAAAATTTGGTGAAGGTGAGCCCGACGGAATTATTGCCACTGAATCTGCCAATAACGCAACGGTTGGAGGTGGGTTTATACCTACTTTGGTGTTGGGTATTCCCGGCACTCCTCCTGATGCGGTCATTTTGGGAGCCCTGATGGTGCAAGGAGTGAGAACCGGGCCAGAGCTATTTCAGTCTAATGGGTCTATTGTTTATACCTTCATTTATGGGTTGCTGATAGCCACGGTGCTAATGCTGCCTATTGGTCTAATTATTGGCCGTTACGCCTATAAATCTATTGTGACTATTCCTAAGGCCGTGCTGGTTCCCACTGTAGGATTTATGACGATCATAGGTACATATTCCATTAGAAACAGCGTCTCAGATGTTGTGATCATGCTGTGTTTGGGGGTGTTTGGCTGGCTTATTTCAAAATATGGTTTTTCAGCCTCTCCCATCGTGCTGGGTTTGATTCTGGGCCCTATTGCTGAGCAAGGCTTTGTGCAGGCGTGGACTATTGGTTCGGCGGTCAATAATTTGCCGGGCATGTTTTTTGGACGTCCCCTATCTCAGGCTATTATTGCCTTTACCCTGATTTCGTTGATATTACCTTGGTATTTAAATAGAAAAAAATCAAATAAAGGTGGGCACTGAACATGGCGGATTTAAACACAGATACGTCCACGCAGAGCGTCAATAACACCAATAAAAGCAGTACGCGAGGCTCCATTGTGGTGGCAAGTCTACTGATTATCATTGGCTTTATTACCTTATATGACGCCGCCAGTTACACCGATATTGACTCCAAGGTGTTTCCTCAAACATCGGCTATTGCGTTAATACTATTTTCTGCCCTAGCCATAGCAAAACAAATCATGCAGCCGTCCATTGTCTCTGGCATTGAGCTTGGCGCTTGGTGGCGTAGGATTGTCTTAGTGGGTAGTATGCTTTTATCTTGTGCCCTCATGCCCTATACGGGTTTGTTGTTTGCCTGTATCCTCACTTTTGCCATAGGCTTAATAGCGTCCATGCACGACCAGTGGACCCAGAGAAAAGCCATGGTTTATTTTCTCTGTGGTTTATCCATTATTGTCTGTTTTTATACCTTGTTTAAATTTGTGCTGCATGTGCCACTGCCTTAATAAGGTTGAATCCCCCTCCACTATTCAATATGGGTTGTTAAAGCAGCGCTTAATAGTGGCCCATATCTAATGCCTTAAGCTGTCACCATAATATGCCTAGCCCTGCCATTTACCACACTGAGTTAAAAGTCTTTCACGCTAAGCTTACCCAAATGCTTGAAGGGGAATGTGACTTTTCTGCAGCGGGTGTTGCGCTTTACACTGCTGACGCTTCCAACTATCGCCAAATTCCATTGGGTGTTGTGTACCCAAAATCTGTTGATGATCTGGAGAACACGGTCACCCTGTGTAATACATTTAAGTTGCCCGTATTAATGCGTGGTGGGGGTACCTCGCAAAATGGTCAGGGTGTTAATGCAGCAGTAGTGGTGGATTGCTCCCGCTATTTAACGCGTGTCTCCGCCATTGATGTTGATAAAAAAACCGCATTAGTCGATCCTGGGGTGATTTGTGACTCGCTCAAACAGCAGGCAGAGTTGCATGGACTGACCTTTGGCCCAGACCCTGGCACCCATAGCCGTTGTACCCTAGGAGGCATGATCGGCAATAACTCCTGTGGTCCACATTCTATGCTGGCAGGTAAAACGGTTGAAAATGTGTTGCAACTCGAAGTGCTGACCTCAGATGGTGCTCGATTTTGGGTTGGTCCAACTACCAGTGAAGAACTGACACTCATCACTGCTGGAACCGATCGTCGGGCTTTCATCTACCGTGAACTGGTAGCCATTCGAGACCAATATCAGCAGCTTATTCGGCAACGTTACCCCAACATAAAGCGTCGAGTATCGGGTTATAACCTAGACCAGCTGCTCCCTGAAAATGGCTTTAATGTAGCGCGTGCTTTAGTTGGGTCCGAAGGGACCTGCGTCACCATATTACAAGCACGGCTCAAGCTTATTGAAAACCCAATTCACACCCGCCTCATAGTGCTTGGATTTGAGGACATATTTACCGCGGGTGATAGCGTGCCTGAAATTTTACCGTTTTGCCCTATTGCCATGGAAGGTCTGGATTGGGGCATTATTGGTGGCTTAATAGACCGCAACCTGAAAACCGTTGAAATTGCTTTATTGCCAGCAGGTCAGGCATGGTTAATGGTTGAACTCACTGCAAACAGTGCTGAGGCACTAGAGCAGCTATGTAATAAATTTGAAACTGCCATGCACTCATCAGAGCGTGTGCAGTCGGTTTTACCTGTCATCAGTACGGCTAACACCGCTGCCATCTGGAGTATTCGTGAACAAGGTGCGTCTGCCACGGCAATGAGCCTTAACCCGGGCGACCCAGATCCTGTGGTGGGCTGGGAAGACACCGCTGTAGACCCGCTGCAATTGGGTGACTACTTACGAGAATTCAGTGCGTTAATCCACCGCTATGGTTATACCAGCAGTTTGTATGGTCATTTTGGAGATGGCTGTATTCATGCGCGCATCACCTTTGACACCCGTTCAACAAAAGGCATTAGTCAGTGGCGCAAGTTTAGTGTTGAAATTGCTGAGCTGGTAGTGCAGTTTGGCGGTTCACTGTCGGGTGAACACGGTGATGGTCAGGCCAAAGGTGAATTTTTACCGATTATGTTTGGGCCTGAATTAATGCATGCCTTTCGCCGTTTTAAACAGGCCTGGGACCCAGACCGACGCATGAATCCAGGTAAGCTGATTGATGCTTACAAAATGGATGAAAACCTTCGCTATGGCGCTGATTATAAGCTACCCAATATTGCCACAGTATTGCATTTTAAAGAGGATATGGGTGGCTTTGCTCGCGCCACAGAGCGTTGTATCGGCATGGGCAAGTGTCGCGCACAAAGTGGCGCCATGTGCCCCAGTTACCAAGTGACGCAGGAAGAGCGGTATTCCACCCGAGGCAGGGCCCATCTATTACATGAAATGGTGCGGGGTGAAGTCATTAAGGATGGCTGGAATAACAAAGACATTGCAGATTCTTTTGAACATTGTTTATCCTGCAAGGCCTGCAAGACCGAGTGCCCAACGCAGGTAGATATTGCCACCTATAAAGCAGAATTTATGGCCGCTCATTATGCTAACAAACGACGTCCAGTGAGCCATTACCCGTTGGCCTATATTGGCAACCTGCTGCCTAAACTCTCGCGCTTTTCTGGCTTGGTCAATATGCTGCAATCGGGCATTATAGGCAAACTAGCACAGCATGTTTTAGGCCTCAGTAGTGAAAAGGGCCTACCTAAACTTGCGCCTCAGTCTTTTACTAACTGGGCTAAAAAAAATGCCTTCAGGCAGGACCCACAGTTTTACTGGTTTGGTGCACAGGACCAACCTATGGTGGTGCTATGGGCTGATAGTGTTAACAACCACTATCGACCTCAGTTGTTGCAAAGTGCGGTTAATGTGTTGCTTAAAAGCGGCCATCAGGTGGCGGTCGCTAAGCAACATTTTTGTTGTGGGCGACCATTGTACGAATATGGCTTTTTAGCTCAGGCATTAAAACAACTAGAGTCAATTCTAGACGGGTTCCACGCCCAGTTACCCGCTGGCTGCTCAGTAATTGTGCTTGAACCATCATGTTTATCAGTATTTAAAGATGAGTTACTAAATGCCTTTGCTGAGGACCCTCGGGCGCTTGATCTAAGTGAAAGGGCCAAAACTCTAACTCAGTTTTTAAGTGATGCATCCGTTACTCCAACAAACCAGTTAAATAATGGGATTATGCACCTTCATTGTCATGATAAATCCCTAGGCATTTCGTCACACGAGCGAGAATGGATGCTGAGGTGTTTTAAAGACTTGCAAGAGCCCGAGAGTGGCTGTTGCGGTATGGCAGGTACCTATGGCATTAAAAAGCAGACAAGATCTATAGGCCAGCGCTTATTTGAGCGCCGCCTAAAACCAGCCATTGATAATGCTACCAATGGCACTGTGGTGGTGGCTAATGGATTTAGTTGCTATGAGCAGATCGTCGATGGGCAGTCAGATCGTGCGGTATTGCACCCTGTTGAAATTATTGAAATATGTTTGTAGCCATGGGTATTTAAGCAGGTGGTCTCTAACTTTACTCATTGGCTTAGTGTAAACAGGCTTTGAAGCTGCGTTTTATTTGCCCATAAGCAGGCTAGGTTGTTGGGTAGATAGGGCTTTTATGAGTCATTTAGATCTTAGTCATAAGTAAATAAATAATTTACCTATAGTAAAAAAAATATGAATTGTATTAAATTTTATTATACTAGAAAATCAGCACCTGAGGATAACTTTGGAGATGAGCATGTCATTGGACAAAATAATTATAGATGCATTTGAAAAACACAAGATTGAACTGATCACTACGGTGCCCTGCAAGCAGCTAAGCGGTGTTATTGCTGAGTTAGAAACCCGTGACAGTATGATTCATATACCGGCTAACAAGGAAGACGAAGGCATGGGCATTTGTGCTGGCGCATTTATGGGTGGCAAACGATCAGCCATCATCATGCAAAACACGGCCATCGGTGTCACTATCAACACGCTTGTGACCTTAACTCAATACTATCGTATGCCTCTACCTATGCTCATTAGCTTCCGCGGTGAATTAGGTGAGCCAGTTGCTTGTCAGGTAGAGATGGCGGTTCACACTAAGGCCTTATTAGCCCAACTGGGTATCCCAACCTACCATTTTCATAATCCTGAAGATGTGCATGAAATCGATGAGATTTTGAAATACACCTTTATGGCTAACAAGCCTGTTGCAATTTTGACAGACGCTACATTTTGGAAAGGAGAGTAACATGATACGTTCTGAGATCATTAAAAATCTAGTGCCCGTACTTTCTGGCGAATTAGTAGTGTGTAACATTGGTTTGCCAAGCCAAGAAATGCATATGTTTGGCGATCAGCCAAGTAATTTTTACATGTTAGGAACTATGGGGCTGTCTTCGTCCATTGGCCTTGGTTTGGCTTTGGCGCAGGACAAAACCGTGGTTGCTATCGATGGTGATGGGTCAGTACTCACTAACCTAGGCACACTGCCCACCATTGCCAATAACGTGTGTGATAATTTTATTCTTTTAATTATTGATAATGGTAGTTATGGCTCCACTGGCGATCAACCCACTTACGCGGGTAAAAAAACCTCTCTTACGGCGGTTGCCAGTGCCTGTGGTTGTGAAAACGTGGTGGAATGTCAGGCTGAAGACGCTGTAAGCGTGGTTAAAGCAGCGATTGCCAGTAAGCAGATGACGATTATTGTGTGTAAATGTGTCTCAGGCAATATACCTGTGCCCGTGATCACCATGGACCCTGTGGTGATTAAGCATCGGTTTATGCAGTCAATTGAAGCATGAAGTTAGTGCACAAGGTGTTAACGGTGGCAATAGAAACTACCTTGGTTGTTAAGGTGTATGGTTAGCAAATTAGAAAGTAGGGCGCCTAGTATTGCAGAGCTTAAGCTGCGCACTAAAAAGCGCATCCCAAAATTTGCCTACGAGTACTTGGTGGGTGGCTGCAATAATGATCGGGCTGTGAGCCATAATAGGCTGGCTTTAGATCAGGTTTGTTTGCACCCTGCGTACCTTGCTCGTACTCAGGTGGCTAGCCTCAAAACCAGCGCTTTAGGGGTGGAGTACGATGCACCCTTTGGCATCGCGCCACTGGGCTTAAGTGGGTTAATTTGGCCTAAAGCTGCTGAATACCATGCGACAGCTGCCAAAAAAGCCAATATTCCCTATATATTAAGTACCCTAGCAAGTACGTCCATCGAAACTGCGGCTGCGTGCGCGGGTAGCAACCTATGGTTTCAACTTTATCCGCCTAAAGATCAGGAGATCAGGCTTGACCTGATGCATAGGGCGCGCCAAGTGGGGTGTAATAACCTTGTGGTCACCATTGATGTGCCCGTTGCTGGAAGACGGCCAAATGACATTAAAAACGGTCTGTCGGTACCTCCTAAAATCTCCCTTGGTAGTATCTATCAAACTTTATTAAGGCCCTCTTGGGCTATGGCAACCGCTTTAAATGGCATGCCACAGTTTGCCAATATGCAGCCCTATATGGACAAGTTGTCTAATCTGGAAGATGTGGCTAATTATATTCGTAGCACCTTAAAAGAACCTGTAGATTTAGCGATGCTCAAGGAGCTGCGTCAACAATGGTCTGGCAAGTTAATTGTTAAGGGTGTGTTGAGTGTAGAAGATGCCAAGTTGGTGGCCTCTATCAACGCTGACGCTATTATCGTGTCTAATCATGGCGGACGCCAGCTTGATCTGGCTTACTCACCAGTGGAAATGATACAAGAGATTGTTGATGCTGTGGGTGATCAACTTGAGGTGTATGTAGACAGTGGGGTTGAATCTGGTGTTGATATTGCTCGCTACTTGGCCTTAGGTGCAAAGATGGTTTTCTCTGGTAGGCCTTATATGTATGGTGTTGGCGCCTACGGCCAAGCTGGTGCGGATCAGTGCATAGAGATATTTTATCGTGAGCTTGAGCAAGTCATGAATCAATTGGGCTGCTCATCACCCCATGAACTGGTCAAATTTATTAATTAAGTCTAAACCTCAAGGCTTTGTTGGCTCATATCCTGCTACTAACGGTTTTTGAAAAAATGGTTTAGCAGATAGGGGCAGGGTAATGCCAATATCAAACATTGAGGTAAAAAAGCTTGGCTAGTTGCAAACTCATGGGCAATAATGAGGCCTTCAATAAACTATTGTTTTAAGCCAGCGCGTCTAGCTTGAGGCGACCACTGATGTGTGGGTATGATCTTCCTATGCAGTTAAACTGGCTTGACCAACCCCCATCCACTCGCCTTTCTTCAGGTTTCCCTGAGACTATGGTGTTGCTCGACTGCGAAACTACGGGTGGCAAAGCCACTTACCACCGCATAATTGAAATTGGCCTATTGGTGATTGAAAATGGTGCACTCGTTGAGAGGTGGCAAACATTCATCAACCCAAAAGTGCCTTTGCCCCCCTTTATTCAGCGACTCACTGGCATCAGTCCTGGCATGGTCGATGGTGCCCCTGAATTTTCTGAAATTGCTGAAGAATTACTGAGCAAACTGAAAGGCCGCACCTTAGTTGCTCATAATGCGCGCTTTGACTATAGCTTCTTAAAGAACGAATTTGAGCGCGCGGGCATGAGTTATAACAACAAACCCCTGTGTTCAGTAAAGTTTAGTCGTCATTTATACCCACAATTTAAGCGTCATGGCTTATCTCAAATTATTGAACGCTTTGGTCTAGTGATCGAAAATCGACACCGGGCCCTTGATGATGCTGAGATGGTTTATCAATTTTTCCAAAAATCTTCGGCATTGTTTGCCGATGATGAAATTGCAGCCACCTGCAAAATATTACTTAAACGCCCCAGTCTGCCCACCCTATTGGATCCTAAAGAGGTCGAAAAGTTACCCTCCAGCGCTGGGGTATATTACTTCTACGATGAAAAAGGTGCGCTCCTTTACGTGGGTAAAAGTGTGAACATTCGTAACCGCGTGATGAGTCACTTTAGCTCGGATCACAAAAACCCAAAAGACCTGCAGATGAGCACTAAAATTGCTCACATCGACTTTGAAACCACACCAAGCGACTTTGGTGCACAAATCCGTGAAAGTAATCAAATCAAAGCCCTGGCGCCACTTTATAATAGACGTCTGCGCAAGGTACGGAAACTGTTTCAGTACCGCAGTGCGGTGGATAGCAACGGTTATTTAAGGCTCAATATTGAAACCATCGAAACCGCAGACACTGAAGTAGAGCAGCAATTCGGATTATTCCGCTCACCACGTCAAGCTTCCAAACAAATGGAAAAGCTAGCTGATCAGTATTTCCTGTGTCACAAACTGCTCGGACTGGAAGGCCGGAGCCAGACTCAACAAGGGTGTTTTCGCAGTCAGTTGAAAAAATGCTTTGGCGCCTGTCACGGGGCAGAATCGGCGGAGAGTTACAATCAGCGAATGGGTGCTGCACTGAAAAATTATCAGATAAAACTATGGCCTTATGGCGGGCCTATTCTGTTGGAAGAGCGCGATTTGCAAGCTCCTGATCAAGTGGCCTTCCACCTTGTGGATCGTTGGCGCTATATGGCCAAGCTGTCTATTGTGGAAGATATTTATGATCTTGGCTATCAATTAGCTGATCAAACTCAGCGGCCTAAGTTAGTTGAGCAACAGACAACTGAGACTGCTGATGAAGGTGATCATCGCTTCGACTTAGACGTCTACTTTATCCTAGTTCGTTTTCTGGTTAATCAGAAAAAAATGAACCTCAATCACCTAAAAATTTGGCCATTAATCAACGCCTCAGTTTGAACTTAGCTCGCAAGTATGGGGGAGTGAGAAGAGGTCTAGGATGAGGAGCTGATTTGTTTGCCTTGCCATAAAATAAACAGGCCAGATATGACAATGAGCCCAGATCCGGTCCACATGGCCAAACTTAACTGCTCACCAAACAACAAAACACCAAGGGCCACACCAAAAACTAATCGGGTGTATCTAAAAGGCGTTACCGCAGACACGTCGCCAGTGCGCATGGCTTTCATCAATCCAGCATAGGCTATGACGCCAACAAAAACAGAGCCTGCCAAATACCCATAAGTTTCTATCTGGGGTCTCACAAAGGCAGACTCGTCCCAGATGGAAAACAGCACGCCGGCCATGACCACCGCTATAAAACCATACACCCCAAGGATAAATATGCTCAGATTAGCAGGCGCTGCTCGGCTAGCCAGATCGCGCCCGGCAAACCCAAGTACTCCTAAAACAGCAAACATCGACAGCAAAGAAAAGCCATCAGAGCCTGGGCCAATAATAATGACTACGCCAAGCAAGCCAACAAAAATAGCCGTCCATCGTTGTAGGCCCACTTTTTCACCAAACACCAAAGCTGCTCCAGCAACCACCACAACGGGGGTCGCCTGAAGAATAACAGTGGCAGACGACAAAGGTGTCAGGGCAATGGCCAGCATATAAAATAGGCGGCCCAATACCTCAAACAGTGCCCTAATACGCATCGGTTTAGACAGAACTTCCTTGGGGAATAAGTGGTCTTTGTTAAGCTTGGCAGCGCAAGTAAACACAGCCGCACCAATAAGCCCGAAGATGATTAAAATCTGACCAACAGGAAGCGTCTCTGCAATTACTTTTAGTAATGCATCCTCAACCGAAAAGGCTGCCATTGATACCACCATAAGCATGCCACCCATAAGGTTGTTGCGATGGTTACTTACTATTTTAACCATTTAAAAAACCAACTTACTTGTCATAAACGACTCAATAATGGCTGAAATTAGTCCTGTTGTGCTGCCATGAAGCAGCCAAGTTGGCGTATGAAAGCAGGCTGGAGATACTTACCTTAGCAACCATATAAGGCTTTAGATTCATCAAAAAATTGCTTGATCAAACGCCCCCCCATAATGGATGGGGGCGCCATAGTTGGCGGTAGTTGGTTATAGTGAAACCATTCCGCCTGGGCGATCTCCTTGCCATCAACCCTAATCTCATGAGTTTTTGCTTCGGCGATGTATCCTAACATCAACTGCCCCGGGAAAGGCCAAGCTTGGCTACCCACATAACGAATATTATGAATTTCAAGGCCCACTTCTTCGAACACCTCGCGATGTAATGCCTGCTCTGCACTCTCGCCCGCCTCTATGAATCCAGCTAGAGTGCTAAATCGTTGTTCAGGCCAGCTTGCGTGGCGGGCTAATAAACATCGGCTACCACTCACCACCACAACAATAACGCAGGGCGAAATTCTGGGATATTGTCTAATTGCGCAG
>CAWUTT010000049.1:0-3073 GCA_963925635.1 uncultured Pseudomonadales bacterium | reverse complement strand
GACCCAAAAAAGCATAGGGTGATCACTTGCCATGAACTTGTTTCAGCCAACCCTTTAAGCGGTGCCAGTAAACTGCAACGAGTTGGGTTGAGGCCCATTGATGTAATCGATGACTGTCACCAAGCTGTTGTGAGTTAACCCTAGTTATAGTATGTTCAAAGGGATGAATAAAGCAGTTTTTCCTTAGTAACTTCGGGTTATAGATCAGGGGTATGAGCATGACAAAAATGATTTTTGAATGGGGTGAGAAGTCAATTCTTCTTGTGATTGGTTTCGGGGCCTTTGCAGCTGCCTTGATCGAAATATACACCGCGGTGGTTAATTATGATCTGCAGATAGAAAAGCTATTCACACTTTTTATCTACGCTGAGATTATCGGCATGGTGGGCGCCTATACGAGTTCTTCAAGAATACCCGTGACCTTGCCTATTATCATTGCAATAACTGCACTGTGCCGGTTAATTGTTATGCACGGAAAAGATATGGATGCGCTCGTGCTTATGGGTGAGTCAGGCTCTGTGTTGGTATTAGCCGGTGCGGCGTATATCATGAGTCTTAAAGGAAAATTAAGCTTAGAGAAAAGGCAACTGCACTCAAGCAAAATAGATTAGGCTCAATGAATCCAACTATGGCGACATGATCCTGCAAAAACACCTTTATGGTTGCTGCGCCATTTATGGTTTTGGGTTTCATGCTGTATCAAAATATTAATGATTAAGTCAGCACCAGCCAAGCTGAGGCTTCTTAGTCGAAGCTAAAGGAGTGCTTCAACATGTGTGGTCGCCTTAATGTATCTGAAAGTTCTTACATTCAGGCCCTGATAAAAGATCTAGGTATGCCCACTTTTCCTCAGTTCGAGCCACGATGGAACGTGACGCCAGGCACATTAATTAATGTCATCACTCAAAAACAAACGACAGCGGTGCGCTGGGGCATCAACTTTAATGGCTTTTCCCACCCTAATTCTCGCGCCAGTACCATTATTAAGCGACCCGATCTCCAAGACTGTCTTGCCCGCTATAAATGCCTAGTGCCCGTTAATGGGTTTTATGAATGGCCTGATACTAAGCGATACCCACAATGGCGAGGGCGTGACACTCGGTTCCACATATCAACACCTAAAGGTGCAATGTTTTTAGCGGCGTTTGCCAAACCCACCGATGCCGGCTGGCAAGCAAATATCATTACTACCGACCCCACTAAGGACATTGCAGAGTTCCACCATCGATCACCGGTAATATTAAACCCTAGCCAAGCCAAAGAATGGTTACAGCACTCAGACCCACGACCGCTGCTAGACCTGTGCCAGCCGTACACTGGAGAATTAAAATTGTATGAGTGCTCATCATTTGTTGATGATGCACGGCATGAAGGTGAGCAATGTTTAGCCCCTGCAGGTCAATACGCAGATCAGATTAGCTTGATATAGATAAAAGGGGTGATTTACTTTTACTTTTACTTTTGCCAAGGAACCCTTGCATGCTTAAACACTGCGTTTTTGTAAATTTCCAAACAGGTCACTCTCAAGAAGAGCGCAATACAGTATTGGCAGGCTTTGCCGAGGTGGCAAACGACGTGCCGGGAATGCTTGATTTTTGTTTTGGCGCTAATCTTGATTTTGAAGCAAAATCAGCAGGCTTCAGTGACGGATTTGTTGTCACTTTTACAGATCGTGAGGCCCATCTTGCCTATGCACGCCACCCTCGCCATATTGCTCTGGGTTCCACATTGGTGAGTATGTGCGAGAACGGATTTGACGGCATCATTGTGTTTGATCTCATGGTCTAATTTTCAGCACAAATTTGAAAATGCTCAATAACCCCCCACCACATTTTCATTAGTTTAGAATCAAACAAACCATGGTCATGCGCCAGCGATTGGTTAAGGGTTTTGTTAAGGGTTGGCTGGGACTTGGTTAAGCTGTTCACATTTAATTAACCCAGCACCAGTTGTGATAATGCCTAATAAAGCCTCCATTTAAACAACGGCACTTCCACAAACGCCACAGAAAACCAGGCTCCAAAGCCCACAAGTAAAACAATGGTTAAGTATTTTGCTGATAATTTCATAGGGTTTTAAGAGGCTCTTTTGGGTTGATTTTGCGAGTAGATGACTGATTTTTAGGGCTAATATTTTTATACATTTAGATTTGCTAAAACCTTATCTGAATAAATTGCATAGTGAATGAGTTTTAGTGTTCAGTTAATGTACAGTCACCGGCTTTATACGTTCATGAAATAAACATTTAGTTTTAATTAGCGATTGTTAAGCCCTGTTTTAGTCCCAAGCTCAATTATTGACATTGATATGACCAAGCTCATTGCAACTTGAGCACTCAGCTCTGCGTTGGTGTTATCTAAGAGCCCTAGCAGTGGTTATAGAGTATTTTTTTGTCATAGTCGGGCAGAAAAAGCTTATTTATCGCCTACTCTTATATTTTCACTTGGAAATTTTTCAGGCTCCATTAAAGGTATATGTATAGGCATGGGTATAGATAAAGTGTTGAAGATTTTGGCCTTGTCAGTACTCTTGGGAAGTGGGCAGGCAGTTGCTGCTGATTGCAAGACTGGTTTAAAGGCATACCGTTCAGGTGACTATAAGACTGCGCTGGTCGAGTGGATTCCTTTGGCTAACTAAGGACGCGCTAAAGCTCAAGTTAAACTAGCCGACATGTACCGCAAAGGTGAAGGTAAAGGTGAAGGTTTTCAACAAGGCCATAAGAGCGCAGTGCAGTGGCACACCAAAGCTGCTGAACAGGGAAATGCTAATGCTCAATTGAATTTAGGCACTAAACACGCGACTGGCGAAGGTGTTCAAAGAGACTATTTGAGGAGCTATATGTGGTAGGTATTTGATCGGGGGGGGGCAATGGTGACGAGCTGACACCATCAGCGAAACTAATGATGGTGCGGGGTATGTCCATTAACTTAAATTGATGTTTGAACTGGAGGTGTGTGCCATATATATGCAGCTCAACAGATCCGGCTTAAATGGGCCTCATTGAACGCAGCCCAGCAAACCCGTGTTTAGAAATGTTACATAGATGTTAGCAGCACTCAAGGTGCAAGGCGCA
>CAWUTT010000048.1:0-4191 GCA_963925635.1 uncultured Pseudomonadales bacterium | reverse complement strand
TTGATTTGGGAATTAAAGCTTATTCCTCAGCCTTGAAGGATATAATAACAGTAGCTAGTAATGAGGATCTTTATAATCTGACGCAAAATGGAAAACTACCTGACGATCTCAAAGAAATTTTAATAAACAATATAACTGCTCACATCTGGAATCTTGGTGTGACCAACTTAGATAGCGAAAGTTATGCTTTTGTCTTTTCTCTATTAATGGAAAAAAACATCTCTACGGAACAGGTAAACACGTATGTTGAAGTTCAAGCTTTAGTTGACGGTGTCAATGCCATTAGGGCGACTTTTAACAGTTCCACATCAACTGAACCCGTACCCGTCCCTTTGCAAGAACATTATGAGGTCATTGGCGTAGAGGATGTTGGCACAGATGCAGAGCTGGCTTTGATGGGGGATGTTATTTCTAACCTACCTAGTGATTTCACGTTTGGACAAACTCAAATTCAAGCTCTTGCAAATGCGGTGCAACACGTGATGGATGCTGCTAAGGGGGATACGGCAGCACTCAAGGTCAATGACTTGATTTTATTGGGTGTCATCGAAGATGAGAGCACTAACATCGATGATTTAAAAACAGCTATAGCAAGTACTAATAACAATGGTACAGAGGTGGACAGTGTGTTGGAAATTAAGGAGCTGGTTTCCAACGCCACAGAGTCATCACCTGCAGCGTCACGGTTAAAAATGGCCGACCTATTGGCCAATTCTGATGATGATTTGTTTGCTGATTTGAGTGATGTTGTCACCTCTGCCAATGTCAGCGACAGCAACCCCGAGGTTTATACCAGTGATAATGCTAACGCCACACTTTGGCTCACCCCTGAAGAGTTGCCGACGTCTGTGCTTTAACCTCGCCTATGTGTTGCTCACTCATGGGGTGTTCTATGCATGGCCGAGGCTTGATAGAGCACCTTGGCGTCGTGAAATGCTAGCGAGTAACCACTTGGACAATGCTGGCCAGCGGCACGAAATCGTTGGCCAGTGAATAGGCCGTTAGCCAACACAAGGCCATACTAATGAACCGGCGTTGCTTGGTTTTACCTGATGGGTGTATTTCAATCGGTGTATGCACTGACTTGTTCATTGGCGTAGGCATCTCTTTATTCAAACCTATGCTTAAAACCTATTCTTAGAACCTACTCTTAGAACATATCCTTAGAATTGATGCTTAGAACCTAGCATTAATGGGTTTGTGGGCCTGCTATAAACAGCCATCACCTAATGTTAGCTCATCAATTCGGTTAATTCATCTGGATAACAACTGGGTAAGGAGGCTCATTTTATCCATATTGCTTTATCTCCCCATGCGAAAAAATTCAGGCTTAATATTTGACAATGGAGAAATGTGAACTATATCTAATGGAGTAGAAACGTTTTTGCTTCATTAATCTGAGTCCACTGATTACTTGTGTTGTTTGTATTGGGTAAAAAGTGCTTAGAAAGTATTTTATGGGTATGGGTTTACTATGAATGATAAAGTATTTTTGACCAGTAAAAAAATAGGCTGGTTAGTTAGTCTATTAATGGGCAGAAGGATGCCTAAGGTAGTTTTTTTTAGCGCGCTGTTTATCAGTGTCTCGGGCCAAGCGGCAACACTCCCGCAGTTAATGCGTCAAGCACTTAACAATCACCCTCAGGTGCATGCCCAGCTAGCGCTCATCAAGGTTAAAAAAGTAGGGGTAGCCACTGCCAAGTGGCAATATTACCCCACGTTAAGCGCTAATTATGAAACGGTTAGTGCTGCCAAGTCTGACGCCTCCTTCACTGGTTCCAGTGACGTGACAACCTTAAGTATCGAGCAACCCATTTGGTCTGGTGGCCTAATGGCTGCAGGAGTTGATGTTGCTAGCAACCAAGTAGCTCTGGAATATGGGCAGTTGCAAGTGGTTAAGCTTAATATTGCTGAATCGGTGTTACAGGCCTACGGTAAGTGGGTGAGTGGCTATGAAACCATGCAGGCATGGGGCAGAGGCTTAGCTGTGCATAAAGACCTCGAAAACCAAGTGCAAAACCGTGTTGATCATGGTGTATCTGCTCCCATTGACTTAGCTCTGGCGACCGGCAGAGTCGCTTCTACACATGGGCAATACTTGGCCGCAGAAGCTGAAGCTCAGCTAGCCTTAGATGAAATTAATCAGCTCACGCAAAACCAATTGACCCATGCGGATCTCGTTCAAGACCTGAGCGCCAGTGCTCCCCTCATAATTAACTTAAATAATCATGAACTGTGGGTTAAGGCGCAGCTGATTGACCCTCAAATTGCCTTGGCTCAAAGCCAAATACAATTGGCTCAAGCTGAGTTAAAACAACAAAAAGCCTCCATTTCGCCTAGGTTATATTTTAGAGCAGAGCAGCAAGTAAATAGTTTTAGCAATGCTCAGGCAGGTTCGAGTACGCGTTTTTTCTTTGGTTTGTCAGGCAGTAGCGGCGCAGGTTTGTCTTTGTTGTCAAAAAATAACGCGGCAGCTGCCATGGTGACGGCCAAACAAGCGGCCCTTGCAGCTATTAAGTACACCAAGCGTCAAAACCTAGTGAATTTAATCACTAAAATAGATGCCTTGCAGTTTAGAGTTGAAGCCTTGAATGCGGCCATGGAAGCCACCTTAGCTGTGTCTAAATCTTATTCACGCCAGTTTTTAGCGGGCCGTAAAACCTGGCAAGAAGTGCTTAACTCAGCTCGAGAACAAGTGCAAATGGAAGTACAGATCGTAGATTTAGAAGCCGCTGTATTAGTGGCGCACTGGCGCTTGCTATTAAACACCTCAGACTTAACCCATAGGGGAGACTCATAATGGAGTTTAATGAACACATGATGCTGGCCTGCCTTGTCCGTTTAGGTCAGTTACAGCGCGAGCCAGTCGATAAAACGGCGCTTCAAGAGGCCATTACTTCGGCGCAACATGAAGCTAACCCAGCAGCACAAATAAGCCATATTGCGCAGAGCCTACAAACCCCAAAACCCCATTTTTTTAACCAGCCCGACCTTACCCAATTGCCTGCCATCTTAGTCACTGAAGATGGGCATTGGAATATCCTCAGAGGCCAGAATAGCCATGGGCAATGGGTGTGCGAATCATTTGATCAAGAACACAATGTATGGAATGAACTCACGTTAGCCGACTTACAAGGTCACTGCCTGGTAAAAATGCACCTGGCGGCACCTTTTATTGCCAGTAAAAGCCCTGTTTATAAGTTAATTAAAAATGAAGTCTTGAGCCAAAAGCGCCTCTTGTTAGAAGCTTTATTGGCGTCGATCACCATTAATATTGTGGCTTTAGCGAGCGCCTTTTACACCATGCAGGTATATGATCGAGTGGTGCCCACCGCAGCAAGCCAAACCTTATTAGTATTAACCATTGGAGTGGGTGTAGCCGTGCTTTATGAATGGGGCGCCAAACACTTACGGGCTCGGCTATTTGATCGACTAGTGGATGCCGTTGACCAGCGTTTAGCACGCAATGTATACCTGCGATTTTTATCAGTGCGTATGGATCAACTGCCTCAGAGTGTGGGCAGTTTAGCGGCACAAATGAAAGGCTATGAGACGGTTCGCAGTTTTCTCACCAGTGTCACTAGCCAAGTGCTTATCGACGCACCGTTTTCCATTTTATACGTTGGTTTAATGTATTTAATTGCCGGCAACCTAGCCTTGATACCCGCCGCATTTTTTGTGTTGAGTATTATTATTGGGAGTTACTTTCGCAAGCGAATCGAGGACCTTTCGGCCCACGTTAACCATGCTGTTAATTATAAAACAGGCCTTTTGGTGGAGTCGGTAGAGG
The DNA here is from genome assembly GCA_963925635.1 of uncultured Pseudomonadales bacterium. Classification (GTDB taxonomy): domain Bacteria; phylum Pseudomonadota; class Gammaproteobacteria; order Pseudomonadales; family Balneatricaceae; genus Njordibacter. The sequence continues at coordinate 401 of CAWUTT010000048.1, read as the reverse complement.
GTGCAGAAACCATTAAGTCTGGGCAGGGTGGTTGGCGCATGTTGTCACGTTGGATGAATACCACCGATGCGGCACGACACTATGAATTGAGTATCAAACACATTGGCGAGCGGTCTCAACACATGATTGCATCTTTCCAGCAATGCTCTTATGTAGGTCTTGTGGCTTCAGGAGCACTAATGGTGAGTTCTGGTGATCTGACTATGGGTAGTTTGATTGCTTGTTCAATTTTATCAGGTCGTATTTTGGCTCCGGTGGCAGGCATTCCTAATACCTTGCAGCAATGGGCGCACACCAAGGCGGCGATTAAATCACTGGATGCCATATGGAAGCTTAAAGATGACCATGAAGGGGTTGATCATCCAGTGGTGCCAGAGCGCATTGTGGGCCATTACCGATTT
>CAWUTT010000047.1:0-18479 GCA_963925635.1 uncultured Pseudomonadales bacterium | reverse complement strand
TAACCAGCCCTTCACTTTATGGATGCTGCATTCGTTCTTTTTGAACATACCCAAAGACATGGATGAGAGTGCCATGGTTGATGGCTGCACCCGTTTTCAAGCGTTCCGCCACGTTATCATACCGGTTATGTGGCCTGGTGTAGTCACGACTGGGCTGTTTAGCTTTTTACTGGCCTACAACGATTTCGCTGTTACTGCCTCTTTGCTAAGCCAAGAGAACCAAACGATGATACCAAAGATTGCCAGCTTTTTAGGTACCACTCAAGTCGAAGGTAATGTCATGTTCGCGGTTGCTGCTGTGGTATCAGCGATGATCCCATTATTTATTCTAATAATGTTCTTCCAGCGTCAAATTGTATCTGGCTTAACAGCGGGTGCGGTAAAAGGGTAGTTTTTTAAATATGAAAAATGATATTCAAGCAGCTAAAGCCTGTGTTGTTGATTTTTATCAGCAGTTGGATAACGCCGCCCCAGATGCGTTAGATGGCATCATGCGACGTTATACCAGTAACGACTACCTGTGGCGAGGTTATCATCCCTTTGACGAACTAAGGTCAGTCGAACAAGTGACGCAGCTATTTTGGCAGCCCCTACGGCTGGCGTTAACGCACCTGCAGCGTCGTCAGGACGTGTTTATGGCGGGGTACAACGAAATGGACGGCTTTGAGTCTATCTGGGTGGTCTCTATGGGACACTTAATGGGCTTATTTGACCAACCTTGGTTAGGTATTCCTGCCACAGGTAAATTAACCATGTTGCGTTACTGTGAGTTCAATAAAGTGCAAGATGGCAAGATTACTGAAACGGCTATGTATTTTGATATTCCACACTTAATGGAACAAGCGGGTCTGCAACCCTTTGCTCTGCAGACCGCTGCTCAACTGGTGCAACCAGGGCCTATGACCCACACAGGGTTAATGTTTGGTGAGCAAGATGTGACTGAGGGTGAAAAAACCTTAGCTGCAATCAATCACATGATCAACGCTTTAGGAAACTGGGAGCAACCCCTGTCTTTACAAGATGAATTGCGCCTTAGCTGGCATGAGGACATGCTGTGGTGGGGCCCCACAGGTATTGGTGCTGCTTACACTATTGAGCGCTATGCGCAACAGCATGCAGGGCCATTTAGGGCAGGTTTCAAAGATCGCATCTTTAATGGCCACGTTTGTCGCTTGGCTGAAGGTGAGTTTGGTGGTTTTTTTGGGTGGCCTAACTTAACTTTAGAACCCACGGGTGGTTTTATGGGGATGCCTGCTACTGGCAAGCGCGGCGAGATGCGTATTATTGATATTTACCGCCGAAAGGAAGGCAAGCTCGCCGAAAATTGGGTTTTTATTGACCTGTTACATTTTTGGAAACAACAGGGTGTGGATATTTTGGCGAGAACAACGGGCCTAAGTGTAAATAATTGATCAGCTCTACTATGGGTTGATATGCAAGGCGACTGTGCCACGGCCTTGTGCTGTGACATTAAATTATGGGCCGCTAAAATACCTGCAATAGGGATAATTTTAAGTAAATGCTGCGCTTGTGTGTCAAATCAATAGGAGTCTGGAGCTTAAAGCTACTTCAATGTCGCACCAAGATAGACGGTGCACGGACTTATAGGCGATAGTCCGAGGTTAATAAACTAACCTAGTGGTCTGACCACACCAAAGGTATTGATCATGAGTTTAAGCGTATTTGACTTGCTAAAAATTGGCATTGGCCCGTCTAGTTCCCATACTGTTGGCCCCATGCGAGCTGCTTTAGCGTTTGTGGAGCAACTTAAGAACGAGGGTAAGTTAATTCAAGTGGCGCGCGTGAAAGGTGAATTATTTGGCTCTCTTGGTGCCACGGGTAAAGGCCATGCAAGTGACATTGCTGTTATCCTTGGTTTATTGGGTGAAGCGCCTGACACTATTGATCCGCCACAAGTGCAGCCCATGTTAGAAGAAATTTCCCTCAATGAACGCTTGCCCCTTAACCGCGAGCACGACATTGAGTTTATCCAACATCGCGATATCATTCTTAACTTAGAAGAGTCATTACCTTATCATCCTAATGGCATGACCATGAGCGCGTTTGATGGTGAGGGTGGTATTTTGTTAGAGGTTTCCTATTATTCTGTAGGCGGCGGATTTGTAGTGGATGAAACGGCGGCCAAAGCTGACGAACTGCCGATTGATGACGATCAGCCCAAAGTCCCCTATCCATTTACTTCTGCAGCTCAGTTGCTGGTTCATTGTAAGGCACAGGGCATGAGCATTAGCCAGGTGATGATGGAAAACGAAAAGACTTGGCGTACTGAAGCAGAGGTAAGAAGTGAAATTCTGCATCTTTGGCAGGTAATGCAAGAGTGTGTCCTCAACGGTTGCCGCACCAGTGGTGTGTTGCCTGGTGGTCTTAATGTTAAGCGCCGCGCGGCAGATTTGTATTCCAAGCTCAGTAGCTTGGACTCTGTGCAGGTGATTACCCCGCAATTATCAGCCATGGATTGGGTAAATCTGTATGCGCTGGCGGTTAATGAAGAAAACGCTGCTGGTGGCCGTATTGTTACCGCCCCTACTAATGGTGCTGCTGGCATTATGCCTGCGGTATTACATTACTACGATAACTTCTATCCATCGGCCGACGATAAAGGTATTGTAAACTTCGTATTGGCCGCTGCTGCTGTGGGAATACTATGTAAGCTCAACGCTTCTATTTCAGGCGCAGAAGTCGGGTGTCAAGGTGAGGTGGGTAGTGCATGCGCTATGGCTGCTGCAGGTTTAGCCGAAGTCATCGGTGGCACTCCTGAACAAGTAGAAAATGCTGCTGAGATTGGTATGGAACACAATTTAGGCCTGACTTGTGACCCAATTGCGGGCTTGGTGCAGGTCCCTTGTATTGAACGCAATGCGATGGGTTCTATTAAAGCCATTAATGCTGCTCACATGGCCATGAGAGGGGATGGTGTACATCTGGTATCATTGGATGATGTGATTAAAACCATGCGTGAAACTGGTGCCGATATGCAGGATAAATACAAAGAAACTTCCCGTGGCGGCCTCGCAGTCAACGTGACTTACTGTTAATTTGACGGAGTAATTGATGTCTAGACTGCGCCCTGAAGCGGGCATATTACCTGCCATTCCCAGTCCTACTGCCCAGCAAAGTAACTTTGGTGAGCGCCTTAGAGCCTTGCGACAAGATCGACAAATGACTTTGCAGCAAGCCAGTAAAGTTACTGGTGTGGCACAATCGACCTTGTCAAAAATGGAAAATAACCAGCTTTCCCCCACCTTTAATCTTATGCAAAAGCTGGCTATCGGTTTGGGTATCGACATGCCTCAGTTGTTTGCCCCCGTTAAAGAAGTGCGCATTTCTGGCCGCCGTACGGTCACCAAAAAACTGCAAGGCCGTGAGCATCTCACAGCAACCTACGAGCACGAGTTGTTGGCCACTGAGCTAGATTCAAAACGTATGGTGCCTTTTAAAAGTCGAGTGCGCGCGCGTACGTTGGAAGAGTTTGGCGGTTGGGTAAAGCATGAAGGCGAAGAGCTTCTGCTAGTGCTAGATGGGTCCATACTGGTGTACACTGAAGAGTACGAACCCTTGGCCTTGAGCGAAGGGGACAGCACCTATTTTGACAGCACCATGGGTCACGCAGTGGTCTCTACTAGCGCTGACGACGCACTCGTACTTTGGGTCTGTTCAGCCCTCTAATCCAGCCCTCTAATCTAGCCCTCTTTCTCAATAAGGCTCAATAATGAAACAAGTGGTATTAGCCAGTGGCAACGCGGGTAAATTAAAAGAATTTGGCCAGCGTTTAGCATCACTAGGTATTGAACTAGTGCCACAAAACCAGTTTGTAACTGAAGAAGTGGAAGAAACGGGCCTTAGTTTTGTAGAAAATGCCATTCTCAAAGCTCGCCATGCAGCCGCTGCATCTGGCCTGCCTGCGTTAGCCGATGACTCAGGTTTAGAAGTGGACGCCTTGGATGGCGCTCCGGGAATCTATTCAGCTCGTTATGCTGGGTCTACGTTAAAGGGTCAGGCCAAAGATGCGGCCAATAGCGCTCAACTTTTGGTGGCTTTGGCAAACATTCCACCACCTCAGCGTAGGGCCCGATTTCAGTGTGTTTTAGTTTATATGCGCCATGCCACTGATCCAACGCCACTCATTTGTCAGGCGTCATGGGAAGGTTTAATTATGGACCATGGGCAGGGCGAGCATGGTTTTGGTTACGATCCCATTTTTCAAGTGCTAGAAAAAGGCTGTCGTGCAGCGGAGCTAACACCGCCAGAGAAGTTTGCCATTAGCCATCGCGGAAAAGCCTTGGCGGCATTGCAACGTGCGTTAGCTGAAGCTTGATGTTAACTCCAGTAAAGGGGCCGCTAACGCCCCCCTTAAGTTTGTATATTCACATTCCGTGGTGTGTGAGGAAATGTCCTTATTGCGACTTCAACTCCCATGCTACCGAAGGTGGGCAAACCATTCCCGAAGCCAACTATATCAAAGCGTTGCTAGCCGACTTAAGGGTTGAGTTAGCCGCCGTAAATGGTCGTACCCTGCATAGTATTTTTATTGGCGGAGGCACCCCCAGCTTAATGAGCGCGGCCGGCATTGGTGAGATTCTCAGGTTTGTTAACAGTAACATCACTTGTGAAAAAAACATGGAAGTGACCCTGGAGGCTAATCCAGGAACTTTTGAGCAAGCTAAATTCGCAGGCTTTCTTGAGCAAGGTGTTAATCGCTTATCGATTGGCGTGCAGAGTTTTGACGATGAGTGCCTGCGGTCCTTAGGGCGAATTCACAGTGCAGGCCAAGCTAAATTGGCCATCAGTAAAGCTCAATCATTAGGCTTTAATCGGATTAATTTAGATTTGATGCATGGCTTGCCTGGACAGAGTTTGGAACAGGGTTTAGCCGACCTAAATCAAGCCCTAGAGTTTGCTACCGACCACTTGTCCTGGTATCAACTCACCATTGAGCCTAATACTGAATTCCACAGTCGCCCCCCTACATTGCCCGATGAAGATGTGCTGGTGGATATTCAAGATCAAGGCCAAGTGCTCATTGAAGCAGCGGGCTTACGCCAGTACGAAATTTCGGCCTACACTAAACCGGGAAGTGAGGCACGGCATAATCTTAACTATTGGAATTTTGGTGACTATATCGGTGTGGGCGCTGGGGCCCATGGTAAGGTGAGTAGTTGGCATGATGGAGTTATGGTGATTCAGCGAAGGGTTAAATTGCGCCAGCCTAAAGCCTATATGACGGCCATATTGCCGCTCGCTTCAAGCCATTGGGTAGCACCAGAAGAGCTAAAGCTGGAATTCTTTATGAATGTCCTGCGCCTGCAAAAGGGCGCTGATAGTGACAGCTATTTACGCAATACAGGGCAATCATTGGCTCAAGTAGAGGCCGCTGTTGCCGCTGCAAGAGCGGCAGGACTGATGCTGCCAGGTCGGCTTCAAGCTAGCCCTCTAGGCTGGCGTTTTCTAAATGACCTATTAGGGTATTTTGAATAGCTTACTTTTCTAAATAGAAGGTTTGGCTAAACTTGAGTGGAATGGCATCGGCATTCAAATCTGGTTGTATTTGTAGTTCAAAGCGCCACATTTCCTCTTCAGTAAAGCGTAATTGGGCAATGTAGTAGATGGCATTCTGTTCTTTAATTTGTACAAATTCTAACGGTAATAGTTGGCCAATAATATTAGTTCGAGTGCCCGTCACTACGGCAGGCAAGGCTTTTTTGGTGCTGCTGTCGAGCACTGATATATTCAGTAGGGCTCTATTTCTAGCGCGGGTGAAACCATAACTTTGAGCCACTTCAGGTGGCACCATCATGGTGTTAAAGGCATTGTAGTGAATGTCGTAATCGGGGCTATAAATGGCCTGTTCTGCGTAGCTAGGCAGTGTTAGTGACGCAAGTAATAAACAATAGATAAAGCTAAAGTAACGTGCTGGATTCATAATTGGTCGGCTTCTTTAGTCCTATTACCACAGGACGTTTTCTAAGGGCTTAATTGTGCGCGATCTGTGGCAAAAAGTAAAAGCTAAATCTAGCGTAAAAACCTCTTTACCCTAAGTCATTGATGGGCTGGTGACTTGACTCTGTGAGTGGCAAATCATGCCAATTTTATTACACGGGTAAGGGCAGTTAAAGCCCATAGGCTTGCTGGCATAGGCGCTGGCATAAGCGCTGGCATAGCAGTTGGGGGTTGCTGGTGCAGGGTTTTAGCTTGGGTTAGCCGGCCGACGAGAGAAACAAGAGTCATTTCAGTACTGCTGTGCAAGCTAGAGTAGGGTGAAGCGATGCATCCTTAGTAGTCTCCATGCATTCAATATGAGACACTAGAAACACAGGGTTATCTAAGTCTATTAAGGGCGTTGTTTTATCATGACAAATGCAGGTGTTTTTTTAGTACAAACGGTGTTCGGGTTGTACCTGACAATGGTCATCATACGGTTTATGTTGCAGCTGGCTAAGGCCGATTTTTATAATCCCATCGCCCAAGCTGTGGTCAAGCTCACTCAGCCGTTTGTGGCAGTCTTACAAAAGCTCATGCCGCGCACGGGTCGCTTTAGTTTAGCGACGCTGGTGTTAGCGTTTCTAGTGCAGCTAATACTGATTCTCGTGGTGCTGTTAATTGCAGGTTTTGGTTTGCCTAATCCCGTGAGTTTGGCTATGTGGAGTCTAATTGGTTTGGCATCTCAAGTGCTAGATTTGTTGTTTTTTGCCATACTTGCAAGCATTGTTTTAAGCTGGATAGCGCCCCAAACCAAACATCCTGGGGCTTATTTGTTGCATCAACTTACTGAACCAGTGATGGGTCCCGCGAGGCGCATGCTGCCTAACTTGGGGGGCTTAGATTTCTCCCCTATACTGGTATTCATCATAATTAATTTAGTCGATATGTTAGTGATTCAGAATTTAGCGTCAAGCTTTGGTATGCCACGCGGTTTGGTTTTGGGGTTATAGTCATGGCTAACAATAAAGCGGCAGAGGTATTTAATTTTGAAGCTTCCTTGGCTGAGTTAGAAACCTTGGTGCAGCAAATGGAGCAGGGTGACTTAACCCTAGAAGACTCTTTGGCTGCCTTTGAACGAGGCATTTCGTTGACCCGCGGCTGCCAAATGGCCCTGGCACAAGCTGAGCAAAAGGTTAATGTGTTGATGCAAGATGCTCAAGGTCGGGTGGTTGAACAGCCTTTTAGTAAGGAGTCTTAGTTTTGGACTTTGATTCGTTAGACGACTTTCTTAATCACTCGCAAAATCGTGTGCAACAGTATCTGAATACGGCTATTGGTCAGCGTCGCGCCAGTGGCCCTTTATCTCAAGCCATGGCCTACAGCGCCGTGCGGGGTGGCAAGCGAGTGCGGGCCGCTTTGGTGTATGCTGGCGCGCGCGCGTGTGGCGTTGACCATGCCGCCTTAGACCCATTAGCTGCAGCAGTTGAAGCCATGCATGCCTACTCGTTGATTCACGACGACCTGCCAGCTATGGATGACGATGCTTTACGTCGCGGTCAGCCCAGTTGTCATATCGCTTTTGATGAAGCCACGGCTATTTTAGCAGGCGATGCCCTGCAAGCTCTGGCGTTTGAATTGCTGGCTAGCGCACAAGGACCGCACCTCAATGCGGCACAATGTTTAGCCATGGTGGCCTGTTTGGCCCAAGCCTCGGGCGCTAAAGGCATGGTAGCGGGTCAAATGTTGGATATGGCAGCAGCCCATGATGCCGTTAGTTTGGCTCAGTTGGAACGGCTGCATAGCTTAAAAACTGGGGCCTTGATTGTCGCAAGTGTGGAACTAGGGGCTTTGTCACAGAGTCATGTGAGTGCTGAGCAAATGGATTGCTTGCGTACTTACGCGCAGGCCATCGGTTTAGCCTTTCAGGTTCAGGATGATATCTTGGATATTGAAGGTGATACGGCAACCCTTGGTAAAACCCAAGGCTCAGATCTCATTAATGATAAGTCTACCTACCCTTCACTGCTAGGTATGGCGGCTGCTAAGATGCGGTTAATGGAACTGCATCAGCAGGCTAAAGCCTCGGTACTTGGTTTTGGGGCCGCAGCAGAGCCATTAGTTTGGCTGGCAGACTTTATTGTCAGCCGCAAGCATTAGCGCCATGCTGCCTATTATTCTGAAGATTCCACAGCAAACACCGACCACGGTTTTGCTTGATCAAATAGACGGTGTGTTGGATTTACGTAAGTTAAAACCAACCCAGTTGCCTCAACTCGCTTACGAGTTACGTTTGGCTTTGTTATACAGTGTGGGCCAAACTGGCGGTCATTTGGGTGCTGGTTTAGGAGTCGTTGAACTCACCATTGCCTTGCATTATCTGCTCGACACCCCTACTGACCGATTAATTTGGGATGTGGGTCATCAGGCCTACCCCCATAAAATGCTCACTGGCCGCAAGCAAGCAATGCTGAGTATGCGTCAGGCTGGTGGTTTAGCACCATTTCCTAAGCGTGATGAAAGCCCTTTTGATGCGTTTGGTGTGGGCCATGCCAGTACTTCTATTAGTGCTTTACTGGGCATGGTGTTGGCTAATAAAAATCCTTTGGCCCGCCATGTTGCGGTCATTGGTGATGGTGCACTGACGGCTGGTATGGCCTTTGAAGCTTTGAACCATATGGCTCACTGCCAAGCGAACGCCCTCATTATTGTCAATGACAATGATATGGCTATTGATGAAAACTTAGGCGGCTTAGCCACCTTTTTAGACGACCATCATGGTGACGGTGGCCCATCACAGTGGTTTACAGCCTTAGGTTTTACCTACCGAGGCCCTATTGATGGTCATGATTTACCGCGGTTAATGTCGGCTATTACCGAACTACAGAGTCTACCTGGACCTAAGCTGTTGCATATCCATACCCTAAAAGGTAAAGGTTATGGACCCGCTGAAATTGATCCAGTGGGTTACCATGCACTGGCAAAAATCGACCCCATTGAAAGCCTAATAACTCAACAGGGGCCGACCTATGCCCAAGTTTTTGGCCGCTGGATTTGTGACCAAGCCCAAACGGATGATCGGTTGATGGCCATTACCCCCGCTATGATTGGTGGCTCAGGCCTAGAGCCTTTTGCACAAGCATACGGTGCGCGTTTATTTGACGTGGCGATCGCCGAACAACACGCTCTTACGCTGGCTGCGGGCATGGCGTGTGAAGGCGCGAAGCCTGTGGTGGCAATTTATTCTACCTTTTTACAACGCGGTTACGATCAACTAATTCACGACATTGTGCTGCAGGACTTGGATATTTTGCTAGCCATTGACCGAGCTGGAGTAGTGGGTGAAGACGGCTCAACTCATACAGGGGCCTATGACTTGGCCTTTTTACGCTGCTTGCCTAAGTTGCTGGTAATGGTGCCAAGTACAGCGGCCGAAACTCGAGCCATGCTTAGCTTCGGTTATGCCCATTGCGGCCCTGCCGCAGTGCGTTACCCTCGCGGTGAAGCGTTTGAGGGTGGTCCGTTGGCAGCGCCCATTGAATTGGGTAGGGGGCGGTTAGTGCGCTCGGCAGATAGCGCTAATGCCATTGCTATACTCAATTTTGGGGCCTTACTGGATAAAGCCATGGTTGTGGCGCAGGCCCATAATGCCACCTTGGTGGATATGCGTTTTGTAAAACCGTTAGATGAACTTTTGTTGCAGCAATTGCTGGTCCAGCATAGTGGCTTTGTCAGCATAGAAGACCACAGCTGTATTGGTGGCGCAGGTTCTGCCGTGAGTGAGTGGTTAGTACAGCAAAAAACCCAAGTGAGTTTGCTGTGTCTAGGTCACGAAGATGTGGCTTTGCCCCATGGGAGCCGCGAACAGGTATTGCACCATACTGGTTTGTCGACCACCGCAATGATCGCCAAAGTTGAGGTTTGGAAAGGCCAGTTATTGACCGAATAAATGATCTAGTTTGCTTGCCTTAGTGGCTAGATAGGCCTTGTTGTGGCTGTTTTCACCGACTTCTAATGCTTGGCGTTGGGTAACCTTAACACCCAGGTCCGTGAGGGCTTGGATTTTGCGTGGATTGTTAGTCATCAATAACACCGACTTGACGCGCAGGTGATCAAACATATCTTTGGCCATGTCATATTTACGCAGATCAGCATCAAAACCTAAACGCTGGTTGGCCTCCACTGTGTCCGCGCCTTGATCCTGCAGATGGTAAGCCTTAATTTTATTCAATAAACCGATACCTCGACCTTCTTGGCGCAGGTACAAAATTACCCCGCGGCCTTGTTCGGCAATGCGTTTGAGGGCTTCTTGTAGCTGATAGCCGCAATCGCAACGCATGCTGAACAAGGCATCGCCTGTTAAACACTCTGAGTGCAGGCGAGCCAGTACTGGAGCGCCATCGCCAAGGTCGCCCATGCTCAGGGCTAGATGCTCTTTACCAGTTTCGCTATCGGCAAAACCATGCATATCGAAAGTGCCGTAAGGGGTAGGCAGCAATGAGGAGCCAACATGGGTAGTAGACACGGGAATTCCTTAAACAACAGCGGTGAAAAATATAATATCCCCATTAGGTTGGGGCTGCAAACCATATCACAAGTGGCTGGATGGCAAAATACTATGGGGGGTGCTTTCCCCCTTTTAATGGCGTCTCAGGGTATAATGGCGGCATATTTTTGAATTAATCAGGAAATCACATGGCACAGTTTGTGTATACGATGAATCGCGTTGGAAAGGTCGTTCCACCCAAGCGTGAAATATTAAAGGACATCTCATTGTCCTTCTTTCCGGGAGCCAAAATTGGGGTCTTGGGTTTGAACGGTTCAGGAAAATCTAGCTTGCTAAGAATCATGGCGGGCGTCGACACAGATTATAATGGTGAAGCACGTCCACAGCCTGGCATTAATGTGGGTTACTTAGAGCAAGAGCCCAAACTAGATGACTCCAAAACTGTGCGTGAAGTGGTTGAGGAAGCCGTGGCTGAAGCAAAAAATGCTTTAACAGCCTTGGATGCTGTCTATGCGGCTTATGCAGAACCAGATGCTGATTTTGATGCTTTAGCCGCTGAGCAAGCCAAGCTAGAGGATATTATTCAAGCCAGTGATGCGCACAACTTAGAGCGCACCCTAGAAGTTGCTGCAGAAGCCTTACGTTTGCCTGCTTGGGACGAAAATGTAGCCCATTTGTCGGGTGGTGAACGCCGCCGTGTGGCTTTATGTCGTTTACTGCTGAATAAGCCGGATATGTTATTACTGGATGAACCGACTAACCATTTGGATGCCGAATCTGTGGCTTGGCTAGAGCGCTTTTTAGTGGATTACAACGGCACTGTGGTGGCCATCACCCACGATCGCTATTTTCTTGATAATGCTGCGGGTTGGATTCTAGAGCTAGACCGTGGTCATGGTATTCCTTATGAAGGCAATTACTCGTCTTGGCTAGAGCAAAAAGAAGCCCGCTTGATTCAAGAAGGTCGCCAGCAAGCGTCCCATGACAAGGCGGTGAAATCAGAGTTGGATTGGGTGCGCAGCAACGCTAAAGGGCGTCAGGCTAAATCGAAAGCACGTTTGGCTCGCTTTGAAGAATTAAACTCCCGTGAGTTCCAAGAAAGAAACGAAACCTCTGAAATTTATATCCCACCAGGACCCCGTTTAGGCGATAAGGTCATCAACGTCAACGGTGTGAGTAAAGCCTTTGGCGATAAGATGTTAGTGGAAGGTCTGCAGTTTAGTATGCCTCAGGGTGCTATCGTTGGTGTGGTCGGTGGTAATGGTGCAGGTAAATCGACCTTGTTCAAGATGCTTACGGGCAGTGAGCAGCCAGATTCAGGCACCATCGAAATTGGCGACACGGTTGAACTGGCTCATGTAGACCAAATGCGCGAGTTAGATGGCACTAAAACCGTATGGGAAGAGCTGTCTGATGGTAATGACATCATTACGGTAGGCAATTATCAGGTGCCTTCTCGTGCCTATGCGGGACGGTTTAATTTTAAAGGCAATGATCAACAGAAGTTTGTTAAAGACTTATCTGGTGGTGAGCGTAACCGTTTGCACTTAGCTAAGCTGTTAAAGCAAGGTGGTAACGTGCTGTTATTAGACGAACCCACCAATGACTTAGATGTAGAAACCTTGCGCGCATTAGAAGAAGCCTTGTTAGCATTTCCTGGCGCTGCCATTGTGATCTCTCACGACCGCTGGTTCCTAGACCGTGTCTGTACTCATACTTTGGCCTACGAAGGGGACTCTAAGGCCTCTTTCTTTGAAGGTAACTACTCTGAATATGCTGAAGACTATAAGTCTCGAACAGGTAAAGATCATCAACCTACGCGGGTGAAGTATAAGAAACTGGCTTAAACCAGTTTGTGGTTGCTTGCAAGCCAGTAAGCTATAGCCAGATTAATGGCTCGGCTTGCTGGTTTGCCGTTTGATTAAGCCTTGCTGGCTTGATGCAAGTGAATGTCTCGCTGTGGATAGGGTATGGAAATGCCTTCGGCGTCAAAGGTGAGCTTAATTTGCCGAATAAGGTCCCACCTTACAACCCAGTAGTCAGCTGAATTGACCCATGGGCGCACTACAAAGTTAACACTGCTGTCTGCAAGCTCAGCCACAGCAACTACGGCCTCTGGTTCAGCTAAGATGCGCTTGTCAGCAGCAATACATTGTAATAATAACTGTTCGGCCTTTTGTAAGTCATCATTATATCCAACCCCAATAGTGAGATCGATGCGACGTGTGGGCTTAGCCGAAGCATTAATGATCACATCTCCATAGATATGGCTGTTGGGCACAATGATGACGCGATTGTCTCCAGTCTTCATATGGCTAGAAAAAATCCCGATGCTTTCAACAACGCCAGCAACACCTGCAGCTTCAATAAAGTCGCCCACAGTAAACGGCTTAAATAAAATAAGCATGACGCCAGCAGCAAAGTTACTCAGAGTGTCTTTTACTGCTAAGCCAATGGCTAAACTAGCAGCGGCAAACACCGTTAGTAGGACAGTGGTATCGAAACCTAAAAATTCTAACGCAGCGATGAGTGCCACAAAAGTTAAGGTGACGCGCACAATAGTGACAAGGAACTGACGTAAAGGAGCATCGGTTTTTCGGGCCACGAGTAAGCGATTAATCATGCCCGCAATGAGGTTGGCAATCCAGCGGCCAGCAAAGAATATAATGATCCCCAAGGGGATGTTGATCAAATTAGCTAGAACAATATCTAGCCAGTCGCTTGGTAAGGAAAGGGCCATCATAGGTGTTTTCCACTAAATTTTAATAAAACGCTGAGCCTACCAAACAATTAGTATGGGTAAACTCTGAAACATCGTCATGCTAGATCAAACTTAGGCCTTAAATAACTGCGCCAATTCTTCAGAGCGATGATGGGCGGCCGCCATAGCGCGGCTGCAAAGTTGACTAAAACCACCCTCATTAAAGGTGTTGATGGCTTGTTCTGTGGTGCCCTTGGGTGAAGTCACGGCAATGCGAAGTTGGGTCGGTGTAGAGTCGCTTTTTTGGGCCATCTGCGCCGCCCCTGCGGCAGTTTGAAGTACCAGTTGCTGGGCCACTTCATTACTTAATCCCAATTTTTCTGCGCCCTCGATCATAGCTTCCATCATCAAAAAGTAATAAGCAGAGCCGCTACCTGAAACGGCAGTGACGGCGTCAATATGAGCTTCGGTTTGCACCCATAGGGCTAAACCTACTGATTCCATGATGGTGCTGACGGTCTGTTTCTGAGCCGCGGAAACCCCGTCTGTGGCAAATAGTCCCGCAGCTCCGTGCCCGACCAATGAGGGAGTATTGGGCATGCAGCGAACGATGGGTGCCTTCTGCCCCAGCCATGTGGCTATACTATCGGCTAAAATGCCCGCAGCTACGGAAACAATAAGCTGTTTCGAACCGTCTACTGCAGGAGCAATGCTTTGTACCAAAGCCCCCATCATTTGTGGTTTAACCCCCAATACAATGACATCGGCCTGTTGGCACAAGGCTAAGTTGTCAGTACTAGTGTGGATGCCGGTGTCGGCTGTTAACTGGTCTAATTTAGCTTGTGTGCGGCCACTGGCAGAAATTTTGTTAGGCGGATAACCCGCCGCAAGCATGCCTTTTAGAATGGCCTGGGCCATATTTCCGGCACCGATAAAAGCAATGTTGGGAGTCTGTAGCATGGTGGTTTCCTAGTGGTTATATGGTCGGTTGTAATCAGGCTTATGGTGCAGGGGTCAGCGTATCACGCGATCCAAATATGTCGGTGCCAATGCGCACCATGGTTGAACCGCAAGCAATCGCGCTACTTAAGTCACCCGACATGCCCATAGAAAGTTGTTTGATGTGTGGGTAAGTGCGGTTCAGTTGATCTCGTGCGGTGGCCATTGCATTGAAAGCGCGGTGTTGATTACTCTCGGTCTGACCGGCAGCAGGTATGCACATTAAGCCGCACAGTAATAACTTGGGCAGTTGCGTGACCTGTTCGACTAGAGCGTCTAAGTGCTCAAGTGCGACACCACTTTTATTGGCTTCGTTACTAATGTTAACTTGGATGAGCACCTTTAATGGTGGCAGGTGGTCGGGCCTATGCAAACTGAGCAGGCGGGCAACTTTTTCTCTATCCAAGGTGTGGACCCAATCAAATTGAGCGGCAATGGTCTTGGTTTTATTGCTCTGAATCGCACCGATGAAATGCCATTCAATGTCGTCATGGGGGCATTGGCTAATTTTGTCTAAAGCATCTTGTAGGTAATTTTCCCCAAAGTGGCGTTGGCCATGGTCATAGGCCGCAATAACGTCGCTTAAGGGTTTAGTTTTACTGACGGCTAGTAACAACACTTCATGAGCCTTGCGGCCAGCCACTTGGCAAGCCTCATCAATGCGTTGTTGAGTCAGTATTAGGGCTTGGGGGATGGTCTGTGGGATAGTATTAGATGTCATAAGCAAGCGTAGTAACAGGTCACAGGTAAATAATGCCTAACATGGTAACAATTCTAGCCCGTGTCTCATAGGGTAGAGTTAAAGGTAAAAGTTGCGGCAAATGGACTTGTAATTAACTCAAAGCGACCCTCGATTAGACTGATGAAACGAATAGCTTGAGATTGAGGCTATTAGACAATATCATGGCCCTAGTTTAAGTTTTATTAATATCGCCTCCCAGCATCTGGATCCATGATGACCTTAGCTCTATCTATTACAGATTTACACAAAAGCTTTAATGAAAACGAAGTCATTAAAGGCATGTCTTTGCAAGCTAACAAAGGTGATGTGATTTCTTTAATAGGGGCCAGCGGTTCTGGTAAAAGCACCTTTTTGCGTTGTATTAACTTGTTAGAAACTCCTAACAGTGGTGAAGTACGAGTTGATGGTGAGTTGATGGAAATGCAGACCGATCGTAAGGGTCACCGCGTGCCGGCTGACCAAAAGCAAGTGGATCGTATACGCACCAAATTAGGCATGGTGTTCCAGAGTTTTAATCTTTGGAGCCACATGACTATATTAGAAAATATCATGGAAGCACCGGTACATGTTTTGGGTCAAACTAAAACGGAAGCCCATGCTAAGGCCATGCAGCTGTTAGAAAAAGTGGGCATTGCTGATAAGGCGCATCAATACCCAGACCACTTGTCCGGTGGTCAACAGCAACGAGCAGCCATTGCGCGAGCTCTTGCCATGGAGCCAGAAGTCATGTTGTTTGACGAGCCTACCTCTGCACTAGACCCTGAGTTAGTTGGAGAAGTGCTTAAGGTGATGCGTCAGCTGGCTGCCGAAGGTCGGACCATGATTGTCGTCACCCATGAGATGACTTTTGCTCGTGAGGTGTCGTCTAAAGTGGTGTTCCTTCATCAAGGTATGATTGAAGAACAAGGTACGCCAGAAGAAGTATTTCAAAATCCAAAATCAGAACGATGCCGGCAGTTTTTGGCGTCGAGCTATTAAATCCTAGCCTTTTTTGGCTAACTATAACCACAATAAATCAATGATGAGGTTCTTATGAAAAAACTAGTTGCTGCTGCACTAACTGCAGGCGCGTTAGCGATGTCTTTGAGCGCTGTTGCGTCTGACACAATTTTGATGGGTACTGAAGGGGCTTACCCTCCGTACAACTACTACGACAGTGACAACAACCTAATTGGTTTTGATATTGAAGTAGGCGATGCCCTGTGTGCTGCTATGAAAGCAGATTGTGAGTGGGTTACGTCTGACTGGGATGGCATTATCCCTGCATTGTTAGCGAAGAAGTTTGATACTATTCTTGCGTCTATGTCGATCACTGAAGAGCGCAAGCAAAAGATCGACTTTACCAACAAGTACTACAATACGCCTAACCGTTTTATTCGTGCTGCGGGTTCTTCATCTGAAGCGACTTCAGGCATGATTGTGGGCGTTCAAAGCTCTACTGTGCAAGAAAATTACCTGCGTGGTGAGTTTGGCGATATCCTTGAAATTCGCACTTATGGTGCCCAAGAAGAAGCTAATCTAGACTTCGCGGCGGGCCGTGTTGACCTACTATTTGTAGATGTCATTGTCGGTGACGAAATGATGAAAGCTTCAGGTATTGAAGGCGAATTCTTTGGTCCAGATATTGCTGACACTAAGTACTTTGGTTTGGGTGCTGGTGTTGGTGTGCGTAAAGAAGACACTGAATTGCGTGACCGCATGAACGCTGCGCTTAAGCAAATTCTAGCCGATGGCACTTATGACAAAATCAGTAATAAGTGGTTTGGTTTTAGTGTTTATGGTGGCTAATTAGGCCACTAATAAGGGTAGCTTCGGCTACCCTTATTAACTTCTAGGCAGTATTATTTATGTTAGATTTGCACGGCTACGGCTGGCTCTTGTTTGAAGGTTTGCAATTAACCATTGCGGTAGGCCTTTGCGCCATGGTGGTTGCAGTGTTGCTTGGATTGCTAGGCAGTTGGGGCAAGCTGAGTCACAATTGGTGGGCCAACCTGGCAGCCAATACCTATACTACGGTCGTGCGTGGAGTGCCCGAACTTATTCTATTGCTATTGGTGTACTTTGGTACTCCAACACTCATTCAATCGATTGCCACGCGCATGGGTTATGACATTCGCGTTGACATTAATCCCTTCATCGCGGGTACTATCACTATCGGGTTTATCTATGGTGCCTTTGCCACAGAAGTACTGCGTGGTGCTTTTCAAGCGATTCCTAAGGGCCAAGCTGAAGCCGCTAGAGCTATAGGCATGAGCCGTTTGCAGGTGTTCAAACGTATTTTGTTGCCCCAAGCTATGCGTTTTGCCCTACCGGGCTTAGGTAACGTGTGGATGGTGTTAATCAAAGCCACGGCGCTTATTTCGATCATTCAGTTAGATGAATTGATGCGCAAAACTAAAATTGCGTCCAACGCGACCCACGAACCTTTTACCTTTTACTTGCTTGCATCGTTTATTTATTTAGGCATTACCTTGGTCTCGATGATGGCACAAAAACGTGCTGAAACATGGGCCAATAAAGGAGTGATGCGTTAATGGACTTTTCTATTGTGTGGCAGTATCTGCCAATGATGTTGCAAGGTGCATGGGTGACCTTATGGATTACCGTGGTGAGTCTGGTTATTGGTTTGGCGTTTGCTATTCCCCTTGCCCTAGCTCGGTTGGCTAAAAATCCATTCATTGCCTCACCCGCCTATGTCTTTGTATTGTACTTCCGAGGCACGCCTTTGTTGGTACAAATATTTTTAATTTATTATGGCAGTGGTCAGTTCCGGCACGAGCTCACAGACCTTGGTTTGTGGGGGTTTTTCCGTGATCCGTGGTTCTGTGGCATTTTGGCCTTAGTATTAAATACAGCAGCTTATTCTGCTGAAATTTTTCGTGGTGCCATCAGTGCAGTGCCTCGCAACGATATAGAAGCGGGTCGTGCTTGTGGTATGTCGGGTTTACTATTGTTCCGTCGTATTACTTTACCCAAGGCTTTTCGTATTGGCTTACCCGCCTACGGCAACGAGGTGATCTTTTTATTACAGGCAACATCGCTAGTGTCCACCATTACTATTTTGGACTTAACTGGTATTTCGCGCCAATTGATTTCTAAAACCTTTGCAGTGTATGAGTTTTATCTCACGGCTGCGGCAATGTATCTGGTCATGACTTACGCTTTGGTGTATTTGTTTAGAGTGTGGGAAAGGCGTATGAGTGGACACCTGCAAGAACGTGTTGTCACCGAGCCCCGCTAATAATCAGTCAGACGCCTATGATTGGATTATCGTGGGTGGAGGTCTGGTGGGGGCATCAATTGCCTCTGGCTTAATCCAAAAAAACTCAATGAAGTATTGTAATGCGCGATGGCGTAGATACCGATCACTGTGCATTAGAGGGCCTAATTTAGCTTATCTGGTAGCCCATGCCCAGCAGCGATCGGTATCAGAGGTAGAACCTCTGTCTGTACGACCACCATTAAGTCCCATCAGTCTAGGTCAATTGGCTAAGCGGCCTAGGCTATAGAGTGTTTCAATAGTTGCCTCTGCCTGTAAAAAACGTGTGAGTAACTGAGGGTCAAATTGACTCGGGTTTAAATAGCCATCGCCA
>CAWUTT010000046.1:0-7924 GCA_963925635.1 uncultured Pseudomonadales bacterium | reverse complement strand
CAGGTTCGAGTCCTGGTCGAGGAGCCATTCTAACTAAACCACTTAAGTGTGGTTTTTTTATGCCTTGGATTTGAAGCCCTGCGTCTATGTTGTGGGCGCTTATGTTGTGGGCGTCTATGTTGTGGGCGCCTGTGTTGAGCTGCTACCCCTTGCTTTGCACAGCTTTGTGTAGCTTTGCACAGCCTTGTGCAAACTAATCTCGACACTTCACAGGCACAAACCTACTCATAAAAATCCATAAGCAACCTGTTATGGTGACTAGATTTTGCCCCCTAGGAAATCAACCACTGAATTTAAAGAGGCTGGTTACAAGCTTTGGCCGTAAAAGAAGCTGGAGCAATCATTAGCAGTATTATTAGACTATGAGTCAGTTTTCAAGCGCTAGGCCCCACACAAGAACCCTGAGGGCTTGTGCGAGGCTTTGTTGGGGCTTTGTTGGGGCTTTCTGGGAGCAGTGTGGCAGTGTGGAAAGACCACTGAAGTATCAAACAACAATGTTACAAGGCTCCCCAGCAGCCTAACTATTACTTGGCGAACAACTGACCCAAGTCAGCGAAGGCTTTAAACTCCAATGCATTACCACTAGGGTCGCTAAAAAATAAGGTCGATTGCTCGCCTGCCTCACCTTTGAAACGGGTATAAGGTTCAATAATAAAGTCTACCTTACCCGTTAACCGTTGCGCTAAGTCTTGCCAATCTTGGGCAGCCAGTACCACGCCAAAATGGGGTACTGGAACACCTTGCCCATCCACCCCATTAACATGCACGGACACTTTGCCTTCTGGGCCCAAGTTAGGGTTGAGGTGGGTCACTAACTGATGGCCATAGAGATTCCAATCAATCCATTCTGCGCTAGAGCGACCCTCGCTCAAACCCAGTAATTGGCCATAAAAAAGCCTCGACTCAGCAACATCTCTTATGGGTATAGCAAGGTGGAATGGACGTAATGGTGTATCAGACATAATGTTTTTTCCAAATCATGTTAAGTTTCTGCCCTAATTAGCCAATCACAGCTAATAAACGCGCCTTGGTATCAGCGTCGGCAAACGATGCCTGCATGGCCATCCGTGAGATATTGCGAAGCTGCTCTAGATCTAAACCAAAGTCCTTAGCCCCAGACTGATATTCAGCACCGATGGTGGTGGCAAAGAATGGCGGATCATCGGCATTAAGGCTGGTACTTATACCTGCTTGTAATATTGTATTGAGTGGGTGGCTGGCAAGGTCTGGGTACACAGACAAGGCAATATTACTACCAGGGCAAACTTCTAGGGCAATGCCACGCTTCACTAGCTCTGCCATTAGAGCGGGATCTTCGACACTGCGCACACCGTGGCCAATACGAGTCACTGGCAAGTTATCAATCGCGTCCCATACGCTTTCAGGACCTAATATTTCCCCAGCGTGAGTAGTACAGGCCAAACCGGCTGCGGCGGCAATATTAAAAGCCGGCGCAAAATCAGCTTGGGTAAACATGGATTCATTACCCCCCATGCCGAAACCCACAATATAAGGATGAGGATTGTCTGCAAGCTGCTGCGCTACCACAACCGCCTGTTCTGGGCCTAAGTGGCGTATGCAAGAAACGATTAAACGGCCCACAATACCAAAGTCACGTTCGGCATCATTAATGCCCTCAACACAGCCCGATAGCATGTCGTCATAGCTCATGCCTACCGCGGCTGCATGATCTGGAGAAATAAAGGTTTCGGCATAAATGGTACCTTCTGCCGCACACTGCTCCATGTAGGTGTACATAATGTCGCGGTAGTCTTGCGCCTTACGTAGGCAAAAGCTGGCTGCGTCATAGGACTGCAAAAATTCAACGAAGTTACTCCATGCGAACACGTCATCCGTGGTAAACAGATCTGCTTTTAGGCTGATGTTATTGCGTGCTGCAATCGTGCGCACTAGGTCGGGTTGGATACAACCCTCTAAATGGCTATGAAGCTCTACCTTGGGTAGCTTTTGAATTTGAATGGCTAATGGTTCAGACATGAAATACTCGTTACAGTGACAATTAATTGAGTTTGCAGCTGGTGCCATGGGCTAAGGGCACGAGCGCTAAATGAGAAGCCACAGTTTGCCCCATATCAGCAAAGCTTGCTCTCTCACCTAAGTCAAAAGCTTGCACAGGCGCGCCACAGTATTGGCCATAAAAAATTACTGGCACATGCTCCCGGGTATGGTGAGAGCCAGGCCAAGTGGGGTCACAACCGTGGTCTGCGCTGAGTAATACTAAATCTTGCGGCTCTAGCTTAGATTCTATTTCGGGTAATCGAGCATCAAATTCTTCTAAGGCATTGGCATAGCCAGCAACGTTGCGCCGATGGCCGTATTTGCTATCAAAGTCGACTAAATTTACAAATATCAATCCTTCTTTCACCTTAGCCATCTGGTCTAACATCTGATCTACTAAGCCCATGTTATCAGCCGCTTTTACGGTATAGCTAACACCCTTATGAGCAAATATGTCACCAATTTTCCCTACCGATACCACTGTGCCCTGCTGAGCTTGAATATGATCCAATAAAGTAGGGCCTACTGGAGGAGTGGTTAAATCTCTGCGATTAGAGGTGCGCTCAAAGTCGGCAGCACAGGTTCCCTTAAAAGGGCGTGCAATAACACGTGTCACGTTGAGCGGGTCTACCAATTTTTTGGCGATGTCGCACAAAGCATATAGCCTTTCTAGACCAAACGCGTCTTCGTGGGCGGCAATTTGAAATACAGAGTCAGCAGAGGGGTAGCAAATAGGGTAGCCGGTACGTAGGTGCTCTTCACCAAATTCAACCAGCACATCAGTGCCAGAAGCATGCTTATTTGCCAAGGTGCCTTGGATATTGCCCTGAGCCAATAAATCTTGCATGAGCTGAGCTGGGAAACAATTCTCTTGTTGCGGAAAGGTGCCCCACTCAAACGGTACCGGTAATCCACAGATTTCCCAATGGCCGCTGGGCGTGTCTTTACCACTACTCACTTCTACCGCATGGCCATAAGCAGCTTGCACATTTACATGAGTTTCTAGAGGCAGGCTGCTTTTGCGGCTGCCAACCGCTGCGGCTCCTAAGCCCCAACGCAACAAATTAGGAATTTTAAGGGGCCCATGGCGTTGCGCATTGTTGGCTAATCCAGCCTCACACGCTTCCACAATATGACCAAAGGTATCAGAATTTTGGTCACCATATTGGGGCGCATCTGCGCTAGCACCTAGGCCCAATGAATCTAAAATTATAATAATGGCTCTGTTCATGATTTTGTCTTTATGGTTTAGTCCCACGCTATTAGGGACACAGTATAATAATTAAGCTTGGTAAATTTCTTTAATGAGTGGCTGAGCCACACACACATCGGGTGCCAATTGAATTGCCTTAAGTAACTGCTGGTTGACCAAAGCAAGCTGATCATCGTTGCGTACATGAGCCATGGCTAAAGGCTGACCCTGCTCAACATAGTCGCCAATTTGCACCATAGCACTTAGGCCTACTGCGTAATCAATGGGGTCGTCGGCTTTACTGCGCCCAGCTTTGAGGCTCACCAATGACAAGCCAATGCCGCGCACATCCATGGCACAGACATAGCCTGCCCGGGGCGCCACAATGGCGTTAACTAACGGTGCTTGAGGTAAATAATGCTGCGGTTTTTCGAGCAAGTCTGCAGGCCCGCCCAGGCCTGTTACCATGTCTGCAAATATCTGCGCTGCATGACCTTGATGAAGCGCAGCTAGGGCTTTGTCTCTTGCAGCATCTAAGCTACCTGCGGTACCACTAATATCTAACATGTGAGCTGCCAACTCAATGGTAAGGTCGAGTAAACGCGGGTCTGCTTGGGCTGGGTTAAGCAAAAAGTCGATGCATTCAGCCATCTCTACTGCATTACCCACATTGCGGCCTAACACCTGATTCATGTCGGTAATAAGGCATCGTGTAGGTACGCCTGCACCAGTAGCCACTTGCGAGATACTCTGGCTTAGTTCTTGCGCCATACTCATTTCTGCAGCAAAAGCACCGTTACCGGTTTTAACATCCATGACTAATGCATCTAGGCTTGCGGCCAACTTTTTAGATAATATAGACGCGGTAATTAAATCAATAGATTCCACGGTCGCGGTTACGTCACGGGTTGCATAGAGACGCTGATCAGCCGGCGCTAACTCAGCCGTTTGCCCAATAATGGCACAACCCACGCGCTTTACGAGAGACTTAAACAAGTCTTCATCGGGGTAAGCATTGTAGCCTGGAATACTGTCAAACTTATCTAGCGTACCGCCCGTGTGGCCAAGGCCTCGGCCAGAAATCATGGGTACATAAGCACCACACGCCGCCACAATAGGCCCCAGCATCAAACTCACCTTATCCCCCACTCCACCGGTGGAGTGTTTATCAACAACGGGGCCATCTAGATGCAACTGCTGCCAGTTTAATACTTTACCAGAGCACATCATTTGTTGCGTCAAGGTGATCCGCTCAGCCATGCTCATGCCCCGTTGAAACACCGCCATAGCAAATGCGCCTAACTGAGCATCACTCAATTGCCCACTGGTAATACCCTGCACCATAAAAGTGATTTCGGCATCGTTCAGCACTAGGCCGTCACGCTTTTTACGGATCAGTTCCTGTGGCAAATAAGCGAAGCTCATACTGGTGTCCTATAACTGTGCAAAAAGGCCTTGAGCAGACGCTCTACGCCATCGGTTGCGAGCTTGGCATATTCCATGGTTTGCTCATGACTTAACGGGGTTGGGCTCATGCCCGCCGCGTAGTTGGTAACAATCGATAAGGCACACAAAGGGAGTCCTTGGTGACGGGCTAAAATAACTTCTGGCACGGTCGACATGCCAACGGCTTGGGCACCCAGTATTTTAAGAGCCCTAATTTCTGCTGGCGTTTCAAAATGAGGACCGCACATCCAAGCATAAACACCTTCATGCAGGACCACATCATGGGCCTTAGCCACGCTGCGCATGGCGTCGTTCATGCCCTGATGGTATGCCTGTGTCATATCTACAAAGCGTTGATTGCCTTGGGCTCCAAACAATGGAGATACGCCCGTCATATTGATGTGATCAGTAATCAACATCACACTACCTGGCCCTGCGTCAGTAACCATACTGCCTGCTGCGTTAGTGAGGATCAGCGCTTCGCAGCCCATGGCTTTAAAGGTTTGAATAGCTACAGCCATTACATCGGCTTTGCCGTGTTCATAATAATGGGCTCGGCCCTGTAATACGGCAACCCGAGTATCACCCACATGACCCAGTACTAAACGTCCTGCATGGCCACCCACACCCGCTTGAGGAAAACCTGGTAGATCGTCAAAACCAATACTTGCAACTGCATTCACTTGGTCGGCAAAAGAACCTAAACCAGAACCTAACACCATACCCACTTGCGGGACAAAACCGTTTGAGGCTTGCTTAATCACTGCTAAACAGGTGTCTACCTGACTCATACTAAAAACTCCGGCCCAAATGCATGGGGTAATAATTGTGCCATAGATAAACGTTGTTGAACGCCCGTGGGCGAACACAAAACAATCGGGGTGTTGTTGTCGGAAAATTCACGAATACGCTGACGACAGCCACCACAAGGCGTGGCGCCTTGAGCATCTTGGCTCATGATATAAATGGTTTTTATGCGTTGTTGGCCTGCCACCACCATGGCTGCAATGGCTGCCATTTCTGCACAGTTACCTTCTGGATAACTGGCATTCTCTACATTACAGCCGGCAAAGGTTTGGCCATCTTCAGTCACGACTAAAGCGCCCACAGGGTAATTTGAGTAGGGCGCATAGGCCTGAGCCATGGCTTGCTTTGTCGCTTTTATATATGCAATTTCAGGGGATAGAGAAGACAGAGTCATCGCTCCTTGACGTAGGCCATACCGGCAGCTTTAGGGGGAATAGCACGACCAATAAAGCCTGCTAAAAGAATCACAGTCAGTAAATAAGGCGTGGCTTCAATAAATTGCACAGGAATTTCTCCAATACCGGGAATCACCACGCTTTGAAGACGCACCGCTAGGGCATCTAAAAAACCAAACAACAAACAGGCTAACATCACCGTTAATGGACGCCATTTGCCAAAAATAAGTGCCGCTAAAGCGATATACCCTTGGCCTGCTGTCATGTCTCGGGTGAACTGGGCATTGTGAGCAGTACTAATATAAGCCCCTGCAATACCACACAAGATGCCACCAATAAACAGCGCTTTGTAACGTAGTTTAATCACCGATAAGCCAGCGGTATCAACCGCTGTGGGGTTTTCACCCACGGCCCGCAAACGCAGACCAAAACGCGTCCGAAACACCACCCACCAAACCACTGGTACCACGGCGAAGGCGAGGTACACCAATATGGTATGACCGCTAATGAGTTCTTTATAAATAGGACCCAACACCGGAATCAATGCCAGTTGATCAACAAAGGGTAGGGTGAGTGAAAGAAAACGGGCTTCATTTTGCAGCGCAGGGGTTAATCCCCCTTGGTGGAACCATGCTAAACCTAAAATAATAGTCAAACCAGACACCAAAATATTAATCGCCACGCCACTTACAATTTGGTCACCTCGGTGAGTAATGGTGGCGAAGCCATGCAACATGGCTAAACTACAAGACACAACAATAGCAGCACCTAAGCCCACCCACGCAGACCCAACCACTGCAGCAACGCTGGCCGCAGCAAAGGCAGACGCCAACATCTTGCCTTCTAGACCGATGTCTACTACTCCAGAGCGCTCTGCAAACAAACCCGCCATCGCCGCCAAAATAAGGGGAGCAGAAACTCGAAAGGTCGCGTCTAAGGTTAACAACACCATTAAAAATACGTCGCTCATGCGCTCACCCCTACTCGCTCATCGTGCTGTTTAACTGGGGCTAAGTGTCTTATGAGCCAAGGCCGGTACATGTATTCTAAAGCCCCGCAGAACAAAATCACTAGGCCTTGCATCATCACCACAATGTCACGGGAAATATTACTCATTTCAAAAGCCAATTCAGCACCACCTTGGTATAAGGTTCCAAACAATAAGGCTGCTACAATAATGCCTAGGGGATGATTGCGGCCCATCAGCGCCACGGCGATACCACCAAAACCGTAACCTACGTGAAAATCCATAATCAACCGGTGCTGATACCCAACCAGTTCGTTGACACTCACCAAACCTGCTAAAGCCCCAGAAATGCACATCACCACAATAATAATGCGCTTAGGTTTAATGCCCGCATAAACCGCCGCAGAGCCATTTTTACCCGTAGCACGAATGGCATAACCCCAGCGGGTTTGCCATAAGAAAAACCACACCAATACCGCACAAACAAGAGCCAATAGCACCGACAAATTGAGTGGCGAAGCTTCAATGCTGTAGCCTAAAGCTGCAGCCACGTCATGCACAAACGGCATCCACGCATTAGTCGGAAAAAGTTCACTTTGGGGCGTCATTTGTCCAGTTTCGCGTAACACATGCACCATGATGTACACCATCAGTGAAGCCGCCAAAAAATTAAACATAATGGTGGTGATGACTATATGACTGCCGCGATAGGCCTGTAAATAAGCTGGAATTAAGGCCCAAAGCCCGCCAAATAACAATGCACCCATAATACTGGCAGGGATAAACACCCACGCGCTAAGCGTAGGGTCTAGCACCAAGATGGCTAAGCCAGCACCCAGACCACCCACATAGGCTTGGCCTTCGCCACCAATGTTGAACAGGCCTGCATGAAACGCCACCGCCACAGCTAAACCGGTGAAGATAAAGTTGGTGGTGTAATAAATGGTATAGCCAATACCTTCTTCGTAACCAAAGGCGCCATAAAGCAACACTTCAGCCGCTTCTATTGGGTTCACATCGATGAGCCAAAATACCACCGCCGTGACGGCAAAGGCGGTCAATATATTAAGCAGCGGCAGCAGTAGCCGGTTGATCCAA
>CAWUTT010000045.1:0-11008 GCA_963925635.1 uncultured Pseudomonadales bacterium | reverse complement strand
CAAGTAAATGGTGCGGGCGTTAACCAGATGGTCTGCGGCTTGATCAATCTGCGTCTGGGATAGTGACTCAGAGATCGCATTTAACGCTGCTATTTCGCTTTCGATTAAGCTGGTTAAATTGGAGCCTTGTTCTATCGACTCTAGGCGTTGTTGACTGCGTTTGTCTAAACTGGCTTCCGGATGAATCTCAGATCTAATTTGTGCCCTGAGTTCAGGGTAGCCGTCAAAGCCAAGCTTGTGTGCAAATCGAACTACGGTGGATTTATTAACTTCAGCTTTGTCAGCCATTTGAGCGACTGACAAAAATACAGCAGCTCTAGGTTCGTTCATTAATATCGATAAAATGGCTCGGTCTGAACCAGTCAATCGACCACGATAACTTTCGACAGTCTCTTTAAGTGAAAGGGGCGTGTTATTTTTCATTAAGTTTTTCTCTGTTATTGCAACTAGTGTATCAATAAATTATATTTATGCAACTATAGTTTCTATATTTTAATGCCTGCAGAATATAGAACTAAACATTTTTAAAATAATAAAATAGGTCTAGGCATGGCTTTTGCTCCACGGTTGTGAACATAAAGTATTTAAAGGGTAAAAAATTAGCAGAACTAAAAAATTAGCAGAATTCAAAAAAGGAGGGCTTTAATGGACGCAGGGGCACTGGCAATAATACGGGAAGTGTGGGGAAGTGTGGGGAAGTGAGGGGAAGGGTTAAATTGATATTAGTTAAGCATTAAAGTCTTAGCAAAAAAAAGGCCTACTCGTAATGCGAGTAGGCCTTGGTTCAGGCGCGATAATGTAGGTTAATTATCGGCTAGTAAACTCTGGATAGGCTTCCATACCACACTCAGTAATGTCCACGCCTTTGTCTTCTTCTTCATCAGTAACCCGCATACCCATGATAGTTTTGATGATATACCACACCACAAAACTGACACCGAATACCCAAACAAAAATGGTAGCTGCACCGATGATTTGTCCCATAAAGGTGGCACCTGAGTTGGTTACAGGCACTAGCATAAGGCCTAGTAAACCTGCACTACCGTGTACCGAAATGGCACCGACAGGATCGTCTAGTTTGAGCTTATCCAAGGCCAGAATACTAAATACAACTAGTACGCCACCTAGGGCACCAAAAAGACTGGCTTCTAGTGCAGTGGGGGTCGAAGGCTCTGCAGTAATGGTTACTAGTCCTGCCAAAGCACCGTTAAGCATCATAGTAAGATCGGCTTTGCCAAACTTAATGCGGGCTAGTATCAGTGCAGCGATCGCACCACCAGCGGCGGCAGCGTTGGTATTAAGGAACACCATTGCCACAGAATGAGCCGAGTTAATGTCTCCCAGTTTAAGCACTGAGCCACCATTAAACCCAAACCAGCCCATCCATAGAATAAAGGTGCCTAAAGTGGCCATGGGTAGGTTAGCGCCAGGAATGGCCCTGATTTGGCCATTGGGGCCATATTTACCTTTACGTGCGCCAAGTAAGATCACACCTGCTAAAGCAGCTGCAGCACCAGCCATATGCACAATGCCTGAGCCTGCAAAATCTGAAAAGCCAAGGTCGCCAAGGTTATACAAGCCGAACACGTCGTCGCCATTCCAAGTCCAGGCACCTTCCATGGGGTAGATAAAGCCGGTCATGACCACAGCAAAGGCTAAAAATGCCCATAGCTTCATGCGTTCTGCTACCGCGCCAGATACAATAGACATGGCCGTAGCAACAAACACCACTTGAAAGAAGAAGTCTGAGGCACCGGAGTAAACCGAACCACCATCAAAGCCTTCTGCAGCCGAATCGGCTAATATCTGATCGGTATCGATGGTTTCGATGCCATTCAAAAACCAGCCACCGCCGTACATAATTTGATAACCTACAATTAGATACATCACCGATGCAATAGCGTACAAAGCAAAGTTTTTAGTGAGAATTTCGGTGGTATTCTTGCTGCGCACAAGACCTGCTTCAAGCATGGCAAAACCCGCTGCCATCCACATTACAAAAGCGCCACAAATTAAAAAGTAAAACGTATCCAGAGCAAACTGGAGTTCAAAGATATTATTTTCCATGGGGGTCTCGGTTGGTTATTGTGATTACTAGTTTTACTATTGCGATTATCATGCCAAGGTAAAAATAGGTATATAAAACAGTGCTTTAGTTTATTATTATAATAATTCGTTAAACTCAGGCGCACCACGGGTGGTGCGTTTGAAATAACAATCCAATTTATTTGCACTGATATGGGGCGCCGGGGCTGATAATCATGTGGCGTGGCGATGTTGTTGAGCCAAAATAGACACAATTGGCCTACTAAGAATTGTTTGTTACACTCATAGATCATTCACTTTGGATTACATACATTGACTCACCTAGTGGCTGCCATTGATCTTGGTTCTAACAGCTTTCATGTCACTGTAGTAGACACCTGTGAGTTGCCGTATCGCCTCATTAGTCGGGCTGGTGAAAAGGTGCAGTTGGCGGCGGGTCTTGATGACCAAGGTTACCTCAGCCAAGAGTCTGTAGAGCGTGGCTTAGACTGCCTGCGACGCTTGGCGCCTAAGCTTATAGAGGTGGCACCTGCGGATTGTCACGTGGTGGCTACTAACACTTTACGAGTCGCTAAAAATAGCATGCATTTTATAAGCCATGCTGAGGCGATATTAGGCGCGCCAATCCGTGTGCTCACGGGTGAAGAAGAGGCGTCGTTAATCTTTTCTGGGGTAGTGGGGCAGGTGGCTTCCGCAGATTACCAGTTGTGTAAAAAGCTGGTCATCGACATTGGCGGTGGCAGTACCGAACTCATCTTAGGTCAACGCCAGCCCCAACAATTACGCAGTTTTCCGATGGGTTGCGTGGCCTTTAGTCGACAATACTTTCCACAACGAAAAATCAAACAAAGCTATATACAAAATGCGGTTGCAGCTGCCAAACACACCATTGATCAAGCTTCTATAGGTCACCTGCGGGATGATTGGCAAATGTGCATTGGCTCCTCAGGCACGGTAAAGGCGTTAACTGCCCTGAGTGCGTTAACTGACCAGGGTATGCCCTATTTAGATTTGGCGTCAATGGCTAAAGTTGAGCAGCAGATATTAGCCTTCGACCATCTTGATGACGTGCTGATAGAGGGTTTACGAGTCAACCGAGGCGAGGTCCTGCCAGCGGGCTATGCCATACTGAAAGGCATTATGTTGAGCTTAAATTTAGACCGTATTTATTTCTCCACGGGCGCTTTGCGCGAAGGAGTGATACTGCGGGCGTTATCAGGGCATCAGCCCCATTAAGGTGCAGAGAAGTGTTGCTCGCGTTGGGCGGTCAGTTTTTAGACCGCCTCATCGCAGACCTAGCCATTTAGACTGGCGTATTGACTAAGCCAAAACCCTAGAAAGGCCTTTAAACGGCCAAATACTCTTCCCGCAAGGCTTGGTTGTCCAGTACTTCTTGGGCGGTGCCAGTAAATACTATTTCACCACTATCGATAATAAGGGCGTGGTCGGCTAACTTCAGGGCGGCCACCGCATTTTGTTCAACAATAATGGTGGTAATGCCCATGGCTTTAACTTCGCGTAGCATACGTTCGATTTCTTGCACAATAACGGGAGCCAAACCTTCATAAGGCTCGTCTAACAATAGTAGTTTAACGTCACGGGCGAGGGCACGGGCGAGGGCAAGCATTTGTTGTTCGCCACCCGACAGTGAAGAGGCTTCTTGCTTACGCCTTTCTTCTAACTTAGGAAAATGGCTGTAAATCTTTTCTAAGGTCCAGCCAATGGGCTCCGCAATTTGAGCTAATATGAGGTTTTCTTCTACCGTCACGCCTGGAATAATGCGGCGGTCTTCGCACACGAGCTGAACCCCTGAACGGGCTGCTTCAAAGGCTTTCATTTCGTGTAATGGCTGGCCGTTGAGCCAAATTTCACCACTGCTAAGGCCAGGTTCATTGGCCCTAGCTATGGTGCGTAGGGTCGACGTTTTACCTGCACCGTTGCGGCCTAGTAAGGCCACAATATCACCTTCAGGAATATCAAAAGACACTCCTTGCACCACGTAACTTTCGCCATAAAAAGCGTTCAGTTCGCGGCATGAAAAGAAGGTCTGGGGCACATCTGCATTACTTTGGTTCATAATCTGCTTCCTTATGCCCGTATTAAACTTGAGCTTCGCCAAGATAGGCTTCAATGACTTTAGGGTGACCTTTAATTTCGTTAGGTGAGCCTTCAGCAATAATTTGACCTTGAGCTAGCACCGAAATTTTCTCAGCTAAAGAAAACACCACATTCATGTCATGCTCAACAATAACTTTGGTAATTCCATCATTCATGCTTTTGAGTAACTCTATGGTTTTTTCAGTCTCATGGCGTGCCATACCTGCAGTAGGCTCATCAAGCAACAATAAACGTGGCTTGTTGGCCAAACAAATGGCCATTTCTAAACGACGCTTATCACCCCTAGACAGACTGCCAGCCATAGAGTGCATGTGATTCTCTAAACCCAACTCACAGATTTGCTGTTCTGCAAACTCAATAAGAGGGCGTTGTTTACTGCGCCCCTCAAACAAATTGAGGTTAAAAGAGCCATCTCTAGCCGCAAATACAGGAATAGTGACGTTTTGTAATACGGTCATTTCCGGAAAAATTGCGGGGGTCTGAAACACTTTAGCGATACCCAACTGGTTAATATCGTATGAGTTAACATTGAGCAAGGGTTTACCATCAAACATCACCGACCCATCATCGGGCTTAAGCATACCCGTGAGCACATTGAGTAACGTTGATTTACCCGCACCATTTGGGCCTATAAGGGCGTGAGTGGTGCCTTTTTCGATTTTTAAATTAACGTTTTGTAAGGCTTTTAAACCACCAAAACTTAAGGACACTTGATGTATGTCTAATATGGCCATGGTTAAGTCTCCTATTCGCCGTCAATGGTGGTGAAAAAACGTTTTTTGAGGCGTGATACGGCTTCCATAAAACCACCTGGCATAAAGATAACCACCACCATAAAGATGACTCCAAGCACCAGTAGCCATTGCTCGCCTAGGCTCACAGACAAGACGTTTTCGAAATACAGCATAAAGGCTGCACCGAGCATAGGCCCAACCAAAGTGCCTACACCACCAATAACCGACATAATCACAACTTCACCCGATTGATGCCAACCCAAGAATTCGTGGCCTACAAAGGGCTCGTAAACCACCATTAATGCACCTGCAATAGCGGCATACATAGCGCTGATCACAAAAGCCAATAGCTTATATTTACGAGCGTTAATGCCCGTGTATTCTAATCGGGTTTGGTTACACTTGATGGCTTTCATCATTAGGCCTACCGGCGAGCGTTCAATCCGCTTGGCTAAATAGAACAAGATAATGGCCATCAGCGCACAAAAGTAAAACACCGTATCGCCCTGCATTTTTAAGTCGAATAACATGGGGGTAGGCATGCCAGTTAAGCCATTTTCACCACCCGTCCATCGTTGCAACATCGACATGGCCATAGAATCAAACATCTCAGCGAAGGCTAAGGTGAGGATGGAGAAATAAATGCCGGTTCGTTTTAACGTCAGCAAGCCAATAACCAAAGCCACTGCAGTGGCTGCAATAACCGCCACAATCATGGCCGGAATAATGTTATCAGAGAAATCCTTTAACATAATGCCGGTCACATAGGCCGAAATACCAAAGAAGGCGGCATGTCCAAAGGACAAGTAGCCAGTAAAGCCGAGCAAGATATCAAAACCCACCACAAAGATACAAAAGATCATGATCTTCGTGTCAAGGCCCGAATAACCCCCCATTAATGGGAACCATAACGGCATCGTTAACGCCACTAGGGCAAACAGCAACACCGTTCTATTGTGTTGCCAAAAATTGTTTTGACTAGTCATTATTCAAATACTCCCTTGGCACCCAATAAGCCGCGAGGGCGGACCAATAAAATGATAACAGTGATGAGGTAAATGATAATGGTATTAAGGTAAATGTATGGTGCGGTAAAGCTTTGTGCCATACCAATTAAAATGCCTGCTAACACAGCGCCACCAAGGGATCCCATGCCACCAATCACCACAATAAGGAACGAAGGCACCAATAGGCGCATTCCCACTTCGGGTGATACTTGAGTTACTGGGCCACCAAATACACCGGCAATGCCTGCAATCATAGCCCCTAGGCCAAATACAATCATAAAGCGGCGGTTAATGTTTACCCCGAGGAACTGCAGCATTTCTGCATCCCGCATGCCAGCCCGAATGACTAAACCAAAGCGTGTGAGGTGCAATAATGCAAATACTGCGGCCACCGTTACAATGGCTACCACGACTAAAATCATGCGCCACTTGGGATACACGACAAAACCTTCAAGGAACGGCAGATAGTCATGCAGCATAATAATACCGTTGCCCCAGCTAGGGATGGCAAAAGGTATGTTGTTGGCGCCAAACACCCATTTCAAAAGCTCTTGTAGCACAATGGCTAAGCCAAAGGTCACCAAGATTTGATCTGTGTGTGGGCGGTTGTAGAAGCGTTGAATTAAACCTCGCTCCAGCAGTACCCCAATAACAAAGAGAATAGGGGGCACAAGAATAAGCGCCAGGCCAAAGCCGAGTGCATTGTTGATACTTACGGCTAAATAAATAGCTATAAGGTAGAGAGCGCCATGGGCGAAGTTAACCACGCCCAAAGTGCCAAAAATAAGTGTGAGGCCCAGAGCAATGAGCACATAAATGGAACCCAGCTGCAAGCCGGTTAAAATAGAGAGGGTAAAGGCGTTGAGCGTCATATCCATTGTGGAGATACTCCCATTGGTTGCTGTGGCAAAATCATGTTATTTTTTAGTATATTCTAAGTAAATTAAAAACGGGCCAGCTTTAAACCTGGCCCGTGTCGGTCGTTACCTGCAGTTTATGCGGGTTCGTATGGACCTAATTCACCACCAAAGATGGCGGGATCATAATCCACGGTCTTGGCATCCACTTGATCAACAATCTGTAGATAGTCAAATTCGCTGCTACGTGCAGAAGGTGATTTACCCTGCATAACCAAGATGTCTTTGATGCACTGGTGATCAGAACCACGGTACAAGGTTGGGCCGTTACCAGCACCGGTGAATTCAAAGTCTTCAAGGGCTTTAATAACTGCTGGTGGGTAGAAAGTACCTGCCATTTCACATGCGTTGGCATACAAAAGAGTTTGTACATAACACGTATGCGCCGCCTGTGAAGGTGGGAAGCCATATTCATCAGAGAACGCTTTAACAAATACCTTAGAACCTTCGTCTTCTAATGCCCAGTTCCAACCCGAGGTGCCTAATACACCGTCGATGTTGGCAGAACCTGCACCTTTAGCCATTAAGCGGCTGTATAAAGGCACCACGATTTCTAAGTTTTTACCATTCTTTTGCATGTCACGCATGCCAAAGTTTACCGCGTTGGTTAGAGAGTTAACCATGTTAGCGCCGTAGTGGTTCAAGATTAATACGTCTGCATCTGAATTCAATACCTGAGACAAGTACTGAGAAAAGTCAGTGGTTTTCAAAGGCGTCATAATGTTGCCTTCAGTTGACCAACCTTCTTTCTCGGTAAATTCTTGCATAGACTCTTGCTGGGTGTGGCCCCAAGAGTAGTCAGCCGTTAAGTGAAAGGCACGACGGTCTTTACCATATTCATTACTCAACACAGGAGACAAAGCTTTGCCTGTCATGTGAGCGTTGAAGAAGTGACGGAAGCCATAACGCTGCTTGTCTTTACCCGTGGTGTCGTTTGAGTGAGTCAAACCACACATAAAGATAATACCTAACTCGTTACACAGGTACTGTTGAGCGATGGCGATACCAGAAGAAGAACCACCAGTAACCATGATCACTTTGTCACGTTCGATCATACGACGTGCAGAGGTACGTGAAGCATCAGCGTTGGTTTGAGTATCACCAGTCACATAAGTTACTTTCTTGCCCAAAATACCGTTGCCTTTGAGCATGCTTGGCTTAAGGGTGTCGAGCATGCCGCCACCATTGTTCAAGTGCTTAACGGCTAGTTTGTAGGCGCGCAATTCATCATCACCTTCATCAGCATAGGCGCCTGTTTGAGGTACGTTAAAACCTAATACCACTTCGCTACCTGTTACAGGGTAGTTGCCAATGGCTTTTTCTGCCCATGCATTCTGGGTGAAAAACATCGGTGTAGCTGCGGTTACCGCACCAACGGATGTGGCTTTCAATACATCGCGGCGGGACCAGCCGGCTGCAGTGTTAGTTGTTTTTTCAGATTTTACATCTGTCATGGCAAACTCCAATTTATTGTTGTTGAACCGAGATGAGCACAGCCAGCAGTTCAATGCACAGGTGCTTCTAGGTTGAGTCCTAGTCTAGACAATTGTTGGGTTTTGAAAATTAGACCTTAGTAAATGAGACTAAAGTCTTTAACACCAAAGTCTTTAACACCAAAGTCTGTAACACCAAAGTAGATCAGTCTAAAGCAGCTAAGCTTAGAATATGCACACCAGCGGGGTATCACTTTAAACCGAGGCCCCCAAAGGATCTAATATACAAACTGAGCCCAACTGCCTGTATACTGCTAGCGTTACTTCCGCTCTTATAGAGGCCACCCAGGAAACCCCCTATGACCCATGCCAATACCCCACAACAAGCCATTAACATTGCGGTATTAACCGTGTCGGACACGCGCACCCTCGCCACGGACAAATCGGGTGCAACATTAGTTGGTCGGCTGCAAGATGCAGGCCACAGCCTAGCAGAGCACGCCATTGTGAAAGATGATGTGTATCAAATTAGGGCGGCGGTAAGCCAGTGGATTGCCGACCGCAATGTGCATGCCGTGCTCGTCACAGGCGGCACGGGCTTTACAGCTAGAGATACCACACCAGATGCCTTATTGCCTTTGTTTGACCAGGTTATTGATGGTTTTGGTGAGTTGTTTAGAAGCCTGTCTTATGCCGAAGTTGGCACCTCTACCATACAGTCTCGTACAGTAGCAGGGGTGGCCAATCGAACTGTCATCTTTAGCATGCCAGGGTCTACAGGAGCCTGCTGCACCGCTTGGGATGGCATTATTCAGCAACAGTTAGACAGCCGCCACAAGCCCTGTAATTTTGTGCAAATGGTGACCTTTAACACCGCTGCCGAACCGCTGGCATAAGCGCGACCATGCTTAATAAAACCAGCCTTACCAGCGTGGCTGCAGCACAGCAGCAAATTATGTCTACGGCAACCTGTGTGCTGAGCAACGAGTGGGTGCCATTATTCTATGCCCGAGGGCGGGTGTTGAGTGCGCCTGTGGTTTCCAGCGTAGCGGTGCCACCAGCAGATAACAGTGCCATGGACGGTTATGCCTTGCGCCTAGATGATTTGCACTTAGACATAATTCCTGTCAGTCAGCGCATCGCAGCAGGACAAGCGCCAACCACCCTCCAAGCCCATACGTGTGCACGGGTGTTTACTGGTGCCGAAGTGCCATCTAATGCGCAATTGGTGGTGATTCAAGAAGACGTTGAACTGGTGGCAGGGGGTATTCGTATACTGGCCAGTGCGTTAGCACAGGGCCAGAAGTTAGGTCAATTTATTCGCCTTAAAGGCCAAGATGTGGCTGCAGGGGAGGCCGTGTGTAACACTGGCACTCGCTTAGAAGCCA
The DNA here is from genome assembly GCA_963925635.1 of uncultured Pseudomonadales bacterium. GTDB lineage: Bacteria > Pseudomonadota > Gammaproteobacteria > Pseudomonadales > Balneatricaceae > Njordibacter. The sequence continues at coordinate 1,365 of CAWUTT010000045.1, read as the reverse complement.
GGCATTTGGGTGTATTGGCTTCCATAGGGATAGAGCAGGTTAACGTATACCAACGCTTAAAGGTGGCCATTGCCTCTACGGGCAGTGAATTGGTTAACCCGGGTCAAGCCCTAAAAGTTGGCCAAATTTACAACTCAAATCGATTTTTATTAGCTGGCCTAATAGACCAACTGGGTATGGAGCTAGTCGATTTAGGTATTATTACCGACCAGCGCTCCATCACCGAAGAAGCCTTAGCTTTGGCGGCAGATCAGGCCCATATTATTATTACTAGCGGTGGTGTTTCTGAGGGTGAAGAAGACCATGTAAAAGCGGCAGTCGCCACCTTAGGCCAATTAGACGTATGGAAACTGGCCATTAAACCGGGTAAACCTCTGGCTTTTGGCCGTGTTAAGCAAACCCCATTTTTTGGTTTGCCAGGCAACCCAGCCAGCGTGTTAGTTACCTTTATGGTGATGGCACGACCGTTTTTACTGGCCCTTCAAGGCTGTACCACAACCCAAGGGTTCAGTCTCAATGCGCGCTTACTTAACCCCCCCCAACGGCCCAGTATTAGGCAGGAGTATTTGCGGGTGCGCTTGGTTGAAAACACCCAGTCAGGCATTGTTTTAGAAGCCATGACTAATCAAAATTCGGGGGTGCTGACAACGGCTATGAAAGGCGACGGTCTCGCCGTGGTTAAAGTTAATACCTGTGGCGCAGAGGCTCAAGAGGTCGAATTTTTACCCTATGTGGTTTACGGTGTTTGACCAGCAAAGGGTCTAAAACTGACCCCTTGGGTCGAGTCTTACTAAATGCTCTGCCAATGACCCATACGATTGCAATATCCGTACAAAAACCACTTGAGAATCAGAGGCTTTTTACCTATACTGCACCCCTCGCAATCGCTCGATTGTGATCGTTATGGTAGCCCTATTGGTCCCCACGCAACGATAAACCGTAAACCTGGTCAGGCCTGGAAGGGAGCAGCCACAGCGGTGGATTCGTGTGCCGAGGTGTGGCTGGTAGGGGTACCACCATTATCTTGATTTATATCGCTATTTAATCTTCTTCCATACTTACTGATGTGAATGGACCCCATGGCCAATGCCACAGTTTGCCACAGTTTGCCTGTTAGTCTAGATGACCTTTATGTTTGTGTGGCCCTAGCGCCTTCAACACAAGTCCAGCAGTGTGTTAATGCACTAAAAAAGATGAACCCAATAGGCTGGTGCATAATTCAGTGTATCTTCATTATTGATCACGAAGAATTCAGTGTTTGTTCAGAGAAGATTCACTCTTATCAGGTTAAATAACTCTAAGTTAAACCGCCCCAAAAGGTAATAGGGGGCAAGTAAAGCCAATGAGGAATTTAACATGCACACC
>CAWUTT010000044.1:0-3847 GCA_963925635.1 uncultured Pseudomonadales bacterium | reverse complement strand
CAAAGTTATTTTTTACATGCCGTAGGCGCCACAGAAGTGAGTCAAACCTTGTTTCCGATTGGGGCCATGGAAAAACCAGAAGTGCGTTCTATTGCCGAAGCTCATGGTTTGGCTAACCATGCCAAAAAGGACAGCACTGGTATTTGCTTTATTGGCGAACGTCGATTTAAAGATTTTTTACAACAATATTTGCCAGCTCAACCAGGCAAAATTGAAACAGTGGATGGTGATGTGATTGGTGATCATCAAGGCCTGATGTATCACACCATAGGCCAACGCCAAGGTTTAGGCATTGGTGGTTTAGCTAATTATAATGAATCGGCTTGGTACGTAGTCGATAAAGATTTAGATCGTAATCGTTTAATCGTCACCCAAGGCAAAAACCACCCACGCCTATTTAAAGCCTCGCTTACTTGTCAGCAGATGATGTGGGTGGATGGGTTAGGCCCAGACCTAAGCCAAGGCAAGGCAGTGCAATTGATGGCCAAAATTCGTTATCGCCAAACCGATCAGACGTGTACCCTAAGCGCCGTATCCAATGGGAAACTAGAAGTGGCATTTGTAGAACCACAAAGAGCCATCACACCAGGACAATCCATCGTATTCTATAACGGTGATGTATGTCTTGGAGGAGCCGTCATTGATTAGTAACCTCACAACCAACCAAGAACGTGTCTTGGCTTTAGCTGCGGTGGTTCAAGCCGCTGCACTAGTGCATCAAGTGGCCAACACTGGGCAAGCTGATGAAAAGGCCAGCCGCTGCAGCCTTGCCTCTCTCTTTGTTACTAACCCTGAGAGTACGGAAGATGTTTTCGGTGGCCCTCATGCCATTAGTAATTTACGCTTAGGTCTAGTCACCCTAAAATCTATTTTAGCCCAAGGCCAAAGTACAGGTGCTAGTGATATTACCCGCTACCTGATAGGTTTAGCTCACTTGCAAGGTAAACTCATCAAGCACCCAGACATGCTCAATGACATTAGTAAACAGTTAAGCCATAGCCAAAGACAGGTAGATTTGTATGAACTGACTCACGCCAATGTGTTTGCCAGTGTGGCTGAAACTTACTCTTCTACCTTAAGCAGTTTTCGTTTTCGCATTCAAGTAACGGGGAATCCAACTTATCTCCAGCAACCTATGAACACTAATCGTGTTCGCAGTTACCTATTGGCGGGTATTCGTGCCACCACACTATGGCGTCAAGTAGGTGGTCGGAAGTGGCATTTAGTCTTGTTTAAAAATACCTTACAGCGCGAGTTAGATGCGCTGCTTAACCAACTTAGTCATTAACCAAAACCAAACCTAGGACTCCGTTATGGATTTATCGTCAATTTCAGCCCTTTCTCCAGTAGATGGCCGGTATGGCAGCAAGACTGCCGCACTGCGCCCCTATTTTAGTGAATTTGGTCTTATATATAACCGAGTTCTGGTTGAAGTGCGCTGGTTGCAGCGCCTTGCTGATCACCCACAGATCAGCGAAGTTGCGCCTTTAAGCGATGCGGCTAATGCCCTACTTGAACGCTTAGTTAACCAATTTGATGAAGCTGCAGCCCAGCGTGTTAAAGACATCGAAAGCACCACTAACCACGACGTTAAAGCGGTCGAGTATTACATTAAAGAACAGTTCAAAGACAATGCCGAACTGCAAGCCATCAATGAATACGTGCATTTTGCCTGTACTTCAGAAGACATTAATAATTTGGCCCATGGATTAATGCTTAAACAAGGCCTTGAGCAGGTGATGTTGCCTGAAATGTTGGGTGTCTTAACCCAGATAAAGCACCTCGCCCATGACCATCAGAGCCAGCCTATGCTGTCTCGTACTCACGGCCAAACAGCGTCACCCTCTACCATGGGTAAAGAGATGGCCAACGTAGCTGCGCGACTTCAACGGCAGATCAAACAGATTAAACAAGTGGAGTTTTTGGGTAAGATTAATGGTGCTGTTGGCAACTATAATGCCCATTATACGGCTTATCCAGAAATTGATTGGCAGGCCAACGCCCAAATCTTTGTGGAAAGCTTAGGCTTAACCTGGAACCCCTACACCACCCAAATTGAACCACACGACTATATAGCTGAGTTATTTGATGCCATTGCGCGCTTTAATACCATTTTATTAGACTTTGACCGCGATATTTGGGGCTATATTTCCCTTGGCTTCTTTAAGCAAAAAACCATCGCTGGGGAAATTGGCTCATCCACCATGCCCCATAAGGTGAACCCTATTGATTTTGAAAACTCAGAGGGCAATTTAGGCATTGCTAATGCCCTGTTACAGCACTTGGCCAGTAAATTACCGATCTCTCGTTGGCAGCGTGACCTCACAGATTCAACCGTATTACGTAACTTAGGAGTCGGCCTAGCACACAGCTTGATCGCCTATCAGTCGACCCTAAAAGGCATTAGTAAGTTACAACTTAATGCTCCACGTTTAGATGCTGATCTTGATAACGCTTGGGAAGTCCTCGCTGAACCTATTCAAACCGTAATGCGTCGTTATGCCATTGAAGAGCCCTACGAGAAATTAAAAGCCCTCACTCGAGGCAAAACCATTAACGCCCAAATTATGGCTGAGTTTATAGACTCCCTAGATTTGCCTCAATCCGTCAAAGACGAGCTTAAAACATTAACCCCAGCTAACTATATTGGTAACGCTGTGGCCCAAGCAGCAGCGATCTAACTAATGAGTGATATAGCCCATGTTAACGCGCCTACTCTGGCGCCACTGAGCCATTTAGGTGACCTTAGTGTCGCTCAATTCATTACTGACTACTGGCAAAAAAAGCCCGTGTGTATTCGTAATGGTATTGCATTCAAAGAGGCGCTGATTGCCGTGGATGAGCTCGCTGGATTAGCTCTGGAACCTGAGGTTGAGTCGCGTTTGATCGAAAATAAAGGCGCCCTAAAAGATTGGCAAGTGACTCATGGGCCTCTGACCGAAGACGACTTTAATAAAGAACGCGATTTCCCTTGGACGCTTCTGGTTCAGGGGGTTGATTGCTTCGTGCCTCAAATACATGATTTTTTGGCCAAGTTTAGATTTCTACCCAGTTGGCGTTTAGATGATGTCATGATTAGCTATGCCACTAAAGGGGCTGGTGTTGGTGCCCATTATGACCGTTATGATGTATTTTTGATTCAAGCTGAAGGACAACGTCAGTGGCAAGTAGGTCAAACTTGCAGTGAGAACTCTGCCTTGATGGCCCATGATCAGCTGTGTTTATTACAAGATTTTGAGTTATGCGAAGAATTTATTCTTAACCCAGGTGATCTACTCTATATTCCGCCCCTTTGGGCGCATAAGGGCGTCGCTATTTCCGATGCATGTGTCACCTATTCCGTCGGCTTTCGTTCTCCCTCTCACGGTGACGTGCTGGCCAGCTTTGCCGATGAGCGTAGTGCGGACATTAGCGCCGATCTACGCCTAAAGGATCAAGGGTTTACGCCTAACAGTGGCGAAATAAGTGCTGCGGATATCAGCGCATTGATGCAGTTGATGCAAGCTCAGATTACCCCAGAAAATGTAGCTCAGTGGTTTGGTAAACACAGTACCGAAGCTAAATACCCCGCCTTGGATATGTCAGAAGAAGCCATGGATCAGGCAGAGCTAGAAGGCATTATCAACGATGCTTATGGGGTGTTGAGAGTGTCTGAGGGCGTGCGTCTGGCCTATACATGGCAAGGCGACGGCGGGTTAACACTTTTTGTGCAAGGTGAGGCGTTACCTTGCCCTCCAGATGCCACTGCTTTTATTGAAGCCATCGCCAACCATTGGGTGTTAGAGGCAGATGACATGGCGCATCTTTTAGCACACGACGCCGCAAAGGCTATGCTGTTGATCCTACA
>CAWUTT010000043.1:0-9523 GCA_963925635.1 uncultured Pseudomonadales bacterium | reverse complement strand
TCCAGCGCCCCCTATTAACGGCACGGCTCATGCCTGGCATCACTCGCTTAAGGTGCTGTTGCGTACTATTAATATGGGTGGAGAACCGCTTGGTGGCTCCATGCCGGCGTTTCAAGGTCGGTTAACTGCGCAGGAGCAAAGGCTTGTAATTGCTGCATTTCAACATTATTGGCCAGATAATGTTTATGCCCAATGGCACGACATTGACCGCCGCTAGTCGGCTCTGTCTAGCGTGTGGCAATGTTAATGCTCTACTTAATTAGTTAAGGAAAAATAATGAACCGTAAATGTAACTTAGTGATTTTCATACTGTCAGGCCTATTCTTGGTGAGCCCACTCTATGCTGATCACAAACAAAGTCACGTTGATGTGAGCGTGGGTGAACTCTCCCCTTTAGCCAGCAAAGGCCAGCTTGTGTTTAACACCAACTGCGCCTCTTGCCACGGTGTTAATGCTGCAGGTGGCATGGGTGGCCCGCCATTGATACACGACATCTACAACCCTGGTCACCATGCTAATGGCGCTTTTATTAATGCGGTACGTAATGGGGTACGGCAGCACCATTGGCAGTTTGGCAATATGCCACCACAAAGACACATAGTGTTTGGGGATATGGTATTTTTGATGAAGTTTATTCGCGAGGTTCAGCAACAAAATGGCATTAAAACTAAGGCTCATAAAATGTAAGCTTTGCAGGTTGCTAAGTGGCTTAAAACGATTACCCAACAAGAATTAACTAGGATAACGTGATGAAGATTAATGCAATAAAGAAAATCGTGGTTATGATGATGCTCTTAGGCTTGGGCAGCAGCTTAAACGTAAGCGCCCATGATGGCGCTACAGGTGTGGTTAAGCAGCGCATGGAAGCCATGTCAGACATGGGTGATGCCATGAAGGCCATGGCGTCTATGGTAAAAGGTAAGCAAGCCTTTGAGCCTGCGCTGTTTATCCAAAGTGGTGAAATGATTGCGAAGCATAGCGACATGATACCGGAGCTATTTCCCGCAGGCTCAATGGAAGGTATGAGTGAGGCCGTGCCCACCATTTGGCAACAATGGGACGATTTTGTTAGCTTGGGTTATCGCACTAAAACCGACGCTGAAGCGCTGGTGAAAATGGCCCAAGAGGGCTCAGAGTTACGTCCTTTGACCAAACAATTTGTCAAGCTGGCTAATGATTGCAAAGCTTGCCATAAAGATTATCGGAAGAAAAAGTAAGGCCTATGAAAATCACCAGAAATCTGATCCTTTTATCAAGCTTAGGGTGGTCGATAAGCGCCGTCGCAACAGGCCTTGAAGAGCTGCAACGTGAGGCGGTTTCCCGTGGTGCCTATGTGTTTGACATCGGAGGCTGTGCCTCGTGCCATACCAAGGAGCAACCCTTAGGGGGTGGAGTGGAATTGGTGACACCATTGGGTACCTTTGTCAGCTCTAATATTAGCCCACATAAACAGTTTGGTATTGGTGGCTGGAGCAATGCTCAGTTTATTAAAGCCATGCGCCAAGGCGTGAGCCCTGACGGGGAACACTACTTCCCAGCATTCCCATATACCTCCTATGCAAATATGCCAGAACGGGATTTACTCGACCTTAAAGCCTACTTGGATGCACAAGCCCCTGTTGCTGAGACTACGCTGCCTCATGGGTTAACATTTCCCTTTAATCAGCGTGCGCTATTAGGCGTATGGAAACTGTTTAACACTGGCGATAAGTGGACCCCAGACCCGAGTCAAAGCGCCACTTGGAATAGAGGCAGTTATCTTGTTAACGGGCCGAGTCATTGTACTCAATGCCATACCCCTAGAAACTTCTTAGGTGGCTTGCAATTAGACGCAGGGATGGTGGGTAACGAGCAAGGACCTGACGGGGAAAAGGTGCCGCCGTTGCTGGACCCCAACCAATTGGGTTTTGGTAGTTGGAGCCAAGACGACATTGCCTTTGCTTTAGAAGTAGGTATGACGCCAGACGGTGATTTTTTGGGTGGTAGCATGAGCCATGTACTGGAAAATACCACGGGCAAGATGACCCCAGATGACATCAGGGCGCTCTCAGAATACCTGTATTCATTGAACAACCCTTGACCTATGTGTAACACTTAGGTTTTATAGTTTAGTTTTAAGCTATATACCTACGGGTAACTTTAGGAGATCAGCAATGAAAACGGTAAGTCAGCTCGCCAAAACAGCACGGGTGAGCGCTGAAACGGTGCGTTATTACAGCCGTTTAGGCTTGTTAAAAGCGCAACGGGACCCCCACAACGGCTACCAGCTCTTTGACCAAGATGCAGAGCAACGACTGGTTTTTATCAGCCAGTCTCGGCATTTGGGTTTTAGCTTAAAAGATATACAGGGTATCTTGCAGCATACGACTAAAGGTGACTCCCCCTGCCCCATGGTGAGAGATATTCTACGTCAACGAGTGCCCCTTGTAGCGGCAAAAATACGCTTTCTAGAGGAGCAAATGGCCCGCATGCAGCTTGCTTTGGAACAATGGCAAACGATGCCTGACGGGGTCCCTGATGGGCATCATATTTGCCACCTTATTGAAGTTTGGCACACGCGAGCTATAGAGATTGAAAACCATGAATAATCCCATACAAGACAAGATTACCCAATTATCCCTATCTGGAGTGACTTGCGCGGGTTGCGTGGCGCGTATAGAAAAAGCCCTCAACCAGGCAGAAGGGGTGGCGGCTGCACAAGTGAACTTTGCTAGCCGCACCGCAGAAGTCAGCGGTGGCAATGCCACGCAGCTCATCAAAGCCATACAAGACGCCGGTTATGATGCGCAGGTGATACAAGACGCCGAGGCAGCTGAGGTACAACAAGCGAAAGAGTTGCGTCAATTACTCAACACCCGTGCTTGGTATGCGGCTTTGGGAGTGGGCTTGGGTATTGGTTTAATGTTATTTGGCATGGACATTACTGATCCACTGGTGCTCCGAGCAGTGGGTTGGCTGACCTTGGTGATGATGTTAATGACTGGGGAGCATTTTTATAAGAGTGGTTTTAAGGCACTTAAGTCTGGGCATGCCAATATGGATACCCTGATTGCCATTGGCACTAGTGCTGCATGGCTGTACTCGATCTTGGTGGTGTATCGGCCGAGCATGTTTCCAGAGGCGGCTCGGGGGGTTTATTTTGAAGCCGCAGTGATGATTATTGGTTTAGTTAACCTAGGCCAAGTGTTAGAGATGGGTGCGCGTCTTAAAACCCATGCCAGTCTTAAAAATTTGCTGGGTCTACGCCCCAGCCATGCCTGTTTGGTAGGTACAGCAGGCACAGTGATGGCAGCTGAAGTGCAGGTTAATATTCTTCAAGTTAAGGTGGGGGATTGGCTGCGTATTAAACCTGGTGAACGAGTGCCGGTAGATGGCAGGGTCACGCAAGGCGAAAGTTACTTCGATGAGGCCATGCTAACAGGGGAACCGATGCCAGTGCTTAAACAATTGGGTGATGATTTGGTGTCGGGCACCATTAATGGCCAAGGCAGTGTCATTTATGAAGCCACTCGGGTGGGCAGTGATACCGCCTTAGCCCGTATCGTTGAGATGGTGAGACGAGCGCAAAATAGTAAACCGTCGATCAGCCGGTTAGCCGATCAAGTGGCCGCTATATTTGTGCCTGTGGTGTTGCTGATCGCGGTGATCACTGCCCTAGTATGGTACGCCTTTGGTCCTCAACCCGTGCTCAGTTATAGCTTTGTTAGTGCCCTATCGGTATTGATTATTGCTTGCCCATGCGCCTTGGGTTTAGCCACCCCTATTTCCATCATGATCGGTGTGGGTAAAGCGGCACAAATGGGGGTTTTGGTGCGTAATGCCGAAGCCCTGCAGCAAGCCAGTAATATTGATTGGGTGGTGTTAGACAAAACCGGTACCATCACTCAGGGACACCCTAGTGTTGAAGCCTTTGCTATTTTTAACGATGCTGACGAAGTGCAAAGTTTAGCCATGGCCGAAAACATAGAGCAGGCCTCAGAGCATCCCATTGCGCTTGCAATTGTTACCTATTGCCAACAACAGTTAGCGCTTAAAGGTTCAGCTGTATTTTCGGCAGCAACCCATGTGGAAGGCTTCACTGCGGTGCAGGGCATGGGTGTGGTTAGTGGTGATCTAGTAATGGGTAATGTGAGCCTAATGCAGGCACACAACATTGATATTGGTGTTGCACAAGTGTGGTTAAGAGCTCAGGAAGACGCGGCTCGAAGTATCGTATTATTGGCTCATAAAGGCCAATTAATCGTGGCCTTTGCCCTTGAAGATGCCTTAAAAACAGATAGTGTTAAAGCGGTGCAGCGGCTCAAAGCACAGGGCATTAAAGTGATGATGTTAACCGGCGATAATCAGGCAGCAGCGCAGCGAGTGGCGCAACTGGTGGCGGTGGATGATTTTGCTGCACAGCTGATGCCTGAGGACAAATTAAATAAGATTAAACAGCTGCAGAATCAAGGTCAGGTGGTGGCCATGGTGGGTGATGGTCTTAACGATGCACCCGCCTTAAGCCAAGCCGACGTGGGCATTGCGATGGGCCAAGGCACTGATGTGGCCATTGACAGTGCTGATCTATGTTTACTTAATAGTTCATTACATGGGGTGGCCGATGCCATTGAGCTGAGTCACTCAACTTTACGCAACATCAAACAAAACTTATGCGGGGCGTTTGCTTATAACACCTTAGGTATTCCCATTGCTGCAGGCGTGTTATTTCCCCTCACGGGTATGCTACTGAGTCCGATGTTAGCTGCCTTGGCAATGTCCTTGTCATCGGTTACCGTGGTGACTAACGCCAACCGCCTGCGTTGGTTCAAGCCTAGTCCGCGTCATTAGTTAGAGCATTTGTGGCTGGGGGTGTTGGCGGCGTGCGCCGATGGCTTGCACCACCACGCCCACCATGATGATGCCCCCACCGATTAAGGTCCAATTGCCTGGGTGTTCATTAAACAAGAACCATACCCAAATAGGACTCAAAATGACTTCAAGCATGGTTAATAAGGTCAGCTCTGCTGCAGGTACGTGCTTTGAGCCAGAGATGAACAACACCAAGGCCAGCCCCATTTGAAAAAAGCCCAAGGCTAAACAAATCGTTAGGTCGGTCCAGCTTATAGAGAAGTCATCAATGGCAAGCCACGCCACTAGCATGGAAAAAAAGCCACCAATCACGGCGGCAGGTAACATATCGCTGCCTTTGCCGCGGCGCATGATGACACTAAAGGCAGCGTAACAAATGGCCATCATTAAGGCAAAAGCCATACCGATAATGCCATCGCCACTGAGGGCATGGCCTACCATCACGCTAACCCCAATACTAGTGAGGCCTATGGCCACCCAAGTGCGCCTTTTGACACGCTCACCCAGAATAAACCAACCCAGTAAGGCTGCAATAAATGGTGACGAACTCAACAGAAAGGTGACGTTAGCCACACTGGTATGCAGTAAAGCAAAAATATTGCCAAAAAAGGAAGCCCCTAAAAAAATGCCTGCCAATAAGCTCAGCTTATTGGTCCGTTTTAAGGGGGTGATCAGGTTGCCATTATTACGCCAAGCCATCACCGTAAATATAGTAATCACTAAGCCCAGGGAGCGAAAAAAAACGATATGCCAACCTGAGGCGTCACTGATATAACGCACACCCACACCGGCGGTGCTCCACAGTAGGCCACATATAATGACCATGATGGCGCCGTTGCGATACAACGGGTTAAAAGCTGATACCGTTGAGTTCGCTATCTGAGTCATGGGTTTGCCTGCAACCAAGCGTTATAAATTTGGCTAGGCCAGCGGCTTTGAGTCCATGCTAAAGTCGCCATAATTTGTGCATCCGTAAGGGTACCTTCCCATGCGGGCATGGTACCGCGGCCTTGAATAACGGTTTGGGTTAGATCGGCTAATGAGTGGTGCCAAGCGTGGCCACTGCCATTTAAAGGTGGCGCTGGGCGCTTGCCGTCAGCATCGACCTGGGTCCAGTTTTCTGCGCCTTCAGCTTGCGCACCATGGCAAGAGGCACAGTGGTCTAAAAATAAACTTTCGCCTTGTTGCACTTGGGCTTGGCTGTACCAGGTATCGGTGTTATTTTGTTGTTCTAGGTAGGTGTAGGTGCTTAATATGGCCACCAGCATCGAGCAAGCGATTAATAACAAACGTTGAGTGCTACTCATGGGGCCAGAGCCTATTCAAAATGGATATCGCCGCACTATATACCAAGGCAGTGATCACGGTCTAGGGTTGGTCGATTGATTCATTGTTCTGAGGGTGGAATTATTTTATAATTTTGCACTCTTAACTCCACTATAATTCACCTTTGGCCTTTGTACATGGCAAACACATCATCCCTGCTAACCCTAGTTAAGCTAGTGCTGCGTTTTTTGGTCAGCGGCGGCATTGCCACGGCGGTTCACTGGGCCACCTTGTGGGGCTTACTTAATTTGCAAGTAGAAGCAGTGCTGGCCTCTAGTGTGGGTGCTTTTGTGGGCGCTGTTGTGAATTATTTTTTACAGTATTTTTTCACTTTTAAAACCAAACGCCAACACAAGCACGCGCTAATGGCATATATCCCAGCAGTGTCAGTGAGTTGGCTGTTAAATTTAGCGCTGTTTTATAGCCTTTACGGCAGTTTATTACCAGAGCCATTGATGGCCCAAGTGGTGGTAACGAGTATTATTATGGTGGTTAATTTTTTGTTATATAAAAAGGTTGTATTCCGTGCAAAATCAGATAACTAGCCCAACCGCTGAGGCAGCACCAACAGTGACTACACCGATACTTTCTTTGGTCATTCCCGTGTATAACGAAATGGAAGTGTTGCCGCTATTATTTGAGCGAGTGCGAAAAGTCATGCATGACCTCAGTTTAGACTACGAAATGGTGATGGTGGATGATGGCAGTAAGGATGCCAGTGCTAGTTTTTTGGTACAGCAAGCGCAAGCTGACGCCCGTGTAAAAGCCATTATTTTGTCTCGCAACTTTGGCAAAGAAGCAGCTTTGTCTGCGGGTTTAGAGCAGGCACAAGGTGAAGCGATTATTGTACTTGATGCAGATTTACAAAACCCACCCGAATTAATTCCTGATATGCTAGAAAAATGGCGTGCAGGGGCTGATATAGTGGCTATGAAGCGGCGCAGTAGAGAAGGTGAATCGTGGGTTAAAAGGTCAGGTTCCTATGACTACTATCGCATCATGAACCGCATCACGGGCTCTGTGAGTATTCCTGAGGATACAGGCGACTTTCGGCTCATGAGTCGCAGGTCACTGGACTCTCTCAACCGCTTGCCAGAGCGTAACCGGTACATGAAAGGCTTATTTGCTTGGGTAGGTTACCCTACGCATGTGATGGAATATGATGTGGCCGATCGTGCCGCAGGGCAAACTAAGTGGAATTACTTTAATCTGTTTGGTTTGGCCTTTGAGGGCATTACATCCTTCTCTGTGGCTCCGCTCAGAGCCATGGTACTGTTGGGACTAATTACAGCCACATTGGGTGGTATATTTGGTGCTTGGATCGTCTTTAAAACGCTCTTTTTTGGTAATGACCTAGATGGTTACCCTTCTATTATTGCCATGATTACATTTTTAGGGGGGGTACAATTACTCTCTATTGGCGTACTGGGCGAGTATGTTGGAAAAACTTATTTCGAGGCTAAACAGCGGCCCCTATTTATTATTCAAGATGTGGTACAACAGACAGCTGGAAATGCTAGCAATCACACCTCTACCGCAGCACAAGGAACCTCAGTTAATGTTACAACGGACTAATCTTATTTGGTTATTAGGCACTATGCTAGTGGTGCGCATAATAGCCATGGTAGTGCTGCCATTGGCCGATACCACCGAGCCTAGGTATGCGGAAATTGCCCGTTTAATGATGACGACCAACGATTGGATTACCCCATGGTTTGAACCTGGGGTGCCTTTTTGGGGCAAACCACCCTTATCCTTCTGGGCCCAAGCTATTTCCTTTAAACTATTTGGCATTAATGAATTTGCTGCTCGCTTACCTGCATTGTTGGCTTTTTTAGTCACTACTTGGATGCTTTGGCGTCTGGCTATTGCTTCTGTTAATGCCCAAGTTGCCACCGCTAGTATGGTAGTTTACAGCAGCATGTTGCTGACCTTTGTAGCTGCTGGCACGGTGATGACAGACCCGTACCTACTGTTAGGTACTACGTGGGCCATGGTGGCCTTTTATTTAGCGCCTAAGGAAGATGTTTGGTATTGGCGTTATGGCTTGTTTATTGGTTTAGGTATTGGTTTGTTGGCCAAAGGTCCGTTGGCATTGGTGATTACTGGTGCGCCCATAGGCCTATGGGTATTGCTCCAAGGTAAACTCATGTTTTACTTAAAAACTATGCCTTGGATTAGGGGCATTTTGTTAACCTTAATCATAGCACTGCCATGGTATATATTAGCCGAGCTAAAAACCCCAGGTTTCATTAACTACTTCATTGTGGGTGAGCACTTTATGCGCTTTGTAGATCCAGGTTGGATGGGCGATCTCTATGGCCACGCCCACACGGAACCTAAAGGTATGATTTGGGTGCATTGGTTAGCGGGGTCTGCTCCCTGGGGCCCACTAGCCCTGTTATTACTGGTAGGCCACCTATTTAAGGCCCGCTGGCGTCAAACCCTATGGCAGGCTGCTAAGCAACCAGTAGTCATGTATGTGTTGTTATGGGCGTTAGTAACGCCAGTGTTTTTCACGCCTGCAGGTAATGTGATTTGGACCTATGTGCTACCTTCTATGCCAGCCCTTGCCTTGCTCATGGGTTGGGCCATGATCAGCCTCAATAATGGTCAGCCATGGCGTCGACTAGGCTTTACCTTGTTGATGTGGTTGATACCTTTAGCTGGGTTAGGGTTGAGTGTGTTAGTGGCCAATAATAACGATTTAATGAAAACTGAAAAGCGCATTGCTGAATACGTTGCACAACAACCAAAAAATGGAAACTCTGATAATTGGTCCAGACTTTATTACCTTGGTTCTGAACTTGAGTTTTCTGCACGCTTTTATAGTCACAATAAGGCCAAACCTGTGCGCCTAGATCAGTTGGAGAATTTAGCGCTGCAACAACAAGGTGTATTTGTGGCCATCCCCGCCCAACAGTGGGAAACAACAGTAGCCCACTTTGGGGCAAGGTTGGAGCCACGTATTGAGAACATGCGCTTCAAGTTAGCGTTTCTTAATCCTTAAGGCCCTAACTTCGCAGGCATAGCTGAGACGGGCTTTCGTAGGGGGGTTAATGATCAACATGAGAAGCTTTGATACTATCGAAATGTGAAACCTTTGCACCACAATTTTTTTACTTCATGGTGTTTCAACAGATCACCACGAAGTAAATATTAGAAACCTTGGTGAGCACTAATGTTTGCTTTCCTTTAGCGCAGCAAATGCGAGCTTGGTGTTTTTTAAAGCAAAATCCAACCCATTAATCCCGTTGCCATGGGGGGTTATTTTTCAAGCCACTGATTCTCCACCCAAGGCTGGGTTGATGCTGCAGAATAGATCTGGATCTTGTGCCGAGTAATTCGC
>CAWUTT010000042.1:0-44173 GCA_963925635.1 uncultured Pseudomonadales bacterium | reverse complement strand
CTCACATGACCGTGCGGGAAAATATGAGCTTTGGACTAAAAATGAATAAAGTTCCTAAGCTAGAAATTATCAAAAAAGTAGATCATGCATCCAACATATTACAGCTCACGCCTTATCTTGATCGCAAACCTAGAGCTTTGTCTGGTGGACAGCGTCAACGTGTAGCCATTGGCCGAGCTATCGTGCGCGGCCCAGAAGTGTTCTTATTTGACGAACCACTATCCAACCTAGATGCTGAACTAAGAGTAGAGATGCGGGTTGAGCTTGCCCATCTGCACAAAGAGTTGGGAGCCACCATGATATACGTGACCCACGACCAGGTAGAAGCCATGACTATGGCTGACAAAATAGTAGTCCTTAGAGCAGGCAGAATTGAGCAAGTGGGCTCGCCATTAGAGTTATATAACAATCCAGTCAATAAATTTGTAGCAGGTTTTATTGGCTCTCCTGGCATGAACTTCTTGAACGCTGTGGTAGAACAGGGTGCTTTAAAGGTGCCCGGTTTGAATAACATCTCCGTACCTTTTAAAGCCACCTTGCCTGCAAACGGCACTGAATTAGTGGTTGGCATTCGTCCCCAGCACTTTGTACAAAGTGAACAAGAAAACCCATTTAAAGTAGATATAATTGAGCATTTAGGCGGTGTATCATATGTACACTTGCACACTCCTACGGGCGAAAAGCTCATTATAGAGCAGCGTGGCAGTGCACTAGAGCGAGGCGTAGAAACTATCAATCTGGCCTTAGATGTAGCGGATGTCATGATATTCGATGCTCAAACTAACCTGCGTATTCGTTAACATACCTCATGCGCTCTATAAAAGGTGTGTTCAGGCAGTCACCAGGTTTGGTTAAAGCCCCAAGAAAGGGCCTTTATGGCAGCATTATGAGTGTCTCCAAGCCGCTTTGGCTTTGGCTTATAGGTTTAAGTAATTCACTAATTGTTAGACTTTAGAAGACCTGATAATATCAGCGGTTTCACTATATGGAAGTGGATATTAGGTTTCAATTTTTGCCTAATCTAAGGAATCAATTAAGTTATGGACCAAGTCTTACAGGATGGAACAGTAGGTAAAGCCCTCATTATGCTTGATATCGTTGCAGATGCCGGTCACTCCATGCGTTTTAATCACATTCTGGAGCGCAGTCCCTTTCCAAAAGCTACCACCTACCGCTTATTACAAACCATGACCAATCAAGGCATGCTCAGCTATAATGATGAGAGTCAGAAGTATTCCCTTGGCCTGCGTTTAGTACGCCTAGCCCATAATGCTTGGAAACAAGCCTCTCTAGGCCCTATTGCTGCCCCACATTTGGACCAGTTATCACGTCAGGTCGGAGAAACAGTGCACTTGGCACAAATTGAAAATGGTCAGGTATTATTTATTGATAAACGACATACATCAGAACGCTTTGAAACATTAGCGCAAGCAGGACGCATTGTACCAGCTCACTGCACCGGCGTTGGCAAGGTCATGCTGGCGTACTTATCACCAGAAAGACAAGAGTATGCCTTACAAAGGCAAACCTTTATTAAATTTACCGATACCACCATTACCGACAGACAGGCATTGCTAGCAGAGTTAGTCCACATTAGATCTGAAGGTGTAGCCTATGATAGAGAAGAGCATGAAAACGGTATCATCAGCATTGCATCCCCTATTTTAACGTCACGCAAGCAAGTCATTGGGGCTATGTCCATCGCCACATCAACAGCTAAGCATAGCTTAAAAGACCTAGCACAATACAAAGAGCGTCTCGTGACCGCAACCCTTGCTTTAGGTGCTGAAGCAGAACTTCGTCTACACCCAACTAACAGCTCCTAAAGACTGACATTGTTATCCCAGTCGGCCCAAGTGGTTAATTTTGGGTTATGGATCTACTTTTCAGTATCCTATCGGTTACAGCCTTTTAACGACTCATTAATTGACCTTTGAGCTGCTGCAACTGATCACGATAACGACCCGCTTGTTCAAACTTCAAGTCTTTGGAGGCTAAATACATGGCATCTTCAGTTTTGCTAATGAGTTTAGACAATTGCTTACTGTTTAGAGACCCACTGTCGGTGGTGTAATCCAGCTTATCTTCAGCCACTTTCTTGCCGTTTTTCCCATCTTTGTTTTTTCCAGCACCCGGCGTATAGGCACCTTCCATAATGTCTTGCACCGACTTAATGACCCCTTTAGGGACAATGTTATTGATCCGATTGTGCTCAATTTGTTTGTTTCTGCGACGGTCGGTTTCGTCCATGGCTCTTTGCATCGACCCGGTAATGCGCTCAGCATAAAGGATAGCTCTGCCATTCAAGTTTCGGGCTGCACGACCAATGGTCTGAATGAGAGAACGCTCTGAACGCAAGAAGCCTTCTTTGTCGGCATCTAAAATAGCCACAAGAGACACTTCTGGCATGTCTAAACCTTCTCTAAGCAGGTTAATACCTACCAACACATCAAATTCACCAAGGCGCAAATCACGGATGATTTCCACCCGTTCCACAGTATCAATATCAGAGTGTAAATAACGCACTCTGATGCCATGTTCATGCAGGTAGTCCGTTAGATCCTCTGCCATACGTTTAGTTAATACAATGGCAAGTACCCGCTCGTTTTTAGCTGCGGTAATACTAATCTCAGACATCAGGTCATCCACTTGGCTGGTGGCTGGGCGGATTTCTATTTGCGGATCAACTAACCCCGTTGGTCTCACCACCTGCTCTACTATTCTGTCTGTGTGATCTTGTTCATACACGCTAGGCGTGGCTGAAACAAAAATCTTTTGTGGTGCGATGTCTTCCCATTCTTCAAACTTCATGGGTCGGTTATCTAACGCCGTGGGCAACCTAAAACCGTACTGCACCAGTGTTTCTTTGCGCGATCTATCCCCTTTGTACATGGCGCCTAATTGCGGCACACTAACGTGAGATTCGTCCATGATTAACAGGGCATCCGCTGGCAAATAATCAAACAAGGTTGGTGGCGGCTCGCCTGGCTTGCGGCCAGACAAGTAATGGGAGTAATTTTCTATGCCTGAACAAAAGCCCAGTTCCCTAATCATTTCTATGTCGTAACGGGTGCGCTGTTCTAGACGCTGCTCTTCAACGAGCTTGTTGTTGTTGCGGAAGTATTGCAGACGGTCTTTGAGTTCAATCTCAATTTCATCAATGGCGCCAAGCAAGGTTTCCCTTGGGGTCACATAGTGGGTTTTTGGGTACACCGTGAGCCGTGGCACTTTGCGCAATACCTGCCCGGTGAGTGGGTCAAAGTAACTCAGGCGCTCTATTTCATCGTCAAATAATTCAATGCGTACGGCTTCTTCATCAGATTCGGCAGGGAATATATCAATTACATCGCCGCGCACCCTATAGGTGGCTCGATGAAAATCAACATCGTTGCGTTTGTACTGCAGTTCAGCCAAACGCCTGACCAAGTCACGCTGTTCCCATTGATCACCACGATTGAGGTGCAAAACCATTTTATGGTAAGACTCAGGATCACCTAAACCATAAATAGCCGAAACGGTGGCCACGATAATAGTATCAGAGCGTTCTAGCAGGGCTTTGGTGGCCGATAGCCGCATTTGCTCAATGTGTTCGTTAATGGATGAATCTTTATCAATAAAGGTATCCGAGGCAGGCACATAGGCTTCTGGCTGGTAGTAGTCGTAATAGGATACAAAATACTCTACCGAATTATTAGGGAAGAACTCCTTAAACTCACCATACAACTGGGCCGCCAAGGTTTTGTTATGGGCCATGACTATGGTGGGCCTTTGTATTTTATTAATCACCTGAGCAATGGTGTAGGTTTTACCTGAACCTGTGACGCCTAGAAGAGTTTGCGCAGCTAAGCCCGCCTCAATGCCCTCTACCAACTCTTTAATTGCTGTAGGCTGATCACCTGCAGGTTCAAACTTAGACTTTAATTCAAATAAAGGATTCATTATTTACGTCATTTTGGATTCATTATCTAGGGCCCAGCGTGATACCCTATTCAGCAACCCAATAGTATAACGGAGTTATGCTCGTGACGTGGCCTCTTTCGCAACGGATACAATCTTTTAAGCCTTCTGCTACCGTCAGCATTAGTAACCTTGCATCACAAATGCGAGCCGACGGTGAAGACGTGATCAACCTGGCGGTCGGTGAACCCGATTTCGACACCCCAGATCATGTTATTGATGCCGCTATTGTGGCTATGAGAACAGGGCAAACCCGATATACCCACGTGGCCGGCACTTTAACATTACGCCAAGCCATATGTGATAAGTACCAGCGTGACAACCAGCTTAGCTATCAAACCCACCAAGTGTTGGTGAGTAACGGCGCTAAGCAGAGCATTTATAACCTGACAGTGGCGATACTGGAGGCAGGTGACCAGGTTATTATCCCCGCGCCTTATTGGGTGTCTTATAGCGCCATGGTGGCCATGACTGGCGCCGAAACCATCATCATTGAATGCCCAGCGTCACAAGATTTTAAACTCACCGCTGCGCAATTAGAAGCCGCCATCACGCCCGCTACTAAATTATTAATGCTTAATAGCCCAAGTAACCCTAGTGGCCAAACTTATAATCGTGCCGAATTACTCAAGCTCGGTGCAGTGCTGCGTTTACACCCACAAGTCACTATTTTAACTGACGACATTTATGAGCATATTTATTGGGGCCAAGCGCCTTTAGTTAATCTACTCAATGTATGCCCCGACCTAAGCCACCGTTGCGTGCTCGTGAATGGCGTATCTAAAGCCTATGCGATGACGGGTTGGCGCATTGGCTATGCCGTTGGCCCAGAAACCATCATTGCGGCCATGATCAAAGTCCAGATTGAGTCGAGCTCATGCGCCAGCAGCATCAGTCAGGCCGCTGCGTTAGCCGCCTTAGAAGGTTCTCAAGAGATATTACAGCCCATGGTGAGTGCCTACCAGCAAAGGCACGATTATGTGGTGAGTCAGCTTAATTTGATGTCTGGGCTTGAGGTATTGCCTAGTCAAGGCACCTTCTACAGCTTTGTTGGCTGTAGTCGAGCCATTGAACAGCTGGGGTACCCACATGATTTAGGGTTGGTAGAGGCCATATTGGCCAGCACTGGCGTGGCGTTAGTGCCAGGAAGTGCCTTTGGCCTGCCCCACCACTTCCGCCTTTCCTATGCCACAGACATGGCCATTTTACAGCAAGCATGTGAGCGTTTACGGCTATTTTTTAACCGCTAAACGTTTGTTGCATGCGCCACAATCGAGCATAGTGGCCGCCATGTGTGAGTAACTCTTGATGACTGCCCTGCTCTACTATCTCACCATTATCTACCACCAAGATTCGATTAGCATCCACCACAGTCGATAATCTGTGGGCGATGACGAGGGTGGTTTTGTTAGCAGAGATGTCGGCCATGGCTTTGAGAATACTCTGTTCAGATTCTGAATCAAGGGCTGAAGTGGCTTCATCAAAGAGTAATATTGCTGGATTTTTAAGCAGCACTCTAGCAATGGCGATACGCTGTTTTTCACCACCAGAGACCTTTAATCCACGCTCACCCACAAGGGTTTCTACACCGTCTGGGATGGACTCAACAAAGGTGCGTAATGAAGCCATATCAATGGCCTGCCAAATGGCTTCGTCGCTAGCGTCAGTGTTGCCATAGGCCACGTTATTCCAAATGGTATCATTAAATAACACCGTGTCTTGAGGCACCACGCCAATCGCCTGCCTGAGGCTAAGTTGCTGCACATCACGCACGTCTTGACCATCAATACGAATGGCACCAGAGTTAATGTCGTAGGAGCGAAATAGCAAGCGCCCAATGGTCGACTTACCCGAACCACTGGGGCCGACAATGGCCACTTTTTCACCCGGTGCTATACTAAAACTGAGTTTTTTCAGAATTTGGCGTTGGCTCTGGTAACTAAAATCAACCGCTTCAAATTCTATTGCTGCTTGCTCAACTTTTAGCTGTGGGGCTTGGGCTTTATCTTGCACAGTAGACTGACGCCTTAATAAGCCAAACATGTTTTCTATGTCTGACAGCGCTCGACGGATCTCACGGTAAATAAAACCCAAGGCATTAAGTGGCACAAACAACTGTAATAAATACAAATTGACCATCACCAAATCACCAATGGTCATGGTTTGTTGGGCTACACCTTTAGCCGCTAAATACATTAAGCCGGTCACCCCTAAGCCAATAATTAATGCTTGCCCAGAGTTAAGCAGCGCTAAGGATAAACGATTATCGACCCGAGCCTGTTCCCAAGCACTTAAGTTGCTACTATATTGCTTGGTTTCAAAGCTCTCATTATTAAAATATTTCACGGTTTCAAAGTTGAGTAAGCTGTCTACAGCGCGAGTGCTGGACTTACTGTCTAAACGATTAGCCTCTTTTACAAAACGTGTGCGCCATTCTGTGGTCTTAATACTAAACACCACATAAACCACCACACACACCAAAGTCACGGCCGAAAACCACACATCAAAGGCAAACAATAAAATGAGCATTACCACTACCAGTTCAATAATAGTGGGTAAGATATTAAACACCATGAAACGCATCATAAAATTGATGCCATTAGTGCCTCGGTCTATGTCGCGGGAAATGCCCCCCGTTTGGCGGCCTAGGTGAAAATCGAGTTCCAACTGATGCAGGTGTGCAAAAACCTCTAAACCCACTTTACTCATGGCACTTTCGGTGACTCGACTAAACACTGCATCACGCAGCTCACCTAAAAATACAGCGCCAAAGCGCATGCCTCCATATAGCAGGACAAAGCCTAAGGGGATTACCAGTAGCTGCTCTGGAGTGTCGCTATCTAGGGCATCGACAATATGCTTGAATACCCAAGGAATGACCAAGGCCACTGCTTTTGCACTCACTAGCAAGGCCATGGCAATAATCACCCGCGCCTTATGAATCATAAGGTAGGGCCACAAAGACTTTAAAAGCACCATTAACTCAAGTTCTTTTAATGCTTTAACCTTGTGCTCACCGTAGCCTTGTTTAGCATTCCTCTTCAAGAGGTTAAATGCAAAATAGCTTCAATCTCTACTTGCACAGCTTTGGGCAGTGCCGCCACACCAACGGCAGCACGAGCAGGATAGGGCTGGTCCATGTAGGTGGCCATAATCTCATTGATGGTAGGGAAATTAGATAAGTCGGTCATCGATATATTTAGCTTCACTGCATCAGCTAAAGTACCACCACTGGCTTCGGCAACGGCCTTTAAATTTTCAAAAACTTGAATGGCTTGGGCGGCAAAGTCTGGGCTACACACTTCCATAGTTTTTGGATCAAGCGGGATTTGCCCTGAAATATAAACGATATTGTCTACTTTTACAGCTTGAGAATAGGTGCCAATCGCCGCTGGGGCTTTGTCGGTTGAGATAATGGTCTTCGCCATGGGGAATATACCTTTATTTTAAGGAAAATCAATGGAGGAATGATAGCAGGCAAAGACGCCAAATGGCCACACTATAATGGGCTAATAGGTCACAAAATGAAGGCTTTATAACCTAGTGCCAGAGCGCTGCTAGATGGGCAATAGAAGCCACCACTAAATCAGCATCAGGGGCTAATTCAGAGCGGCTGCTAGTACCCGTGAGCACACCCACATTAAAACCTGCTGCCGCACTTTGGCCCATGTGTAAATCATGCGTATTGTCGCCTACCACCATGACTTGTTCAGGTGTTAAGCCGGTCTGCTGGCAAAAGCCCAACACCATACCAGGGCCGGGTTTACTGCCAAAACCAGAGTCATAACCTACGGCATAATCAAATAAGTGCAGGCATTCAAAGTCACCAAGAGTAGCTTTAATACCCGCCTCACTGTCCATTGTCGCAAGCCCAAGCACTAAGCCAAGACCCACTAACTGCTGTAGGCTTGCAGTGAGCTGGTCAACGGCGACACTGTCACCGTAATCGGCGGTGGCAAACATATGATTAAGTAAAACTTCAACCTGATCCACTGGTTTATCGGCGAGGGGTGCCCAAATCAGACTGAGTTCTCGGTTATTACCCGCCGCTAAAACAGACCCGCCAAGCACTCGCTGGGTTTTGTTATCATAGCCTGCTGCTTGCAACATTATCGATGTAAGACCTGAATCACCATCGGCTACAGCCTTTGCTGCGGCAAGCGCCCTTGGCACCCAAGTGGCGTGAAAATCTAACAGTGTTCCATCTTTATCAAACACGATGCCTTTAATTTTATTGGCATCAAAATCGCGTTTGAAAGGGTTCATCAGGGCTTTACCTCTAGCTCACCCTTCGCCAAGTCATTGTTTAACACATCATGTTCCAACTCGGCACTATTAACCTCATCGGTGTCTGCGGCATGATTGGCCACCACGTTGCTATCCACCACGTTACTATCCACCACGTTGTTATCCACCACACCACTATTTGTCACTTCACTATCTGTCGCTTCACTAACCACAGAATCACTAGCGGTCACCGCTTTGGCTTCACTATAGCCGCGCCAACGGCTGCTTCTGAGCTCTCCCTCACGGTTGAGTACAGGATAAGCAATGGCCGTAAAGTGAGAATGGAGCCGTTTAACATCGCGCATTAAATCGGTAAATAAAGAGTGGGCTAAAGGGTTAGCTTTGTCCGCCTGCATAGCCCGATTTTGCTGGCCATCTAAACTTTTTTGATGATTGGTATTAAATTCATGCTTGGCTTGGATCAGGCCCCTGGCACTATTGACATCTTCACTCATCATCACTTGAAATGACATGGGCATCACTTTAAAGATAGACTTCATACTGGTGTCTAAGGCTTCATTTTCATATTCGGTAAAATCAATGTGTAAATTGTTTTTCTTCTTCAGCAACAAGGTCATACTGCGCTCTAAAGTTTCACCAGCGTGCTCTATATTGGTTATAAAGAGTAACAAATCTTGGCAACGATGGCGCTCGTCTTCAGTTAAATCTTGACCACCTAACTCCAGTAAGTAAGCATTAATTTGTTGGTGAAAGTCATCAATGATGTCATCACTTTGGTGAATCTTTTTCTCGAGGGCATCATAGCGCTCAGTCATACCAAGGTGCACTTCACGCAGCATATCCTCTAACAACTCACCCATGGTTAGGGTGTCTCGAACCACGTTAGCTAGGGCCGCAGAAGGTGCGGTATCTTGCACATCTTTTAGGTATTTAGGCGTCGGTAAAGGGGCTAAAGTTTCCCGTGGCAGACGCGTATCAATCCAGCCTGCCAACCGACTCACAATTAACATACCAAAGGCTGCGACAGTGACATTGAACAAACAATGCATTAACACCAGTTGCCAAGCCGGATCAACACTCACAAAGTTGAGCCCTGTTTGAACCCCCGCTACCCATGGCGCAAAAGCCATGGCTCCCAGCGTCCGTAATATTAAATTCCCCAACGGAGCAACCCGTTTGGCATTGCTCGATTTGCGGGACAAATACACCGGAATACCGGCGCTTCCAATATTGACACCAAGAATCAGCAACAAACCAGATTCAACGTCAATTACTCCAGCACCAGCAAGGCCTGCCAAGAGCAGCACCATGACGAGACTAGAATGTAACAAGAAGGTAAGTAAAGCAGCAAACAAGATGGCTAACCAAGGCTCTGCAATAAGACTTTGCAGCATGTCACTAAAGAGTTCAGAACCCTGCAGAGGGATCGCTTGTTGACGCAACAAACCTAATGCCAATAGCATTAAGCCCAAACCCATAAGTGCTTCACCAATGCCCTGTTGACGTTTATCGTTGGCGCGTAATTCCATAAACACGCCAATAGCCACTAACAAAGGGCTCAGAGCACTGAGATCGAAGGACAGTATGAGAGCCACTAAGGTCGTGCCTACATCAGCACCTAATAACAAGGCTAATCCAGCCTCACCCTGCACCCCTAGGGACGCAGCAAGTAGGGCCGACGCGGTGCTACTTTGAAGAATAAGGGTAAGAAATACGCCAAGGCCTAAGGCTGACCAAACGCCGGCAAAGCGATCACGGATAAAATACGTAAGACGGCCACCAAAAGATCGTTTCATTCCCTGTTGCACACGCTTTAAGCCCCATATAAGCAGGGCGACCCCGCCCGCTAAACCAATAAGCAGTTGGGTAATGCTGGTGTCGGATACAGGGTCGATATGCGCCTCTTAAAAACTTGAACCTTAACGGGGTTGTGCTCTGTGCTTTTTACAATGCTACTGACATAATTAGAGCCACGATATAGAATAGCACAAGAATTCGTAAATGCTAATTATAAAGGCCATATACTCATGGAAAATAAAGTAATTTTACTCATTCTAGACGGCCTGGGTTATTCCTACGCACGCAGGCTTATGGGCAACCTAGAAGGATGGGTAGCCTCAGGCGAAGCTAACTTGTGGAAAGGGCAATCTGTACTGCCCTCGGTGTCTGGCCCATGTTATGCCAGCATTCACACCGGACTGACGCCGCAAGACCATGGTGTTACGAGTAACTACCATCAAGGTAAACTAGAAGATGCTGATATTTTTAGTGCAGTCAAAGCTGCAGGCGGCACCACCGCAGCCATCGCCCATTCATTTTTTTCGGATTATTTTCAAAGCAGCCCGTTTCAGCACCTCCAAGACATGGAGGTAGATGACATCAGCCGACCCATTCAACATGGCCGATTTTACACCATGGCTGGGGAGAACAAAGCTCAGCCTGCAACACCGTCAGACATCGACCTATTTTGGCAAATGAGTTTACTGATTCAACGTCACCAACCCGATTATTTTTTATTCCATTCCTGCACCCTAGACAGCTTAGGTCATCATTACGGCTTCGACTCCATTGAAATAGACAAAAACTGTTACACCATTGATGCCGCTCTGGGCGACTTTATCCCACGCTGGCAAGAACAAGGATATGACGTAATCATCACCGCAGATCACGGCCAAAGTGCGCGTGGCCACCACGGTGGCACAGAGGCCATCATGCGTGATATTCCCATTTATTACTTCGCTAACCCTAACCATCCCATACAAGGCCCCTCGCCAGATCATGTGATTGCTCAAACAGCCCTTGCGCCTAGCATCTTGCAGCGCATGGGCATTGCTATACCTGGATCGATGCAAACTAAACCCGTGTGGATATAACAAAAATAAGGTCCCATCATGGCAGACAACTACTACGACTATATCGTCATCGGCGCGGGTTCTGCAGGCTGCGTCTTAGCTAACCGGTTAAGTGCCGACCTAAATTGCGAAGTATTGTTGCTGGAAGCCGGCCCACGTGATCGCAATCCATTAATCCATATGCCCGCTGGTGTGGCCTTTTTGCTCGACCATAAAAAACTCAATTGGCGTTATCGATCAGCCCCACAGACCGCCATGAACCAACGCCAAATTCCTGTACCAAGGGGTAAAACCTTAGGCGGTTCCAGTGCCATTAATGCGATGATTTATATACGCGGCCAGCAAGAAGATTACGATGGCTGGCGTACCTTAGGAAACAAAGGCTGGGGGTATGCTGATATTTTACCTTTTTTCCGCCAATCTGAAACCAACTTAGGCGCCCATATTGAGTCAGACTTCCATGGTAGTCATGGCCCATTGACCGTCAGTGACCGCTCTTACACCCACCCTTTGAGCGATCAGTTTGTGGCATCTGCTGTGGCTACGGGCATGGCGCATAACCCAGACTTTAATGGCCAACAACAAGCGGGGGCCGGACGCTACCAAGTGACGCAAAAAGAGTCTAAACGCTGCAGTGCAGCAGTGGCTTATTTACACCCCATTGCAGACAGGCCAAACTTAACCATTATTACTGGAGCCCACGTTAGGCGCATCATTATTAAGGCGGGTAAGGCCCTGGGAGTCAGCTACCAGCTTGACAACAAAGTGATTTATGCGTTCGCTAGCCAAGAAGTGATACTGAGTGCTGGGGCCATTGGCTCACCCCAATTACTTATGCTTTCGGGCATCGGTCCTGCGGATGAACTATCAAAGCACCAGATCGACATGCACGTCAATTTGCCAGGCGTGGGCAAGAACCTGCAAGACCATCTCAACGTTTCAGTCTTGGCACGCACCCAAGAAGCCAATAGCTTATATGGCGTCAATAAGGGCTTAGGCGCACTGACCACCGGCCTACGTTACTTTTGCAATCGATCTGGCCCAGGCAGCAGTAACGGCGCCGAAAGCGGTGCTTTTGTGAGCTCAAAATTCAGTCCTAACAGGCCTGATATCCAGCTGCACTTTATCCCGTTAATGATATTCCCCCAACCCGTAAACGAGTTAAAAGCCCACGGAGTCACCATTCATGCTTGCAACTTGCGCCCCACAGACATGGGAGAAATTACCTTGGCGAGCGCCCACCCTAAAGCGGCTCCCATTATTGACCAGCGTTTTTTACAGACCCAAGGCAATATTGACCGCATGCGTGAAAGTATTTATTTATGTCGAAATATTCTTGCCAGCGGGCCCTTTGCAGACCTTATAAGCGATGAATACTCACCTGGAAATGAGGTGCTTTCAAATAGCCAAATATGTGACTTTATCAAAGCCACAGCAGAGACCGAATACCACCCTGTGGGCACCTGCGCTATGGGCCAAGGGGAATTAGCCGTAGTCGACGCTGCATTGCGCGTTTATGGGATTAAAAGTTTGCGTGTCGCTGACGCATCCATAATGCCTACTCTCATTAGCGGTAACACTAATGCGGCATGTATTATGATTGGCGAGAAAGCAGCGGCAATGATTATTGCCGACGCCACCCGTTAATAAGTGCACCAAGGGCTATCAGCCCATGACGTTAGACAGCATAGACAACTGACTAATAGACTCTAGTCGCAGTTTACCCGTAACTCAGTCAATGGCACTGAAGCGTTCCGTAGTGACCGTGGCTTGGGCTTTCTCGCTATATCGTGCCCCATGCACCGTATGTTGGTTGATCAAGTGATCAAGTTCAACCCTAATTTCTGTGTCCAGCACCAGGTCGTTAGCCGCAACGTTTTCTTCCAAGTGAGAT
The DNA here is from genome assembly GCA_963925635.1 of uncultured Pseudomonadales bacterium. Classification (GTDB taxonomy): domain Bacteria; phylum Pseudomonadota; class Gammaproteobacteria; order Pseudomonadales; family Balneatricaceae; genus Njordibacter. The sequence continues at coordinate 31,222 of CAWUTT010000042.1, read as the reverse complement.
AGGTTCTGAGTCCCTGGAATAGCAATAACATGGTCGCCTTGGGCCACAACCCAAGCCAAGGCAAGCTGAGCTGGGGTGCAACCTTGGCGTTCAGCCAAATTCAAGTAAGCTGGTAACAAAGACAGATTAGCGGGGTAGTGATCAGTATTAAAACGCGGCATAGTCTGGCGCAAATCATGCTCAGTAAGCTGTGAAAGATGATGTAGCTTATTGGTTAAAAAGCCGCGCCCTAAGGGACTAAAGGCGACCAAGGCTGCACCAATGGCTTGACTGGCCTGTAAAACTTCAATTTCAACATTGCGCGTCCATAAAGAATATTCTGACTGAATGGCACTGATAGGATGCTCAGCGTGGGCTTTATGCAAATCAGCTGCACTGATTTCAGATACCCCAACGGCGCCAATTTTGCCCTCACGGTGTAAATCTCCTAAGGCACCAATACTATCTTCAATCGGCACATTAAAGTCACGCCGATGCAGATAATAAAGATCGATATGATCTGTTTGCAAACGTTTTAAACTGGCCTCACAAGTCGCTCGAATATACTCAGGCCGGCCATTAATACTGGGCTGACTGTCAGGCTGCTGGCCGAAGCCACACTTACTCGCTAGAAAAAACTCATTGCGCCGGTTACTAATAAACTGCCCGATCATCGATTCATTGTGGCCATGGCCGTACACTGCTGCGGTATCAAGCATGGTGTAGCCAAGGTCGAGGGCTTTATTCAAGAAGTGTTTGCTATGTTTGCTAGAGCTTTTTTCACCATAACCATGGGACAGGCTCATACAACCTAAGCTAACGGCTGAAACGAGGCGCTTGGAAAGCAAACGGGTATTGTCTGGCATGGTATAACTCTCATCTAAAGGCGTAGGGGTAACAACTAGTGCATGAGTGCCAAGTGTCACCAGTTACCCATCATTTGTAAAGCGACTAAACTGTTTTAATTAAGGTCTAAAGATATGGCGTTAGCAGCCTCAGCCCAGCAGACTGGGGCTAGCGTGCAAGCCACCTTGTGGCATTTTCCAAACACCTCTTAGGTGCTAACGCCCAACACATTGGTCTGGGCAATCACCCGATCATCACCCAAAGTCTGGAGGACAAATATCAAGTCGCGCCAATGTTCACAATGACTAGTGCGAAAGGCTAGCAAGTCGGTGGCCTTGGGGTCTAAGAGCAAAAAATCTGCCTCTTTACCAGGTTCAAAATTACCTATCCTATCATCCATATCGAGGGTTTTTGCACCCCCTAAGGTGGCTAAATAAAAGCTTTGTTCTGGACTCAAGTTATGGCCTTTTAACTGCTGCACTTTATAGCCATCCGCTAGGGTTTGGAGCATATTAAAGCTGGTACCACCCCCTACATCTGTGCCCATGCCCATTTTAATACCATAGCCTTGAAGGCGCTGCATCGGAAATAGCCCCGATCCAATAAATAGATTAGACGTTGGGCAGTGTGCAATAGCAGAATCTGTTGCTGCCAAACGTTCACATTCCTCATCACATAAATGAATGCCATGGGCAAACACACTACGCTTGCCTAATAAACCTGCCTGGTCGTATACATCTAGGTAGTTTTTTGCATTTGGAAACAGGGCTTTAACCCATTCAATTTCATCTACATTTTCAGACAGGTGGGTATGCAAGTAGACGCCCTTATGTTCCGCCAACAAGCGCCCTGTAGCGGCCAGTTGTGCATCCGATGATGTGGGTGCAAATCTTGGTGTTACTGCGTACTGCAAACGATCTACACCGTGCCAACGCTGAATCAGTTGCTTACTTTGTTCATAACTGGTTTGCGCTGTATCCAGCACATCGTTGGGCGCGTTGCGATCCATCATTACTTTACCCGCAATAATGCGCATATTGTGGGCCTGGGCTTCGGTAAATAATGCGTCTACAGATTCTGCATGCACGGAGCAAAAGACCAAGGCGGTGGTGGTGCCGTTGTTTAACAGCTGGTTAATAAACACTTTAGCCACAGCGGCCGCTTTTAACGGGTCTTTAAAACTAGACTCAACAGGAAAGGTGTAGGTGTTTAACCAATCTAACAATTGCGTACCGTAGGCGGCAATCATTTCTGTTTGCGGGTAATGAATATGACAATCTACAAACCCTGGCACCATCAAATATTGACTACAATCTTCTACCTTAGCCATTTGCTCAGCAGTTAACTCGCTGGCCATAGACTCATAGTCACCCATCTGGTGAACCCGTCCATTTTGCAGCCAAAGTAGAGCATCAGGCCGATAGTCAACCGCTGCATGGTTTTTATCTGGTTCTCCTAAGCAGTGCAACAATGGGCCACGCATCAGACGTTCAGACATAGTCTAGGTTCTCTTTATTTAGGTGTAGGGTGTCAGCTTCAGTCACATTGTTATGGCTATTTGGGTTGCAATTTTGATACAGGTCCATCACCTGCGCAGCAATAGCAATAGCTACTTCCATGGGTTGCTTGCCACTAATTCCAGCTTTGCCCATAGGGCAATACAAGTGATTGATGGTGTCTGCAGAATAACCCTTAGCAGCCAACCTTTGGCGAAATTTACGCCCCTTAGTGAGCGAACCAATCACCCCCAAGTAACTGGCATCGCCCCGCTTTAATACGGCTTCGGAAAGTGCCAAGTCTACCCCATGGTGGTGGGTCATGATTAAGTAACAAGTTCCTGCAAGGCAATCTGCCACATGGTCTTGTGGGTGCTCTTCGTGCACCCCCACCACCCCAAGGGGTAGCTCTGTAGGTAGCATATCGTAGCGGCTATCAACCCAAGTAATACGCACGGGCAATTGTGCCAATAACGGAACTAAAGCTCGGCCAACATGCCCGGCACCAAACACCACCACTGACATTTTAGGGTCACTGAAGACTTCAAACATGAGGCTAACCTTGCCACCACAACATTGGCCTAAGCTAGCGCCAAGCGGATAATCGATCATTTGTGTTTGCGCACCTTTAACCATCATCTGACGGGCTTGAGCAATGGCTTTGTACTCTAGATGCCCACCACCAATGGAGTCAAACTGTTGATCCTCAGTAACTAGAATTTTACTGCCTACGCCACGCGGTGATGAACCCTGCAAAGCCACAACACTCACTAACACATAAGCTTGATTATGTTGTTCACACTGCCACTGAGCTCGCAACCATGCTTTCATTTTGCCCCCTTAACCAACACAGCTTTAGCCGCTTTAAGTGCCCATAATACCCGCTCTGGTGTGGCCGGCGTATCTAGTTGCGGATTTACTTTTTCGCCACCCGCCGCCCAGATTGCATCTCTCAATGCCGACCATACAGAGATACCGTGCATTAAAGGGGGCTCACCCACAGCCTTGGAGTGGTAAATCGTGGCTTCATGATTTTTACTGTCCTTTAACAAAGCCACATTAAACTGTTTAGGCGTATCACCCACAGCGGGGATTTTGTAACTTGCACCACCATTGGTCTGCAGGCGACCATCTTGACCCCATACTAATTCTTCTGTGGTCAGCCAACCCATGCCTTGAATAAAACCCCCTTCTATCTGACCGATGTCAATGGCAGGGTTAATGCTTTCACCCACATCATGCAAAATATCAACTCTAGACACCGTATAAGTGCCCGTAAAGGTATCCACTTTGACTTCACTCACAGAAGCACCACATGAGTAATAGAAGAATGGACTGCCTTTGGCTTGTTGGCGGTCATAATGAATTTTTGGAGTGCGGTAATAACCTGTGGCAGACATGGAAATGCGCGCCATGTAGGCCTGCTGTGTCAGTTCTGCAAACGAGATTGAATGGCTAGGCCATGACACTTTACCATCACTAAATGTGACCTCATCAGCGTCAACTTGATAGCTTTCTACAGTATGGTCTATTAAGCGCTGCTTAATTGTCAGAGCCGCATTTCTTGCCGCTTGGCCATTAAGATCGGTACCACTTGAAGCCGCTGTAGGGGAGGTGTTGGGAACCTTGTCAGTGCGCGTTGAAGTAACCTCTATCTGCGCTAAAGGTAGGCCTAATTCAGCCGCAACTATCTGCCCAATTTTGGTATACAAACCTTGGCCCATTTCCGTACCACCGTGGCTCACTTGCACAGTACCATCGGTATAAATATGTACCAGAGCACCGGCTTGATTAAGGAACATGGCAGTGAAGGAAATACCAAACTTCACCGGTGTTAAGGCCAGTCCTTTGAGATAACGGCCACCGGTTTTTAAAGCCTGTTGGTTATCGCTGTGAATCGCCTTGCGCCGCACCCAATAGTCACTGGACTCGACCAACTCTTGTATAATTCGTTTTAGGTCTACACCTTTAACCGTCTGATGATAGGGCGTGATATTGCGATCGTCTTGGCCATATAAATTGGCCTGTCTGATTAACAAGGGATCTTTACTAAGACTGCGGGCAATATCATCCATCATTTGCTCAGCAAGCATCATACCTTGAGGCCCACCAAAGCCGCGGAATGCAGTATTAGATACTGTATTCTGAAACCAACGATGACCGGTAATGGTGGCTGCGGGCAAATAATAGGCATTGTCGGTATGGAACATGGCTCGATCAACAATCGCGTCCGACAAATCAGGGCTACAACCACACAAGCCATTGAGTTCAGCATTGACGGCAGTAATCAGTCCCTGCCCATCAAAACCCACCTGTGCCTGATTTACGAAAGGATGACGCTTACCCGTCAGCGCCATATCATCACTACGTGCAAGGCGCATCTTGACCGCCTTTTGGTTGCGTACGGCTAATAGGGCCGCAAGGCATGCCCATTGTGCTGCTTGGGTTTCTTTGCCACCAAAACCACCCCCCATACGCCGCGTATCGACCACCACTTTGTGCATCGGTAAGGCCAGCACTTCGGCCACTAGCTTTTGCACTTCACTTGGATGCTGGCTTGAAGTGTGGACCAATACACCACCATTATCTTGCGGTATAGCTAAGCAAACCTGACCTTCAAGGTAAAAGTGTTCTTGGCCACCCACCTGCTGATTGATTGTAAGGCAATGTGCCGAGGCCTGAAGTGCCTTGGCGCTATCACCCCTGACTAAGCGATGGCTCGGGCGCACCTGTTTGTTGCTGACCTGGGCTTGCTCGAGGGTTAACAAGGGTGGTTGCGCATTAATCTGTGCCTGACCTAAGAGCGCAGCTTTACGGGCAGCGTCGCGACTAGTGGCAACAACAGCAAAAAGAGGTTGACCAAAGTAGTTAATTTGCTCTTCAACCAACAAAGGATCACCCGCAAAGACTGCCCCAATGTCTACCTGACCCGGAATGTCCTTGGCTGTGATGACATCAACCACACCGTCTGCACTAGCAACCGCGCTTAAATCCTGACTGGCCAGTAACCCACAGGCTACCGTCGCCATCCCTACATAAGCATGCAAACAACCAACGGGCACGGCAATGTCATCAATGTATAAAGCCTTGCCTGTGAGGTGCAGCTGCGCACTTTCATGGGGTGTGGCTTTACCTATTATATTAGGCTTGGAACTGTAGCCATCACTCTGACTCACCTGGGCTTTGGAAGCGGCTTGTGGATGCTTGATTTGAGGTAGTTTTCTCATGCCATAAGCTCCTTTAAAAAGCCTTGGATAATATTGGCGGTGACCTGTTGTCGATAGTCAGCACTGGCCCTCATATCGGCAATGGGTTGATAATCTTGAGCCAACCATGCGGGTACTTGAGCAATCAGTTGATGACTTAAGCTTTGACCTAACAACTGACCTTGCGTTGCGTTGGCCATTTTAGGAATCGCAGCCATGCCGCCACAGGCGATATTAACTTGTACAATGACACCTTTTTTTATGATCACGCTCATGGCCACGCAAGTAGCCGAAATGTCATCTTCAGTGCGTTTACTCACCTTTTCCACCCACACTCGCTGACCTTTCAATGGCAAGGGTAATATGACACTGTGAATAAACTCACCAGTGTCTAAAGCGGTTTGTTTATAACCCAGGTTAAACTCTTTTAGGGCAATAATGCGCTGCTTTAAACCACACTGAAGGACTAATTGAGCGTCCATCACAAGTAACAAAGGAGGCACGTCGGCAATAGGGGAACTGTTGGCAATGTTACCCACTAAGGTAGCGCGGTTACGCACTTGGCGGGATGCAAAACCAACTAATAAGTCGCTCATAGCTGGTAAGTCATTTTGACAGAAAGTTTCAACCTCGCTGAGCGTCACACCGGCACCTATATGCAGTCGGTGACCTCGTTTTTCAATCAACTGTAGTTCTGCTACCCCAGTGACGTCGATCAAATGGTCGATCGACTTAAGACCATGGGTAATGTCTAAAGCGAGGTCGGTGGACCCTGCCACCAATCGCGCAGCTGGAAAGGCCTCATACGCCAAGGCTAATTCAGCGAGGTTAATCGGCGTCACATAAGCTGGGGTAGAAGCGTGCTGGGTTTGAGAGGCCATCTGCTGCAATTGTGCGTAGCAGTAATCATAACCCCCCAACTGACTAAATAAAGGGTCTGTGGCTCTGTCTATGGGGGCTAACTGGTCAGCCGCCAAAAGAATAGGATGATAACCAGTACAACGGCATAAATTGCCAGATAATGCCAGTTCAACACCATGACGGTGATGGGCAAAAGCCTGTGGGGTGGCTAATTGATCAGCCGGGGTATTGAGCCACCAAGCCACAAGCGACATGACAAACCCTGGGCTGCAAAAACCACACTGGCTGGCGTGACAATCTACCATAGATTGCTGTACCGGATGCAATATAGGCCCCTGCAGGGCATCTAAGGTAATCACATGGCGGCCATGAAGACTGCCCAATAAAGCAATGCAAGCGTTCACACTGCGGTAAACTATGCGACCTTGGGCTAATTCGCCAACCATCACTGTGCACGCACCACAGTCGCCCACAGCGCAGCCTTCTTTGGTAGCCATTAAATATTGAGATTCTCTTAACCAATGCAATAAGGTGGTGTCTGCTGCCGGATCTACTATTTCAATCGTCGATTGATTCAATAACAGGTGCATATGCGCTACTCTCTTTGATTAGCCTCGTATCTTCTCAATACCTGTCATTTTAGTCAACTTTTCATTAATGTTAAAATAGCCTATGATGATGCATTATGGCTTTAGTAATTAATGGCACACCACATGACCCCAAACATCTCAAGAGGGCCCTATAAGCCTGGACGTATCAGAGAGCAGAGCCGAGACCTAATTTTGCAAGCCGCAGAAAAGGAGTTTGCCTGTCACGGTTTTCGTGGTGCAACCATGCAACGCATTGCCGAGTCTGCCCAAGTACCTAAAGCCAACATCCACTATTACTTTGCTAATAAACTTGGCCTTTATGGGGCGGTGTTAGAAAACACGCTAAAGCTTTGGGATAACGTGTTTAACGAACTGTCTAGCCATGATGAACCCGCCCATGTTCTGAGCCGGTATATTGATGCAAAGATAGATTTTTCTAGGACTCACCCCACCGCTTCAAGGCTATTTGCTAAAGAAATGATTAGTGGCGCTCCCCACTTAAGCGCATACCTGCAGCAAGATTATCGCCTCTGGTTTAAGCAGCGCATGAGTATTTTTGAAAGCTGGGTGGCTCAGGGCAAGATGGATGACGTCGATCCAGCCCATGTGATTTTTATGATCTGGGCCAGCACTCAATATTACGCTGATTTTGAGCCACAAATCCTTATTGCGACCCAGACCCCACGCCTAACAGAGCAAGCTTTTATAGACGCCGCCAACTCTATTAAACACATCATACTCAAAGGTTGTGGCATCAGTTAAAGCACCATGCCACCTGAGTGCATTACCTCAGCTTAACGGCTCTCACCCTCTTCGAGGAACTGCTGGTCGATGTCCACTTGTGGTTTTTCATGCAGTACTCGCTCAAATGACTGTAACCGTTTATAGACTGAGAGCAACTCAACAATGGTTGGCCATGAGTTGATTAGGTATTGGAAGGAGTTACTTACCTGCCCAAATGCGGTCAGTATTTGCTGCAAAATACCAAAGGTTATGGTGCCTGCAACGATGGTTGGAATAAGAATAATATAGGCAAACAGGTTATCTGCCTGCAAGAAAAAACTACGTGCCACATTAAAGTACATATAATGAAAATAGAGCCGGAAGTAGTTCTTACGTACATTACCAAACAACTCAGTTAGTGTTAAAGGCTGCGCCCGGTCTTCGTGGTCTTCACCGTAAACTAACTCTTTACGGTAAGCCGCTTCCACGCGCTGGTTACGAAATTCTAAACCGGGTAATTTAATACCTACAAAGGCCATGAGCATGGTACCAAAAACAGACCAAAATATAGCTGCATAAAATAAAGGCGAAGCGATGGCTCCAACAATAGGCAGCTCTGTTACATATTGAGATAACGACCAAAGTACTGGTAAAAAAGCCACCAAGGTCATGAAGGCATCCACTAACGACACTCCCAAACCTTCCATGATGCTAGCGAAACGCATGGTGTCTTCTTGCACCCTTTGTGCTGCCCCTTCCACTTGTCTGAGCTGAGTCCATCTTGAGGCGTAAAATTGGTTCATGGCCATGCGCCAGCGAAAAATGTAGTGGCTTACAAAAAAGCGCGTCATGACAAATACGATGACCGCTAAAAAAGCGATTTCACCAAAGATAATAATCAAGTCATATAGTTCTTTGGCAGTAATGCTCCCTGGCTCTGCCAGTGCAGCTTGTATGTTATCGAAAAAAGGCCGTCTCCAGGTGTTTATAGCCACTGACACCTGCACCGAAAAATAGGTACTAAATAAGATCAAGGCAGTGCCAAAAATTGACCACAACTGCCACTCATGAGGTGAAAGTCGCATCCACACTAGGCCAAACATCATCAGCGTGGTGAAAAAATAGAGGTAAAACCAGATAAAATCTGAACTAACAAAATGACCCAAACCAAGTACCGGTTCAGCATCCTCACCGGGCAGTTCAAAACCTAACAAGGTTCCTAACTGATCACCCCAGCCATACCAAACCGCAATGCATACACTTGCCCAGACAATTAGAGTAATAAAAAACCATCGTGGATTAGGAAAAAAACATTGAAACATAAGAACCGTCCCTAGAACCTTTTAAATTGAATACAATTAACTAACGCAAGATTAGACAATTGTACCAATAATATCTACCTATAGAAGGACTTGACATGTTATTAGCTCAGTGGCATATTCTGCATATGTATGATGGTATACCATAATACAATCTGATTAATAACAACGCACGTTTAGGCTTGGGAGTTGCCACTATGAAATTTTCTTTGTTTGTTCACATGGAGCGATCTGATCCAACCAAGCCTCATAAAGAACTCTTTGATGAGCTAGTCGAGCTCACCCTCATGGTGGAAAAGGCAGGATTTGAAACTGTGTGGATTGGCGAACACCACATGATGGAATTCACCATCGGCCCCAACCCACTAAACTTCATGGCCTACCTTGCCCCCATTACTAAAACTATTCGCTTGGGATTAGGTACTATTGTTGCCCCCTTCTGGAACCCTGTTCGTCTTGCAAGTGAAGCTTCACTAGTGGACATGATGAGTAATGGCCGCCTTGATTTTGGTATTGCCCGCGGAGCCTATCAATCAGAATTTGATCGCATGACAGACACAATGACGGCCAAAGAAGGCGGTGGCCCCTTGCGAGAGATGATTCCTGCCTTACAAAAATTGTGGACCAGCGACTACGCCCATGATGGTAAACACTTTTCGTTCCCCACCTCTACAGCCATTCCTCGAGTGACACAGAAACCTTTCCCACCCATGTGGGTGGCGGCTCGAGAACAAGAATCACATGATTATGCAGTAGAAAATGACTGCAATGTTATGATCACTCCACTGATCGCTGGTGATGCTAGCATTGAAATGGCCAGCCAACGGTTTAAGCAAGCCTGCATTAACCACCCAGAAAAACCACAACCTCAATTACTCGCTCTGCGTCACACATGGGTGCATGAAGAAAATGAAGATTGGCGCAAAGGTGCTCAAGCCCTGCGCAATTGGTACGCTTATTTTTACGCCTGGTTTAAAAATGACCAAACACCTGTCGAGGGCTTTGTAAAACCGCTGACTGATGAACAAATGGATGAACTGCCAGGCTTTGCTTTAGACGATCTGCATAATAATCTTCTCATCGGCACGCCCGCTGAAGTCACCCAGCGCATTAAGCACTACGAAGCACTCGGTGTGACCCAATTTAGCTTTTGGAGCGACAACGGCCTGTCCCATGCAGAAAAGAAAAAGTCTTTGCAGTTATTCATAGACCAAGTAATGCCTCACTTTAACTAACCCATGTGACTGACTTTAATCAGGAATAAATTATGCATTTTGAAGTACGTAAAGTTGTCACCAGCATCGAAGAAACGCGCATTGAAGGGGGTAAATTAGCACCTAGACCCATTACCATGGTGGGTGTGGCTTATGTCATTAAAAATCCATGGGCAGGCCAAGGTTTTGTAGAAAATCTGCGCCCAGAAATTACTGCGGGGTGTTCTGAATTGGGCGCCGAAATGGTGGCTAAAATACTGGCTCACTTTCCTAGTGGTGAGGCTATAGAGGCCTATGGTAAAGCTGCTGTGATCGGCTTAGACGGGGAGATTGAGCACGCCTCTGGTCTCATTCATACCTTACGTTTTGGCAACCATTACCGAGACGCTGTGAACGCCAAAAGTTTCTTAAGCTTCACCAACAAACGTGGGCCAGCCGGAACCTCTATCCAGATCCCCATGATGCATAAAGATGATGCGGGTTTTCGCTCCCACTACATCACTTTAGAAATGCACATTGAAGATGCGCCAGCAGCCGATGAAATCATCGTGGTTCTTGGTGGTGCAGATGGGGGTCGTGCGCACCCTCGGATTGGCAACCGCTACATGGATATGGAAGAAATTGCCGCCGAAAAAGCGGCCCTAGAGGCCCAGCTTTAATGGCTTTATTTTGTCCAGCGGGAACTCATTACCAAGTCTTTGGTGAGTCAAAACACAACACCCTAGTCTTTATCCATGGTGTGGGGTTAGATTTAAATCTATGGCAACATCAAGTAGCGGGCTTACAAGATAAGTACCAAATTATCACCTATGACCTGCTTGGCCATGGGTTAAGCCCTCATACAGAAAGTGGCCTTAGCCTAGAAACTTTGGCCCAGCAGCTCTATGACCTGTTGGAGTATAGGCAACTTAAGCGCGTGCATTTAGTTGGATTTTCTTTAGGAGGGCTGGTGGCCCGGGTATTTGCCACCCAATACCATGATCGTCTGCAAAGTCTAATAATTATGAACTCAGTGTTTGATCGAACTCGCCGTTTACGTGACACTATTTTAAAGCGAGTGCGTGAGGTAGAAAAACATGGCCCCAGTGCTAATATAGATCAGGCTCTAACCCGCTGGTTTAGTCCTCTATATACTCAAAATCATGGCCTTGACTTAGCCCTGTTAAAGGCCAAGGTATTAGCTAACCATAGCCCCAGTTATAGTCGCTGTTATCGTTTGTTCGGTGAAGGTGATAATGTGGTGCAAGATCAGTTAAGCAACATTAGCTGCCCCACGTTGATTACCACCGGTGAGCTAGACCCTGGCTCTACCCCTGCCATGAGCTACGCCTTAGCAGCAAAGATACCCTCAGCAACAGCGGTTATTTTACCAAACGCTAGGCACATGATGCCCGTTGAGAAGGCCAGTGAAGTCAACGCACTATTAGCCCAATTTATGGGCATTAACTCACTGCCAGTCAGTTAACGCAGTCATTCAAGGAGCAAGTCATGGGCCTTAGCGAATACCAAATGTTTATCAACGGTCAGTGGGTAGATGCCCAAGATGGTAGCCGCTTTGACAGTGTAAACCCTGCCAATGGCCAACCCTGGGCAAGTTTCCCACACGCAAAAGAAGCTGATGTAAATGTTGCCGTTGAAGCGGCGCAAAATGCTTTCGAAAACCCAGCGTGGCGCAACTTAAACGCCACAGCAAGGGGTAAATTGCTGCGTAAACTGGGTGATTTAATCGCTGCCAATCAAGGCCATTTAGCACAATTGGAAACTAACGATAACGGCAAACTGATCCGTGAAACGATGGGTCAAATTGGTTACATGCCTGAATTTTTTTATTACTACGCCGGTCAAGCCGATAAGCTTGAGGGCCAGACCTTACCCCTAGACAAAGCCGATATGTTTGCCTACACCACCCATGAACCCTTAGGTGTGGTTGCGGCTATTATTCCGTGGAATTCCCCCATGTACTTAACCGCAGTTAAGCTGGCGCCAGCCTTGGCTGCAGGCAACACTCTAGTACTCAAACCGTCCGAACATGCTTCAGCCACCATTATTGAACTTATGCACTTAGTCAAGGAAGCGGGCTTCCCCGACGGCGTAGTCAACGTGGTCACAGGCTTTGGCACTGACACAGGATCTGCCTTGACCAAGCACCCACTGGTGCGCCGCATTGCCTTTACCGGTGGCAGTCAGGGGGCTAAGGCTGTGATTAAAAACAGTGCTGAAAACTTAGCCCAGGTTAGCCTAGAGCTGGGTGGAAAATCACCCAACATTATATTTGAAGACGCTGACATTGGCAGTGCCGTTAATGGAGTGATTGCTGGTATTTTTGCTGCCAGTGGCCAAAGCTGCGTCGCGGGTAGCCGCTTGCTTGTGCAAGATGGCGTATACACTGAGTTTTTAGCCGCCCTCAAGGCACGCGCTGCTAGCATTATTATTGGTGACCCTTTGGATCCTACTTCTGAAATGGGCCCCATGGCCACCCAACCACAACTGGCTCTAGTTGAGCGTATGGTAGCCGAGGCCTTAGCCGATGGTGCAAAGCTAATTCAGGGAGGCAAACGAGCCTCCATCGCTGGAGAAGGCTGGTACTATGAGCCCACAATTCTGGCAGTCGAAAATAATAAATGCAGCATTATGCAAGAGGAAGTCTTTGGCCCCGTGGCCAGCATTATGCGCTTTAAAGACGAGGCACAAGCCCTAGCCTTGGCCAACGATACTGAATTTGGTTTAGCGGCGGGTATTTGGACCCGTGACAATGCGCGCGTGCACCGCATGAGTAAGGCCGTGCAGGCTGGTATCATATGGGTTAACACCTACCGGGCTGTCTCACCTATGGGCGCAATTGGTGGCTTTAAAGCCAGTGGTTATGGTCGTGAAAGTGGCATAGACGGGGTCAAAGATTATACCCAACTGAAAACAGTGTGGATTAATACCTCCAGTGAACCGATGGCTGACCCTTTTGTCATGCGCTAAATAACCATGCTCAGCACTACCACCAACAGTTTAATTTAAGTTTAGATATCAAAAGGTTAAAAGAGTTTAACCTTTTGATATAAAATACAACACAGACCACTCATTGCTAATACTCATTATAGGATCCACATGATGCAACTAAACAATACCGCGCTATTTCGTCAACAAGCTTATATCAACGGCATTTGGCTAGATGCAGATTCAAGGGCTACTATTGAAGTCACCAACCCCGCCAATGGAGACGTCGTCGGCACTATTCCAGACATGACTGCGGTGGAGACCGCGCGGGCCATCGAGGCCGCCCGTGTAGCAATGATCAGCTGGCGTAAACAAACCGCCAAGCAACGCGCCGTCATCTTGCGCCGTTGGTTTGACCTCATCATGGAAAACCAAGATGACCTTGGTCAAATTATGACCCTAGAACAAGGTAAACCGTTAAACGAAGCTAAAGGTGAAATTGCTTATGCTGCCAGCTTTATAGAATGGTTTGCCGAGGAAGGTAAACGCACTTATGGCGATATCATCCCTACCCATAAGGCTGATGCTCGTATCGTGGTGACTAAGGAACCGATCGGCGTTGTTGCTGCCATTACTCCTTGGAACTTTCCCGCGGCTATGATCACTCGTAAATGTGGCCCGGCCTTGGCCGCAGGTTGTGGGTTTGTCGTGCGCCCAGCAGCAGAAACCCCTTTTTCTGCCCTAGCCCTTGCAGTATTAGCAGAACAAGCCGGTGTTCCAGCTGGCGTATTTAATGTGATTACCGGCCAAGCTCGTCCCATTGGAGCAGAACTCACCAGCAACCCTACTGTGCGCAAATTAACATTCACTGGCTCCACTCCTGTGGGCAAACTATTAATGCAACAATGTGCCCCCACCTTAAAGAAAGTATCTTTAGAGCTTGGCGGTAACGCCCCGTTTATTGTTTTCAATGATGCTGATCTTGATGCAGCTGTGGCTGGCGCCATCGCAGGCAAATACCGTAACGCAGGCCAAACCTGTGTCTGTGTTAACCGCTTTATCGTGCAAGAGGGTGTCTACGATGCCTTCATCGCAAAGTTTGCCGAGCAAGTTGCGCTGCTGCAAGTAGGTAACGGCATGGACCAAGGTGTCACTCAAGGCCCAATGATTAACCAAGGTGCCATTGATAAGGTCAAAGACCACATTGAAGATGCCTTAAGTAAAGGTGGCAGCCTCATCTGTGGTGGTGAAAGCCACGCTTTAGGTGGCAGTTTCTTTACACCCACTATTATTGGTAATGCCACTACTGACATGAAAGTAGCCACAGAAGAGACCTTTGGGCCAGTCGCCCCAATCTTTAAGTTTAAGGATGAAGCCCAAGCTATTGCCATGGCTAACGACACAGAATTTGGCTTAGCGGCTTATTTTTACACTCGAGATATAGGCCGTGTATGGCGTGTAGGCGAAGCTTTAGAGTATGGCATTGTGGGCATTAACGAAGGCATTATTTCTACCGAAGTGGCTCCTTTTGGTGGGGTAAAACAATCAGGTATTGGCCGAGAAGGTTCACATTATGGCATTGAAGATTTCCTAGAAATTAAATATATGCTCATGGGTGGTTTGTCATAAAATCCATTTTATTTGATCAAATAAGGACTCACTTATGTCGCAAGAAAAGCACAGATCAGCCAAGTTTGAAGCGGGCCTCAAAACCCGCAAGGCGGTATTGGGCGACGCATACGTCGATGCCTCTATCGCCGCGGCAGACGACTTTACCTGGCCCTTGCAGGAACTTGTCACTGAATACTGCTGGGACAGTATTTGGAATCGCGATGGCTTGCCCCGCAAAACTCGGAGCCTCATCAATCTAGCTATGATCACGGCGTTAAACCGACCCCATGAACTTAAGCTTCATATTCGTGGGGCTTTCAACAATGGCTGTACCCAGGATGAAATCCGCGAAGTGCTTTTACAAAGTGCGATATATTGTGGCGTACCCGCCTCTATCGATGCCTTTCGTTGTGCTCGTGAAGTGTTAGCAGAGATGGCTGCAGAATCCTAACTTATGATGACTGAACTTGCAGACCTCAAGGTCACCCGTAACACCGTTACCCTGCGTCAGATCGTGTTGGATAAGCTCCGCAATGCCATTATCAGCACTCAACTTAAACCTGGCCAACGATTGGTAGAAAGGGAGCTGTGTAAAGCTTTGGACGTGAGCCGCACCTCTGTGCGTGAGGCTTTACGCCACTTAGAGTCCGAAGGATTAGTGCAGTACACGAGTCATAGAGGGCCCAGCGTCACCCTACTCAGCCTAGAGGATGTTAAAAACATCTACGAACTGCGGGCCGCCTTAGAGGGCTTAGCTGGTGAACTGTTTTGTAGGCGCGCTAGCGCTCAACAAATTAGCTTACTACAAGAGACGACCGATGCCTTAGGCAAGGCCTTTGATCGCTCTGAGGTGAGTGACATTCTGGCTTGCACCCAAGACTTTTACGAGCAATTACTCGAAGGCAGCTGCAATGCTGAACTTGATGCCAGTTTGAACCGCCTTTTAGCCCGCATTATGGTGTTGCGAGCTGGAACCATCGCCCAACCAGGTCGCTGGAAAGATAGCCTCAAGGAAATGCAGGCCATCATGCAGGCCATTGCCAAACGCGATGGTGAAGCCGCCAGAAAAGCCTGTGTGGCCCACGTTGATGCTGCAGGAAGCATCGCCCTGCAACAGATAAGACAGACTGAAGATGAATTATTGTAGCCATTGCGGCTCTAGTAAATTACATCAAAAACAACCTACAGAGGATACCCATAAGCGCATCGTTTGTGACCAATGTGCGCGGGTGCATTACCACAATCCGACTATTATTTGCGGCTGTATTATAGAGCAAGGTGACAAGGTCGCCTTATGTTTACGTGCTATTGAGCCACAAAAAAACACCTGGACTATCCCTGCAGGCTACCTAGAATTCGGTGAGAGCACAGAAGCTGCAGCCCAAAGGGAAGCCTTAGAAGAGACCGGTATGGAGGTAGAAATACGTGAGCTTTACTCCGTATTTAATGTTCTGCACATGCATCAGGTGTACATCATTTACAGGGCTCAGTTTGTGCAAAAAAACCAAGAAATGGGTCATGAATCTTTGGCTGTAAAGTGGTTTACAGAACAAACCTTGCCGGCAGAGCAATTGGCCTACCCGGCAATAAAAACCATGCTCCTGCGGCATGCCAAAGAAAGAAAAGCCGGCTGTTTTAGTTTATATCAAGGCGACGCCACCTCTGGCCGTATTATTGGGTTACAACCAAACTAAATTAATTGCCCTATCCGCTTGCAAATTTAGCAATAACCCTCATCATTAGCCTAACCAAAATCAAATGGAAAAATTTATGTGGTTCATTAAATCCTGGCGTCGAACCCTCAGCTTAGTTTTTTTGAGCGCTTTACTGAGTGCCTGTGGCCTCAACAACATTCCAACC
The DNA here is from genome assembly GCA_963925635.1 of uncultured Pseudomonadales bacterium. Taxonomy (GTDB): domain Bacteria; phylum Pseudomonadota; class Gammaproteobacteria; order Pseudomonadales; family Balneatricaceae; genus Njordibacter. The sequence goes on along the minus strand of CAWUTT010000042.1, from coordinate 14,589 downwards.
TACGATGAACAAGTCAAGTCGGCCTGGTCTCAAGTTGAAAATCAATATCAACGCCGTGCAGATCTTATTCCTAACCTGGTCAGCACGGTTAAAGGTTATGCAGCGCACGAAAAAGACACCCTCATTGCCGTGACTAATGCGCGCGCAAAAGTCGGTTCTATTCAGGTGACTAAGAACCTGCTTGAAAATCCTCAAGCGATGCAGCAATTTCAGCAGGCCCAGGGCCAACTAGGCAGCGCGCTAAAACGTTTATTAGTCGTGAGTGAACGTTACCCAGATTTAAAAGCCAACCAAAACTTTTTGGCGTTACAGTCTCAACTTGAAGGCACAGAAAACCGTATCAGTGTGGCCCGCAGAGACTTCATCACTTCTACAGAGCGTTATAATACAGAGATTCGCACCTTTCCCGGCAAACTATGGCATGGTTTTCTATACAGCGACCTAAAACTACGTGAGGCCTATACTGCGACCAGCCAAGACGCTGAAACAGCGCCAAAGGTAAGTTTCTAATGACCTTACAAGTGTTCCCTAACACCAAAATCCGCTGGTTATTAGTCAGTTTCTTGGCCCTGTGTTTATTGGCGCTACCCAGTTTTGCTGCCTTTGAAGTGCCCAAACTCAAGACTCGCATTTTAGACCAAGCCAATTTAATTGATGCAGCATCCGAACAACAAATCAACCAACTATTGGCGGGCCATGAAAAGGCCTCTAGCAATCAGATTATTGTAGTCACTCTTAAAGACCTGCAAGGCTTTAGTATTGAACAAGCGGGAGTAGAAATGGGCCGGGCCTGGGGCGTAGGTCAAAAAGAACAGGACAACGGTATTGTCCTGATCTTAGCCCAAGCTGAACGCAAAGTTCGCATAGAAGTGGGCTACGGTTTAGAAGGCGTGATGACTGATGCCGTGAGTGCCACCATTGTTCAAGACTATATTTTACCGCGCTTTAAAACTGGCGATTTTAGTGGCGGCTTGCTAGTGGGTAGTCAGGCTATAGTGGCAGCTCTTGGCGGCGAATATATTGCGCCAGTGGCGAAAGGCAAGAAATCGGGTAACGGCTCAGGCTTACCCAGCATCATCTTTATGTTTATTTTTATGGCGTTTGCAGCCATGAACCGACTCGGTTCATCAGGTGGTCGCCGGGGCCGTAGTAGCCTCTGGTTGCTGCCGTTAATGATATTAGGAGGAGGTTCGGGTGGCCGTAGCTCAGGTGGTGGTTTTGGTGGGTTTTCCGGCGGTGGCGGCGGATTTGGTGGCGGCGGAGCATCTGGAGGATGGTAACCATGACATTAATAAATGAACAACAACAAGCCAAGGTTCAGCATGCCATTGGCCAAGCTGAAAAAAATACTGACGCAGAGCTAGTCACAGTCCTTGCAGGTGAGAGTGACGACTATTATTTTATCCCCACCATGTGGGCTGCGTTAGTGAGTTTAGTCACCCCAGCAGTGCTGCTGCAAACTAACCTATGGTTGAGCCAAACAGACATGCTGTGGATTCAGTTGCTTGAGTTTATAGCTTTGGCGCTAGTGTTTCGCTGGCAGCCTCTGAAACATTTATTGGTGCCAAAACGGGTTAAACATGCCAGAGCATCCCTGCTTGCAAAACAACAGTTTTTAAGTCAAGGCTTACACCACACTCGCGGCGAAACAGGATTGCTTATTTTTGTCTCAGAAGCAGAGCGTTACGCAGAAATTCTGGCCGACCGAGGCATTAATAACTTGGTACCAGAGGGCGCATGGGACCGCATACTGCAGCAGCTATTAGGCCAAATAAAAGCCAATAACACCGAAGCTGGGCTCATCGATGCGATTGAGGCCTGTGGCAATTTGCTCGCCGAGCATGTGCCATCGACCCACGATCAAGACGAACTGCCCAATCACTTGGTTATTTTATAGGCGGCTTAGCCCAAGCTCACTAAACAAACTGAACCACACTGGTGTGTGGATCTCGGCTTTGTTTAGTGAGGTTTAATTGTTGTAAATAATCAGCCCAGTACTGGGCCTCATTGATACTCAGATCGTGCAGATAATTCCACGTGTATAAACCAGAATCATGGCCGTCATCAAATTCGAGCTTAACCGCGTAATAACCTACTGCCTCTAGGCCGACTAGCTTAACCCTGCTCTTACCCACCTGCAGCACGGCTTGATCTGGACTATGGCCTCGCACTTCCGCACTCGGTGATGAAATGCGCAGGTACTCTGCGCTTAAGGTGTAGCTCACTTCCCCTGCATCTGCTGCATAGCTAAGTTCTAGAGTGTTGCTGCTTTTATGAAGTTTAATCTTGGTCGGGTTCACAGGATGGATCTCGGTTAACGTTTACGGCGAATTAAGTCGCGAATTATAAAGCGGTTGGGATCTAAACCCCAAGCTACACATTGTGCCACAGGCAGACTTTGATTTGCCATCTGGCAAGCCAATATTTCGGCACTTAAAGGAGCGCTAATTAAGCCCTTAGAGCCGTGGCCAGCATTAATATATAAGCCTGCTAAATAGGGCATCTGCTCAGCAAATTTATAGTTGGCGTCTTGGCGTAATTTAGCAAACCGATGAACCACTTGGGACTCGTCAGCTAACTGACCAACCATGGGTAAATAATCAGGTGTTACCGCCCTAAACCCCACTCTACCACCCACAATAGTATCAAGTCCAAGCCCTTTGTGAAGGGGCAACACCTGATTTAAACGATTTAGGTTATCGATATCATCTTGCACCGATAAGGCGTCATCATGGGTGTGTAAATTATAGCTGGCTCCCACGGCAAATACGCCTTGCTGGGCCGGCGTCACATAACCTTCGCCACACACCACCAAAGCAGGGCTTGCTGCGGTTGCAACATAACTTATCTGGCCACGGATTGATTTCAAAGGAAGGTGTTGGTGAGCTAATAAATGGTTAGCCCCATTGGCGTTGGCGATAACGACGGCATCAAATTCATGTGAGCCTGAGTGATGGCCCTTAAGTTCAAGCTGCCAGCCTTGGTGGGAGCTTTGTTGCATGGTTTCTACGCTGCTATTGAGCCATAAGCTTGCGCCACTTTGGCGGTACAATGCGGCACACCAATCGGCAGGCGATACCCAGCCACTGCTGGGGAAATATAAACCTCCAGCACTGACCGGTTGTTGGGCTAATGTTTGTGCTTGAGGTTGATCTAACCACTGCAACCAAGACGACGGATACTGACGCTGCATCACGGCCTGCATTTGCGTCACTTGTTGCGGGCTGGTGGCTAACTGCAACAAACCGCAGGCTTGCCAGTGCTGAGGGCTTAAACTGCGCTTTAGCAATGCCATACTGTGCTGCAGACCCTGTTGATGAAACTGCCCCGCTATGGTGGCATTGTCTGGCAGCTTAGCGTACAGCATCGCTTGCCGATTACCTGATGCCCCACTGGCTAGCGCCGCACCTTGCTCTATGAGAGTCACCTCAAAACCTCGCTGGCACAGGCTATACGCAGTGGCTACGCCACTAATACCCGCGCCAATGATGGCTACTTTACCCTTTGCAGACACGCCCATCAGTGGCCTCTGCCATGGCGCGGTATAAGCCCTATTAAACGGCCGATCTCTAGGCCCAAGACACACATCGAACTCGCCCTTAAGTTGAGCTAGGGCTTGTTCAGTCTCGGCTTGGACTAAGGTTAGCTTTACATCGCCAAAATCAAGTTGGTAAAAACCTTTAATAGCATCTGGGTATTGGCCTTGAAGTTGCAAACTTAAGCCGTTTAACTGCGGCCAGCTTTGGTGTAACAATTTAACGTCATCTAGGCGCAAAGGTTGTTCACAAATCGCCACATAGTTGAGGGCTAGGCTTTGGTCGTCGACCTCCCTCGCCTGCAGCCAAAGTTTCCAAGTGAGCAAAAAGTCTAAGCCTACACCAAATGTTTGATCCAACACCTGCACCGCATTTTTAATCGGCAGCGAACCTTGAACTCCAGACAATGGGGGTTTTGAGGCCAATGCACTAGCGTTTGAAAATAAACCAGTGTCTAACAGGATAGCCGTAAGTTGCTGTAATCGTTGATCTACTTGGAGGGGTGTTTGTTGCAGCTTGGCCAATAGAGCAGCTGCAACCCCAAAAGTTGCAGCCAAACATTGAGGATCAGCAAAGGCTTTCTTAGCGTCGCTGTTTTTCATACCCCGTCTTTATTTAACCAAGTGGTACGCTTTATAAACAATCACTGGCTCTGCTGGCCAATCACGATACATGCCCTTCGTTTTAGTGGGCACTTCGGTAATGCGGTCGACAATGTCCATACCTTCGATCACTTTTCCAAACACAGCATAGCCTGCACTGGATGAGGTTTTATCTAAAAAAGGATTGTCTTGATGATTAATAAAGAACTGAGCTGTAGCACTATCAGGGTCACTCGTCCGCGCCATGGCAATGGTGCCGCGTAGGTTGGGCAAACCATTGCTCGCTTCATTCACAATGGCACTAACAGTGCCCTGTTTAGTTTTTCCATTAATGCCAAAGCCACCACCCTGAACCATAAATCCTGGAATCACCCGGTGAAAAATGGTGTCACTGTAATATCCTGCATTAACGTAATATAAGAAATTTTCCACACTGACGGGTGCAGCTTGGGCATCGAGTTCAATAATAATGCTACCGTGCACTGTAGATAGCTCAACCCGAGGATTCTCCGCCCATGCAGTAAAACTGAGAGTGAGCGCCAATAGCGCAGTTAATAGTGGTTTCATGAGTTCACCCTGTAGGTTGAAAATGCGTTGTTAAATGGCTTAATTGTCACTTGAGCGTAGACACCTGCGGCGATATAAGGATCCTCTGCGGCCCAAGCCTGGGCGCTGGCAAGATCAGCAAAGTCTGCCACCACCAAACTGCCGGTAAAGCCTTCTTCAGAGGGGTGTGGGTGGGGGCCTGCAAGCGTTAAGCGACTTTGTGCATCTAACTCTTTAAGCCGTTCAACATGGGCTGGTCTTGCCGCTAACCGAGCCGCTAAACTATTTTCTACATCTTGGGAAATAATGGCAAACAACATAATTAATCCTCTACTTCGCTGTCTTTAGGCATAAAACGAGACATATATACGCCCTGAGCTAAAATAAATACAAACGTAAGACCCAGCATGCCAAACAGTTTAAAATCGACCCAAGTCGATTCACTGTAATTAAAGGCCACATATAGATTAATACCGCCCATCGCAGCAAAAAATACGACCCAAGCTAAATTGAGCTGCCGCCAAATACGACTTGGCAGCTCCATACTTTTCCCCATCAAGCGCTGCACTACTGGCTTTTTGCCAATGAACTGGCTGCCTAAAAACACCAAACCAAATAACCAATTAACGATGGTCGGCTTCCATTTAATAAACTGACCATCTTGCAAAGCCACCGTAAGACCACCCAACACCACCACTAATATTAGTGTGACCAACTGCATTTTTTCTACTTTCTTGGTGGTCAACCAGGTGTAGCCCATTTGCAACATGGTTGCAGGGATTAATACCGCTGTGGCAAGGATTAAGTCACCCGTCATTTTATAAACAATAAAAAAAATGACAATGGGTAAAAAGTCGACAAGTAATTTCATAAATAGGAGTTCTCTTGTTCACTCAGGCTAGATTGCAGATTGGCTTAAGCACATCGAATATTAGGTTAATTATACTCAGTCATTGTACCATGCAGTAATCCGGACTTCTCATTTTCTGTGCCTTATGACCATACATACTTTTAACTGTATTGATGCCCACACCTGTGGCAACCCCGTGCGCCTGGTTGCCAAGGGCGGACCTGCCCTTAAGGGCAGTAATATGAGCGAAAAACGGCAAGATTTTTTGAACCATCATGACTGGGTACGCACTGCCTTAATGTTTGAACCTCGAGGCCACGCTATGATGTCAGGCGCTATACTTTACCCCCCTCATAACCCTGAGTACGATGGCGCTATATTATTCATTGAAACGAGTGGCTGTTTACCCATGTGTGGTCACGGCACTATAGGCACCGTGACCACTGCTCTGCAAGAGGGCTTGTGGCAACCAAAAACTGCAGGCCAATTAACCTTGGAGGTGCCAGCCGGAGTTATTCGCATTGAATACCAACAAGCCAAAGACGGCTTAATTGAGGCCGTGCGTCTATTTAATGTAGCCAGTTATTTGGCCCATGAAGGTCTGGTCATAGAATGCCCAGATTTAGGCCAGCTAATCATCGATGTGGCCTACGGGGGTAACTACTACGCAATTATTGAACCGCAAAAAAACTTTGCAGGACTGGAACAATTTTCAGCTGCTCAGGTGCTACGATATAGTCCTTTGGTAAGAGAGGCGATCAATAAAGTTGCCTCCTGCGTACACCCAGAAGACGCCAGTGTTAATGGTATTAGCCATGTCATGTGGACTGGAAAGCCTCGCAAACACGACTCTAACGCCGCCAACGCCGTGTTTTATGGTAGTGGCGCCATCGACCGATCACCCTGCGGTACTGGCACCAGCGCGCGCATGGCACAACTGCATGCCAAAGGTTTACTCAAGCAAGGTGACACCTTCATTCACGAAAGCATTATCGGTAGCCAATTTGTTGGGCGGGTTGAATCCACCGTTAAAGTTGGGCCCTACCATGGCATTATGCCAAGCGTTCAAGGCTGGGCTCAAGTCATCGGCTATAACACCATCATTGTTGATTCGAGGGATCCATACGCCCACGGATTTGAAGTTAATTAGGAAACCCCACCATGGATTTAACGAGTTTAAAAAAACAATACCCTGCTAGCACAGAAATTAAGGTTAAATGGGGCGAAATGGATGCCTTTCAGCACCTTAACAATACCGTCTATATTCGCTACTTCGAAGTCGGCCGCATTGATCTGTTTGAGCAAATAGGTGTGACTAGTGACATAAAAACCCATAATACCGGGCCTATATTAGCCTCTGTTCATTGTGACTACCTCGCCCCAGTCACTTACCCCGACACCCTGATCGTCTTTAGTTCAGCCACACAAACAGGCCCCAAGAAGGTAGAGGTAGAACACAAACTATGGAGCACAGAGCAAAATCGGGTGGTGGCTAAAGGCATCAGTGTGGGGGTTTATTATGACTATAGCGCCCTTAAAAGCTGTATTATTCCAGACCAAGTCGCAGCCAAATTGGCCGCCCTAAAGGACACATAGACCCATGGCGCTGTCACTCCACAACTACAACATCGTTAGAGTTAACGACAAGGGCAATATAGTCAACTGCACCGTGATTAAAATGTGTAAGGACTACGCCTTAATAAAGCTAGAGGGCAAAACCTTTAGAGTGCCCTACGGCATAATGGATGAGGTGGTGGGGCATGAATTACTGATGCCTGAATAGGCCCCCTTGATCGATTAACAAGGCCTTAACCATGGGGCAGTTCCGGGGTTACTGCAGCAGGTTTTGAAGTCTTTTTATCTAGGCTTCTTTCTCTAAAATAAGTGTAGATGCCGGTGGCTATAATAATGCCAGAGCCAATTAGAGTGAGCCCATCTGGGCTTTCTTCAAAAACGAATATGCCAATTAACAAGGAAAAAAGCAGCCTTGAATACCTAAAAGGCGCCACAATCGAGGCATTTCCTAAACGCATGGCCAACACGATCGCGTAATAGCCTGAGATGGTAAAAATGACAGTAAAGCCAAAATAAACCAGTTCGAGTCCAACCATAGGCACCATCACTTGACGACTCACTAGCAAGAGTATGATCCCGGCGATAACGATAGACAAAAAAGCTTGAAAAGAGATAATTGAAGATCCAACATCGGCAGGAATGACTCGCGTTACCAAATCTCTAACAGCCACGCCTAGCACTGCGATAAGCACCCACAAGACCGCTGGATTAAAACCATCAAATCCCGGCCTGATTATCAGTAACACACCCAAAAATCCCACAAAAACCGCCAGCCACCGACGCCAACCAACACTTTCACCCAAGAACAAAGCCGCTCCCATAGTGACTGTTAAAGGCATGATTTGAAACACTGCAGCCACTGTGGATAAAGGCACCAGAGATAATGATGTTACAAAAGCCACACCCGCAACAGCTTCTGCTAACATCCTAGTTAGAGTTGCTCGTGTCCATAGGCTAGCTGCCCATAAGCTATGCCCACTTTTAAGCGATACTAGGGCAAAAAAGATCGCGCTAACCAAGCCAATAACAATTAGTATTTGACTGATAGAGACGGTACTGGAAAGCTGTTTGATAAACGCATCTTCTATACTAAACGCCGCCATCGAGGCAAGGACTAAGAAGATGGCTTTGCGGTTATTTGTGCTGCTGTTCAAAGTGAGTGACCCCAGTTGTTAATCAACCTTTAATGCTAACTAAAGTGCTTTAACGCTGACCCTGGATGGCTCCCACCAAAAGGCCCAGCCCAACAACATAAGACCTAAAGCACCCACTGCTGCAACCAACCAGATCATCCCATGCATGAGCTTACTGCTTTAACCGATAACCCGTCTTAAAGATCCAAGCGATCAAGGCTAAACAAATACCCATAAATAAGGTCACCATGGCTAAGCTAACGCCCACACTCACATCAGAGATTTCATAGAAGCTCCAACGGAATCCACTAATTAAATACACTACAGGATTAAACATGGTCACCGTCTGCCAGGCACTGGGCAACATATCGATGGAGTAAAATGCCCCACCTAAAAATACCATAGGAGTGACCACTAAAAGAGGAATTAATTGCAACTTTTCAAAGCCATCAGCCCAGATACCTATGAGAAAACCAAATAAACTAAAGGTAATTCTAGTGAGAATTAGAAAGGCTAACATCCAAAACGGATGGGCAATTTCAATGGGCACAAAAAAGCCTGCTGTCGCAAGCGTAATCAAACCAATTAACAAGGATTTAGTGGCTGCAGCACCCACATAGCCCGCAGTCGCTTCCCAGAACGACATAGGCGAAGATAGGACTTCATAAATAGTGCCCGAAAAACGCGGAAAGTAGATACCAAAGGAGGCATTAGACAGGCTTTGGGTCATAATGGATAACATGATCAACCCGGGCACAATAAAGGCGCCGTAACTAATGCCACCCACAGACTCTATACGTGAGCCTATAGCACCACCAAACACCACAAAATACAACACCGTTGACAGTACAGGTGAGACCACGCTCTGGGTAATAGTTCGTTTAGTACGAGACATCTCAAAAGAATAGATGGCCCACATGCCTCTTAAATTCATGCTGCGTCCTCCACTAGATCAACAAATATTTCTTCTAAACTGCTTTGTTGAGTATGTATATCTTTAACACCTAAACCAGCACTAGAAACAGACTGTAACAGGCCTGCAATATCCACTTCTGGTGTGTCTTTGTCGTAGTGGTAGACAATGCTTAGATGATCGTCAGCAAGTACAAAACCTTTTTCCATTAGCTCCGCAGGAACCGCATCTAGGCTTTGCATTAATTCAACTTTAAGTTGTTTTTGCCCCATGCGCGACATTAACGATTTTTTATCCTCTACCAACAACAGCTTGCCACCGCTAATGACCCCAATACGGTCGGCAATGGCTTCTGCTTCTTCAATGTAATGGGTCGTCAACACAATCGTCACACCTTGGTTGCGTAATTCATCAACCATACGCCACATATCTTGACGCAGCCCCACATCAACACCGGCTGTGGGTTCATCTAAGAACAATACTTGCGGTTCATGAACCAAAGCCTTGGCAATTAATAAACGGCGTTTCATGCCCCCAGACAGGGTCATAATACGGTCGTCTTTTTTATCCCATAAGGACAAGTCCCGCAAAATCTTTTCAACGAACTGTGTATTCTTAGGTAAGCCAAATAAACCCCGCGAAAATGTTAGATTATTCCATGGTGTTTCAAAGGCGTCGGTCGTCAGTTCCTGTGGCACTAAGCCAATGAGGCTTCGGGTTTGCCGGTAGTTCTTAATAATGTCAAAACCACCCACAGTCACAGTGCCTGAAGTTGGGTTAACAATGCCACAAATGGCTGATATGAGCGTCGTTTTACCTGCCCCGTTGGGGCCCAGTAGAGCAAGAATCTCACCCTTTTTAACACTCAAAGTGATGTTATCTAGAGCCACAAAGCCGTTAGCATATTGTTTGCCTAAATTATTGATTTCGATCATTTTTTCAATATCCTAAAAAGAGGTGCTGATAAAGCTTTAACTTACCCCATGTTAACTGATTTTAGCCAATAAAAAACCGGCTACAAGAGCCGGTTTTTTATTAAGCATGGTTAGCTTGGGGGATGCTTACATCATACCGCCCATACCACCCATACCGCCCATGTCTGGCATACCACCACCAGCTGCACCGGCATCATCTGCAGGAGCATCAGCAATCATACACTCAGTGGTCAACATCATACCAGCAACAGAAGCCGCTGCCTGAAGTGCCGTACGAGTTACTTTAGCTGGATCTAGGATACCCATTTCGATCATATCGCCATAGCCACCAGTGCTGGCGTTGTAACCGTAGTTACCCGTACCAGACTTAACCTTATCTACCACAACAGAGGCTTCATCACCTGAGTTGGTAGCAATTTGACGCATGGGTGATTCCATTGCCTTAAGGGCAACTTTAATACCAACAGTTTGATCTGGGTTAGCGCCTTCAAGGTCTTGGATCCCTTGTAGAGCACGAACTAGTGCAACGCCGCCTCCAGGAACTACGCCTTCTTCAACGGCAGCACGAGTTGAATGCAACGCATCTTCTACGCGAGCTTTCTTCTCTTTCATTTCTACTTCAGTAGCTGCACCCACCTTGATTACGGCAACGCCGCCTGCAAGCTTAGCAACACGCTCTTGTAGCTTCTCACGATCGTAGTCTGAAGAGGTGTCAGCAATTTGTGCACGGATCGCTGTAACACGACCTTCAATAGCCGAAGCTTCACCAATACCGTCGATGATGATGGTATTTTCTTTAGACATGGTTACACGCTTTGCTTGACCCAACTGCTCAAGAGTAGCTGTTTCTAGAGATAAACCAATTTCTTCAGAAATGACCGTGGCACCCGTAAGTACAGCAATGTCTTCTAACATGGCCTTACGACGATCGCCAAAGCCAGGTGCCTTAACAGCACATACTTTAACGATACCGCGCATGTTGTTCACTACCAAAGTAGCTAAGGCTTCGCCTTCAACGTCTTCAGCAACGATCAATAATGGACGGCCTGCTTTTGCTACAGCTTCCAAAATAGGTAACAAGTCACGGATGTTAGTGATCTTTTTGTCTACCAATAATAGAAACGGAGTTTCTAATTCAGCAGTCATGTTTTCGTGGTTGTTAACAAAATAAGGTGACAAGTAACCGCGGTCAAACTGCATGCCTTCTACAACATCTAGCTCGTCCTGCAAAGAAGTACCTTCTTCAACAGTAATGACGCCTTCCTTGCCTACTTTTTCCATCGCTTCAGCGATGATCATGCCAACAGTGCTATCAGAGTTAGCTGAGATAGTACCTACTTGAGCAATCGCATTAGTATCTGCACAGGGCGTAGCCATGGCTTCAAGTTGCGCTACTACAGCGGCAGACGCTTTGTCGATGCCACGCTTAAGGTCCATTGGGTTCATGCCAGCTGCAACAGCCTTAAGGCCTTCGTTTAGGATCGCTTGAGCCAAAACAGTTGCAGTTGTTGTGCCATCACCTGCCACATCGTTGGCTTGGGAAGCAACTTCCTTCACCATTTGCGCACCCATGTTTTCGAACTTGTCTGCCAATTCGATTTCTTTAGCGACCGACACACCATCTTTAGTGATGGTTGGTGAGCCAAAGGCTTTGTCTAGTACTACATTACGGCCCTTGGGACCTAAGGTTACTTTTACAGCATCGGCTAGAATATTTACGCCGTTTACCATACGGCTACGAGCCGAATCACCAAATCTTACTTCTTTAGCTGCCATGTGAAAAATTCCTGTATCAAAAATAGAGTTAAGTTAAGCTTCAAGTACGCCGAAAATTTCGCTTTCGCTAACGATAAGTACTTCTTCACCCTTAATCTTAGCGGTACTGTTGCCGGCATATGGACCAAACAATACAGTATCGCCAACCTTAACGCTCATTGCTTGCTGTTCACCATTGGTAGTAATACGGCCTGGGCCTACTGCCAATACTTCACCTTGGTTTGGCTTTTCTGCAGCACTACCAGGTAGCACGATGCCACCCGCACTAGTTGCTTCTTCTTCCTGACGACGAATTACAACGCGATCGTGTAAAGGACGGATGCTCATTACGCTTGCACTCCTAAAGTGTATGTATCTCCAGCTTAGCTGGAATTATTGTTAATCTTGAACCCTTAGATATGGGGTGAAGTGTAGTTTTCAATAGCAAAACTAAAATAAAGTTTAGATAACTCACCTTTATTCAAGCTTATCTTCTGATGGCGCTTTTTTAGGCACTTCAAACTCCCCATCTATTATACTTTGGTCTCTGTTAGAGTCAGCTGTGCCGCCACCCTGTGCAAAGCCCTGAGGGTTAAAACCAGTGCCTGAAGTATGGGTACTTGAGAAGGTTTTAAAGCGGCCCATTAGGCGCACTGCAAACAATTGCCGAGTCAGAGGCAATAGCAGTAAAAAGCCAATGGCATCGGTCACAAAACCTGGGGTCAACAATAGGGCGCCACCAACAGCCAGCAAAATGCCTTCTAACATCTCTTTAGCAGGAATCTGGCCCGACTGGATACGCCAAGTAGCCCGACTTAGGGTGGCTAGACCTTGGTAACGTAAAAGATTAATGCCAATAAAAGCGGTGAGCAATACCAAGGCTATGGTCCATACCACACCAATTTGCTGACCCACCTGTATAAGCACCACCATCTCTATAATAGGTATGGCAATAAATAGGGCAAAAACAAAACGCATAATCATGTAATCTTAGTTAACTGTGCTTCCTATTATGCGGCCATACTAGAAAAATGAAAGACCCCCAACAACATCAACACCAGCATAGCCCAGAGCCACTGCAAGAGCGCCAACAGCTCTATCAAACGATTGCGGCCATTCCCCATGGTAAGGTAGCCAGTTATGGCCAGCTCGCAGCTCTTGCAGGGCAGGCAGGCGCAGCTCGATGGGTCGGTTGGTGTTTGCGGAATTTGCCAAAAGACTCAAGCTTACCCTGGCACCGAGTCATCACCGCTAGCGGCAAACTAGGTTTTCCACCAGCCACAGAAAGCTTTTTGCGCCAGTGTGAAAAACTGCAACAAGAAGGCATACGGTTAAAAAACCACAAAGTACCGATGGAAGTGTATCAATGGCAACCCTAACGGGCAGCTAAACACATTTAAGATTGTAAAACTTACTGAATAACCATCAGGGAAAAATGACGTGTATAAAGTACCGCTAAAACTTAACCCAACCAATCTCCTACCCTTAGCTTGGTTACTGCTATTAGGCAGTGTTTGGGGTAGTACCATTATTATTACAAAACACATTGTGTCCACCGGCCATGAACCTTTGGGTTTGATTTTTTGGCAACTGGCATTTGGGGCTTTGTTGCTAAGCGTTATCGCTCGCTTTCAAGGCACCTCTTTGCCTATGAGTTGGGTCCATTTGCGCTTTTATACCATTGTGGCTCTGGTAGGTACTGTAATCCCAAATACCTTCACTTATATGGTTGCCGCCTATATTCCCGCTGGCTTATTAGCCATAGGCATTGCCACTGTGCCTATGTTTTCACTATTAATTGCCTTAGTCATTAAAAGTGAACGTTTTGATAGCCTGCGTATGTTGGGTATTTTGCTAGGCGCCTTGGCCATCCTATTAATTCTTGGTCCAGAAGCAGATTTTAGCAGCCAGGGCATCGGCCTATTTATGTTAGTGGCTCTTATTGCCCCCGTTTTTTATGCCATTGAAGGTAATTACCTTGCCCTTAAAACACCACCAGATATGCACCCAATCAATATCTTGTACGGTGCGTCTGTTATTGGTCTAGTCATTTGTACGCCCCTAACGTTAGCGACTGGCTCGTGGGTAGATCTGAGTCAGGCATGGACCTCTGTAGAATGGGGTATTTTGGCGAATAGTATATTACATGTGATCGCCTACGCTGGCTTCATTTGGATCGTGGGTCTGAGTGGCGCCGTGTTCGCCAGTCAGGTGGCTTACGTAGTCACATTATCTGGGGTCTTGTTAGGCATTATCATATTGGGAGAAAGTCATGGTTCCCTCATATGGCTTGCCCTTGGGTGCATGTTATCCGGCTTAGTGCTGGTGCAACCTAGAAAGACTGTAAGCAAAATAAAAGCAAGCCATTAACATTTGAATGCTTGGCTATATATCAAGTAAAATTTATCAAGTAAAATACAGCTTGTTTTTAACATAACAGACGTTGAACACTACCAGTGCCAACGTCATCTAAGCTCCGGATTTACGTTTCGGCTCGCTAAGGAACCTGTCATGACCCCTGGTCAGTCTCAAATCGTTGTTTGTGCCCTGTATAAATTCGTCACCCTAGAAAGGTTCCAAGACCTGCGGCAACCGCTGCTTAAAGTCATGGAGTACAACAATATTCGTGGCACTTTGTTACTCGCATCTGAAGGCATCAATGGCACCGTAGCCGGTCATCGCAAAGGCATTGATGTATTATTGGCTTGGTTTGAGAAGGATGCACGCCTTAGTAATATGGTCAT
>CAWUTT010000041.1:0-21002 GCA_963925635.1 uncultured Pseudomonadales bacterium | reverse complement strand
CAGACCGTTTGAAATAAGGTAGTACTTGATCCCATTGCCAACCATCATTGCCTAAGTTAGCCCAATCATCAAAGTCTTGAGCTTGACCACGCACATACAAGAGTCCGTTAATGAGCTACTACCACCTAATACCTTGCCCCGGGGCCAGGGAATAGATCGCCCATTATGACCTGGGCACGCTTGAGTTTTATAGCACCAATCGGTGGCTGGGTTACCCATGGTCTTAAAATAGCCAACGGGGACATGAATCCAAGGGTTTAAATCTCGGCTGCCCGCCTCTAGCAACGCCACTGTAAAGCGGCCGTCTGCGGATAAGCGGTTGGCCACAGCACAACCCGCCGAACCTGCACCAATGACAATGTAGTCATACTGTTTTTGCATCAACTACCTCAGAATTCTTATTTTTATCAACAAATGAGACTTTTATACTCATTTTATGTATATTATCCCTAGAAAAACATATCGGCTGCTCTAATTCAAGCTTTTATTTAGAGGATCACTGTTTAGCGACCTAATTCATTTGTTTTATTTAGCGCCTTTATGTGCAATCTATGTGCAATATATGTGCAATATAATTAGTGAGATATTTCTAATTAATATAATGTTAATTTTATGTGATAAATTAACAGTCAAATATGCTTAAGGAGATTTAACATCATGTCCGATTCAATTCGCGTTGCCACTAACATGCGCCTGTTTCATATCCTTGATGTAATCGCCACCCAGCAAAGCCCACTCACACCATCGGAAATCAACCAGCACCTAGGCTGGTCTAAACAAACCGTGCATCGGTTATGTAAGTCTATGGTAGAGGAAGGTTTTTTACACTATGACGCAAGTGGTAAACGACTCCTACCCAGTGGGTCTTTACGGACGATGGCAAACGGCCTTTTAGCCAGTAATTGGCACACTAGCGCCATCCACCAGATTTTGGAGAAGCTCAGTAGCCAGGTCAAAGAAACCGTTAACTTTGTTATCCCTCAGCATGAGGGCATGATGTATAGAGACCGGGTACAAACCAACTGGGCGTTTCAGATCCATCTTCCAGTAGGCACTCATGTGCCCTTTTACTGCACCGCCAGTGGCAAAACCTACCTTGCCAGCCTGAGCCCTAAAAACCGTCGCAGTATGGTGGAAAGCCTCCATCTAAAAAGTCTCACAGAGACTACAGTCTGCAACCTAGATGCCCTGTTAAAGGAACTAGCTCAGGTCAAAAAACAGGGCTTTGCCATCGACAATGAAGAGTTTTATGACGGCATGATTGCCATCGCAGTGCCGGTATTCGACCCACAAGGCCGTTACCATGGAGCTACTGCGATGCATGGGCCAACACTGCGTTTAAATAGATCGACCCTTGAAGAAAACTACACCTACTTAAGGTCGGCCGCAGATCAACTGAGCCTCCTTATATTTTCGGAGTAGCCTAAAACCTTCAGCCAAACAGCCTGTTATGAGTTAGAACTGATGATCGGGTTGCAGTACAATTTTAGCAGCCGCAGCACGCCCATGATGTAAGTCTGAAAAAGCTTCAACACCCTCACTTAACGGTCGTAATTGAACCCACTTCAAATCGCCTAAACGCTTTGCTGCCAGCATATCCAAAGCCGCCTGCATGTCTGCTGGGGTATAACAGTAATTGCCCAACACAGTGATTTCTTGCAAGGTGATACGGCGTATATCTAATCCCTCATGGCTGTTTTGCAGGCCCACATGCGAAATAATACCACCAGCAACCACATGCTCACTAGCCATGGCCCGAGTCATACCCGCACCTACACAATCAAACACCACGTCATAACCATGAGCACTGGGCACAGAATCCGTACTTGGGTCAAATACCTGGGCTACAGCTTGTTGCTCAACTGTGGTTCTGCGCAAGGCATTGGTTTCGGCTAAGTCAATGTTAGCACAGCCCTTGGCAGCCAAAATTAAGGCTGCTAGTAGACCAATAGCACCACCACCAATCACCAGACAGCGCTGTTCTGACAAGGGCCTGTAACTCACCCGTTCAACTAAAGCCACCGCATGCAAGGCCGTGGCTGTAGGTTCTGTGAGACACGCCACCCAAGGTTCAAGCGTGGGGGGTGGAATCAGTAAATTAGCCTGATCAACCACTAAGTACTGCGCATAAGCACCTGCTAAGCGCATACCTATAATCTCTCGAGTACTGCATAAATTAGCTCGACCAGAAACGCAGGGGCTACAATGGCCACAGGTCATCAGTGGATTAATCACCACATGCTGACCCATAAGGTGTGCAGGTCCAGAGATGAGCTTACCTGCGACTTCATGACCCAAGATAAGGGGCGGCACACGACGTTCGTCCAAGCCATGATAAGCGTGCATATCAGAGCCACAAATGGCCGTAGCGGCAACCTCTATAAGCGCCTGATTTGGTCCCGGAGTGGGTTTTTTTTCATCCCGGTACTCTACTTCTTGAGTGCCAGTGTAAACAAGCGCTTTCATAGTCATAAAAGTTACCTTTAGTCCTGTGTCTTTAGTTGCCTAATGGCCTAGGTTAAATGTTTCGGTAGGAAAATACTTGCTCAGTCTGTCATCACCACTGCGTGCATGTCCTTCCATACCTTCAAGGCGAGAAATACGAGCAGCTGCGGCACCCACTTCTCGGTTTGCTTCTTGAGTCATGCGCTGGGTCGTGACGGTTTTAATAAACTTGCCTACAGACAAACCACCGGTGTAACGTGCTGCGCCCTTGGTAGGCAAAATATGGTTAGTGCCTGAGCACTTGTCGCCATAGGTGACCGTAGTTTCTTCACCCACAAACAAAGAACCATAGTTATTAAGGTTTTCTACCCACCAATCCAAGTCCTGACAATGAATTTCTAAGTGTTCCGCCGCATATTTATCACTCACCTCAACCGCTTCTTCACGGCTGCTACACACAATCACTTCGCCATAATCTGCCCATGCAGAACGTGCTGCAGAGCGCGAAGGTTCTGGCATCGATTCAATTAAACCGGGCATTAAGTCAATGGTTTTACGAGCCACATCTTCATCTAGACTAATCAACCATACGGGTGAATCTGGGCCATGCTCAGCCTGACCTACAAGGTCACTTGCAACAATTCTTGGGTCTGCTGTATGGTCGGCAATGACTGCAATTTCGGTAGGCCCTGCAAACATATCAATGCCTACACGTCCAAATAACATGCGTTTTGCTTCAGCTACAAAACGGTTACCTGGGCCAGCCAAAACATCTGCGGGTTGGCCACTAAACAAACCAAAAGCCATGGCAGCAATACCCTGCACTCCGCCGAGCGCTAGAATGGTATCTGCACCACAGTAATTAGCGGTATAGAGTATGGCATCGTTAATGCCTGTACCTGGTTTTGGTGGCGAACACGCCACAACATGCTTAACACCCGCTGCTTTGGCAGTGGCCACAGACATAATGGCAGACGCCACATGTGAATAACGTCCACCCGGAATGTAACAGCCCGCGGTTTGTACTGGAATTTGACGTTGCCCTGCCCACAAGCCGGGAGAGAGCTCAACCTCAAAGTCGATTAATGCTTGACGCTGTTTCTGGGCAAATTTGTTCACCCGTTCATGGGCAAAGCGGATATCGTCTTTAACTTGCTGAGTTAAACGCCCTGTCGCTTGCTCTATGTCGTCGCTAGTGACTATGATATTACCGTGGTAGCCATCTAGCTGGGCGGCGTATTCGATACAACGTTGCTCACCCCCTGCTTCAATGGCTGACAACATTTGAGCCACCGTGGCACGAGTATCATCTTCACCAGTAGCAGAAGACTTTGCAGCTTTTTTTAAATAACTAACGGCCATAATGTAAATCCTTGATAATTGTTTTGTATGCGCTTACATGTATTAATTGCGCCTATAGTAGACCATTGAAATGCCACAAACAAGCACCCACAAGAAATTTTTGTAAGCGCATACATTTTTATCGGTGTATGATGGGTGATGATGTTAGCAAAGAAGCCATTACATTGAACCCACCTCATAAACCAGCCACACAAGGTGATGTTGCTCGTGCAGCAGGCGTTTCTACGGCCACCGTTTCGCGCGTCATCAATCAACCCAACTCGGTACGTGCAGGGGTGCGTCAGCGAGTAGAAACAGCCATTGAAGAACTTCATTATGTTGCTGATGCCGCCGCACGAGCCCTAGCAAGTAAGCGTTCTCGCTGTATTGGCGCCGTAATTCCAACCCTTGCAAACGCTATTTTTGCCGATGGCATTGAAGCCTTTGAAAGCCGTTTGAATCACGCTAGTTTGAGTTTAATGCTCACTACTTCTGGTTATGATTCAAACCATGAGCTCACCCAAGTAAAAACCCTCATAGAACGTGGTGTTGATGCGGTGATGCTGGTCGGGCTTAACCACGACCCCCTCATTTACACCCTGCTTGAGCAAAGGAACATTCCCTTCGTACTCACATGGGCTTACAGCAGTGACTGCCCTTATCCATGTGTAGGATTTAACAATTATGCTGCTGCTAAACTAATTCCATTAGAGCTCATGTCCCTTGGCCACCGAAAATTTGGCATTATTAGTGGCATTCCAAAAGGCAATGATCGCGCTTTTGACCGCTTAAAGGGCATGCAAGATGCTCTTGCGACACAAGGCATTCGCTTATCTGAAGAGACTATTATTGAATGTAACTACGAAATTGAAGCGGGTCGAGCAGCCTGCCGAACATTACTCCAATTACCCGCCCCACCCACCGCCATATTATGCAGTAACGACGTCTTAGCGGCGGGCGCTATACTAGAATGTCAGGCCAGTGGTGTTGAGGTGCCCAGCCAAGTCTCTATTGCCGGCTTTGATGATTTAGCACTCAGTGCAAACCTCACCCCAAGCCTGACCACCATGCACATTCCTTTTAAGCTCATGGGTCAACGTGCTGCCCAATATCTAATAGACCGATTAGCCGGTGAAACACCCCAACCACAACAACAACTTGACGTTGAATTACGCTTAAGGCGCTCCACAGCTGCGCCTAAATAGCAGCGCTTAGGTTCAGCTAAATATTGAGCACAGGCTTCATTAATGAGCTTATTTTGGGCACAAAAAAGCCTCACTAAGACCGGCCTAGTGAGGCTTTTTTAAAGCCATTGCTAGCTTAGAACAAGCCTACAATTTGACCTTCTTCGTTGATGTCTATAACTTCAGCAGCCGGCTTCTTAGGCAAACCAGGCATGGTCATCACGTCACCAGCAAGCACCACGATAAAACCAGCACCAGCAGATAGACGCACTTCACGTAGTGGGATATCAAAACCTGTGGGACGGCCTTTTAATGCAGGGTCAGTAGAGAAAGAGTACTGCGTCTTAGCCATACAGATAGGCAAGTTGCCATAGCCTGCTTGCTCTAGCGCTGTGAAACGATCACGTAATTTTTGGTCACCTTGGATGTTGTCAGCGCCATAGATCTTTTGAGCTATAGTTTTAACCTTATCCCAAAGCGGCATGTCATCTTCATACAAGTAATGGAAGTCGTTTTCGTGATTTTCTACCAAATCAACCACCGCTTCTGCCAACTCAATAGCGCCCTTACCACCATCGGCCCAGTGATTCGCTTCAATCACTTGAACACCAAGGTAGTCACACTTAGATTGAACCGTCTTAACTTCTTCATCAGTGTCGGTGACGAACTTGTTAACTGCCACAACCACGGGAAGGCCAAACTGGTGGATGTTTTCAATATGCTTCTTCAGGTTTTCAACCCCTTTAGCGACCGCTTCAAGGTTTTCGTTGTTCACGTCTTTAAGAGGCACACCACCGTGCAACTTAAGTGCGCGAATGGTCGCTACAATGACCACAGCGCTGGGCGTAATGCCCGCCTTACGGCATTTGATGTCGAGGAATTTCTCAGCACCCAGATCAGCACCAAAGCCTGCTTCGGTCACTGTGTATTCACTTAATTTCATAGACAAACGGGTTGCAACCACAGAGTTACAGCCATGAGCGATGTTAGCGAATGGGCCACCGTGAACGAATGCTGGAGTGTGTTCAAGGGTTTGCACAAGGTTAGGGCTGAATGCATCTTTTAACAACACCGTCATGGCACCGTGCACCTTAAGGTCACGTGCCGTAACAGGCTTTTGGTCGTGGGTGTAACCCACTACTGCATCACCCAGTTTTTCTTTGAGTTCAGCTAAGGTGTTAGCTAAGCAGAAAATTGCCATTACCTCAGAAGCCACTGTAATGTCGAAACCCGTTTCACGAGGCACACCGTGGGCTGGGCCGCCAAGACCAATAGTCACATTGCGTAGGGCACGATCGTTCATGTCCATCACGCGCTTCCATTCGATGCGACGTGGGTCTATGTTTAAATCGTTACCCTGCTGAAGGTGATTATCAATGGCCGCAGACAGCAAGTTATGCGCAAGTCCAATGGCATGGAAATCGCCGGTGAAGTGCAAGTTAATGTCTTCCATGGGCACTACCTGAGCGTAACCACCACCAGCAGCTCCACCCTTAACACCAAAGCAAGGGCCAAGCGAAGGTTCACGTAAACACACAGAGGCTTGTTTACCAATTTGATTCAAGGCATCACCCAAACCGATGGTAGTAGTCGTCTTACCCTCACCCGCTGGAGTGGGGTTAATAGCGGTCACTAGGATTAGCTTACCATCCTTTCGATCTTTAACGCTTTTGATGAAATCAGGGCTGATTTTAGCCTTAATTTTGCCGTACATTTCTAGATCATCAGTATGGATGTTCAGCTTAGCAGCAACTTCAGCGATCGGACGTTTCTCGGCAGCGCGAGCAATGTCGATGTCGGACAAGTAAGTCTTAGACATGATTTTACCTTGCAATTAAAATTGAGCCAATTGGACTTCAATTTGTGGTTATTTAGCCCATTTTGAAAAAGTACAAAACGGACGACGTCAATAATGGTCGAAAATAATACGCTTTTGTAAATTAACTACATACTTAAAAGCGACCTTTCATTAACCCTTAAAGCGTGAATTTTGTGACTTATAAGAAACACACATCAAGGGGTTTTCCAAAAGGAAACTTAGCACTCTGTTTGGCTCCATTTTGTTAAAATATTTAACGTTTTTAACAAGTTATTCACACCCAATACTAAGCCCCCACTGGCATCAATAGGTTGTACAGCTATTCATCGCCACTGACTAATATTTCTGCGCTATTGGCCAATATTTATTCGCTATTGACTAATATATCTTCGCATTTAATCAAGTTTAAGCAAAACCTCTAAGGCATAGTAATGGCCTACTAAAAATTTAATTGAGCAGCGACATAAGAGCTATGCATGGATAACGATATTTACCTTACCAAAGCCTACCGCAGTCACCAGCCTGGAACACACATCGACTCCCCTCTGGCCCTTTATACTGACAAGGTACGCAGCGAATGGATCGATTACAACGGCCACATGAGCGAGTCTTTTTACTTATACGCGATGGGGGAAGCTTCTGATGCACTATTTCGCTACATTGGTATAGACGAAGCCTACCGAGCATCAGGCTCTTCTTTTTATACGGTAGAAACCCATATTAACTATTACCAAGAAGTGGCCCAAGGTGAACCTTTGCGCTTTACTACTCAGTTATTAGGCCTAGACCAAAAGCGCCTGCATTTTTTCCACCACATGTATCATGGTAAAACAGGCGATTTATTAGCCACCACAGAACAGATGCTGCTGCATGTTGATATGAACACAGCAACGACTGCACCTATAAAGGCGCCTGTCTTGGCGGTGTTAAAGGAAATCTGGCAAGCACACGAACATCTGCCTGCCCCCACACAAAAAGGCCGAGTGATGGCCATTCCAGTCCCTAAAAAAGCTTAACAAAACGTTCCCATTTAACACTCTTAGAGAATATTAGATCATGGATTTTAGCCTTAGCAACGAACAGCAAATGATCATCGACACCCTTAAAGCCTTTGTCGAGCAAGAGTTATACCCCCATGAAATGGAGGTCGAAAAAACCAATCAAATTCGTCCCGAACTGGTGGCACAGATCAAGCAAAAAGCCCTAGACCTGGGCCTTTATGCCGCCAATATGCCTGAAGAGCACGGTGGTGCAGGCCTAGATACTTTGACGCTTTGTTTAATGGAACGCGAGTTAGGCCGAGCTAACTTTGGCTTACAGTACATTGTTGCACGCCCAAGTAATATTTTGCTGGCCTGTAAGGGTGACCAAATTGAAAACTATTTGCTTGCTAGCATCCGCGGTGACAAGGTGGATTGTTTAGCCATGACCGAACCTAACGCCGGTTCCGATGTGCGCTCTATGCAGTGTCGGGCCGAACGAGATGGAGAGGACTTTGTTATTAATGGCACCAAACACTTTATTAGCCATGCTGATGTGGCCGATTTTGTTATTTTATTTGCAGCCAGTGGGGTAGAACAAACACCCCGGGGGCCAAAGAAAAAAATCACCAGTTTCCTGATCGACAAAGGCACCCCAGGCTTTAGCGTAGAAGCTGGCTACAATAGCGTATCCCACCGTGGTTATCACAATTGCATCTTAAATTTTGATAACTGCCGGGTGCACCAGTCTCAAATTTTAGGGGAGGAACATCACGGTTTTGATGTGGCCAATGAATGGTTGGGAGCCACCCGCCTGTCTGTAGCGGCCATGTGTTTAGGTCGGGCTGAACGGGCCTTGGAAATTGCCACCCAGTGGGCCGCCACGCGTAAACAGTTTGGCCAAAGTGTGGGCAAATTTCAGGGCGTGTCTTTTAAGTTAGCCGACATGGCCACAGAACTTAAAGCGGCAGAGTTGCTCACCATGTACGCGGCTTGGAAAGACACTAGCGGGGACATGACCGATGCAGATGCGGCTATGGCCAAACTAAAAGCCACAGAAATGCTGGCCATGGTGTCTGATGAAGCCATACAAATATTGGGTGGCATGGGTTTAATGGACGAATTACCACTCGAGCGAATTTGGCGCGACCAGCGCGTAGAACGCATCTGGGATGGCACCAGTGAAATTCAACGGCATATTATCTCGCGCGCCATGTTACGGCCTTTAGAAGAATAACTGGGCGTCTACATTAGTATGATTGATAAACAACGATTACGGCGCTTACTAGCGCCAAAATCCATCGCCGTGTTTGGCAGCCGTGGTGCCGATTTTGCGGTTCGAGAAAGCTTAGCCATGGGGTTTGTTGGGCCTATTTGGTCAATACACCCAACGCGTGATGAACTGATGGGCATTAAATGCCTGCCATCGGTGACGGATTTACCCCATGCGCCCGACGCCGCTTATGTGGCAGTCAATGCCGAAAGTGCCATAACCACCGTAGCCCAACTGAATAAAATGGGTGCTGGTGGTGCCCTACTTTATGCCTCTGGGTTTAGCGAACTGGGTGATGAGCTAGAGGCGGTGGGCCTCGATCGCCAACAGCGTTTGATCGCCGCAGCAGGCGACATGCCTATTATTGGTCCTAACTGTTATGGGGTGATCAATGCCTTAGACAGGGCGGTATTATGGCCTGATCAACACGGCTGCCAGCCCGTAGACAGGGGCGTGGGCATTATTACCCAAAGCGGCAATATTGGTCTTAATATGACCATGCAAAAAGTGGGTTTACCCATCGCTTATATGTTTACCATGGGTAACCAAGCACAAGTGGATATTGCCACCGTAATAGACGCCATGCTGGATGATCCAAGGGTAACTGCCATTGGCCTGCACATCGAAGGTATCCCCGACTTGGTGGCCTTTGATACTGCTGCTCGTCGTGCTTTGTCGCTCAAAATACCCATGGTGGCCATTAAAACAGGACGAACTCCAGCAGCGGCCAAAATAGCTTTATCTCATACTAGTTCCTTAACCGGTGCAGACCGGCTTTTTGATGCTTTATTTACCCGCTTAGGTATCGCTCGAGTAGACACGGTACCAGAGTTTTTAGAGACTCTGAAACTGTTAAGCCTATTGGGGCCATTGGCCCACAAAAACATTGCCTCCATGAGTTGCTCTGGCGGCGAAGCAGGCATGATGGCAGACCTCATTGAAGGTCGTGAAATTGTGTTTGGGGCTATTACACCGGCCCAAAAACAGGTCACCCTAGATACCTTTTCTAATGGCGAACAAGTGGATAACCCACTGGATTATCAAACTTATATTTGGCATAAGCGAGAACAGATGGCGGCCACATTTGGGGCTCACATGGCGGCTAATTTCAGCGCCACCATGTTAGTGCTCGATTGGCCCAATAACGCAGGAGCTAATCCAGATGAATGGGATACGGCGCTCCAGGCACTGGCAGACGCAGCCCAAGCAGGCTCGCATAAGGCCATCGTGTTAGCCTCGATGGCTGAATGCATGCCACCCCATGCCATTGATGCCTGCATAGCCCATGGCATGGCCCCCATGATTGGTATGGACGTCTGTCTTACAGCCCTAAATCATGCCTATATTATTGGCCAAGCCTTTGCCAAACCTGCTCCAGAAGCGTTAAACATTCGACACATTACCCCCCCTTCTGACACTGACAGACTTGCGCTTTCTGAGGCTCAAAGCAAACACCTATTAAGCCAACACGGCTTAACCATACCCAAAGGTCAAACGGCGGCTAACCTCACCCAAGTGCTTAGAGTGGTGACCGACCTGGGTTACCCGATTACTTTAAAAGCGGTGGCTGCAGACCTAGCTCACAAGACCGAACTAGGTGCAGTTAAACTTAACCTTAACAATCAAAGCCAAGTCGAGCAGGCTGCGGCCAGTTTATGGGCCCTAAGTGATACCTTACTGGTAGAACAGATGATGCAAGGCGCTGTGGCAGAGTTGATTATTGGCATTAATACAGACCCCCTATTTGGCCAATACCTAGTCTTGGGTGCAGGTGGAGTTTTGGTAGAAATATTACAAGATACCCAATGCCTGTTGCTACCCGCCAATAAAAATCAGATCATGCAGGCGCTTCGGCAATTAAAGTGTGCACCCATACTCATGGGTTACCGCGGCCAAGCATCTGCCGACATGGATGCTATAGTCGATGCCATCACGGCAGTGCTAGACTGTAGCCAGAAGCACCCCATTTACGAACTCGACATCAATCCACTACTCGCCCTCGAACAGGGTGCAGTCGCAGTTGATGCCCTCATTCAATTAGGCCAACCTTCCCTATGACTAATTCAGTGCTTTGCGAGCGCCATGGCGCCGTTTTACTTATTACCCTAAACCGCCCAAAAGCTAACGCTATAGACGCCCTCACCTCCCATACTATGGGCCAAGTTTTCATTGATTTTGCCAATGACCCCAGCTTACGCGTAGCGGTCATCACCGGCAGCGGTGAACGCTTTTTTAGTGCGGGTTGGGACTTAAAAGCGGCCGCAGAGGGTGAAGCAGTGGATGCCGATTTTGGCCCTGGTGGTTTTGCTGGTCTAACGGAATTGTGGAACTTAGATAAGCCTGTGATTGCCGCGGTCAATGGTTACGCCGCTGGAGGCGGATTTGAACTGGCATTGGCTGCTGATCTAATCATTGCGGCTAACCATGCGCAATTCTTTTTACCAGAGGCGACCTTGGGCATCATACCTGACAGTGGCGGCGTACTAAGACTGCCACGCCGACTACCACAGGCGGTGGCCATGGATATGCTCATGTCTGGGCGCCGCATGGCGGTTGAAGAAGCCATGCACTTTGGCCTCATTAACCGTCATTGCGAAGGACCCGTGCTGGTCGAACAAGCGCTGGCTTGGGCCCAAGAGATCGCCCTATCTGCACCTTTGGCATTAGCCTCCATCAAAGCTATCAGCCGAGCCACCCAAGGCATGGCCTTAGAGCAAGCATACACGCACATGCGCACAGAGGTGCCAGTGTATCTAACCATGTTGCACTCAGAGGATGCCAGCGAGGGGCCTAACGCCTTTGCTGAAAAACGCAGCCCCCATTGGCAAGGTAAATAAAGGCTATCCACCTAAGCACGGCGTAACTGATGTTGCCGGTCTTGGCTGGGTGCCACACTAAAAAACTGCCGATAGGCACGAGAAAAATGTGCAGCTGAGCCAAACCCGCTGGCCATGGCAATATCAACAACCAAGCGGTCGGTCTGTTGTAGCAGCGCCCTAGCCCTTTGCAAACGCTTAGCCCGATAATAGCGCCCCGGTGATTGTTGCAAATGACGACTAAATAAACGCTCTAACTCGCGCTCAGATACGTTTACCATAGCGGCTAAGGTAGGGATGCTCAAGGGTTCTTCTAATTGGTCTTCCATCACACTAATAACCCTTAATAATTTACGATTATTAGTGCCCAACCTTAAGGCACTACTCATGCGCTGGGGTGCTTTACCTTCGCGCATGTGGCTATAAATGAGTTCGTCTGATACCGCCAAAGATAGTTCGTGGCCACGCTGACACTGAATTAAATACAACATCATATCTAAACCCGCTAAACCCCCTGAGCAGGTAAAACGCCGACGGTCAATTTCATAAAGTTCTTCCACCACTTCCACACGCCGAAACACCTCTTTAAAGGCCATCAGATTTTCCCAGTGGATGGTAGCTCGATGATCATTTAACAAGCCACTTTGGGCCAATAGATAGCTACCGGTATCTTGGCTCCCTAACCACACACCTTTGCGACTATGTTGCTGCAGCCACGTTTGTAACCTTTTAGATTGCGCTTTTTCTGGGCTATATCCGGCACAGATAATAAGCATGTCTGGTGCTGTTTCTTTGCCCATGGCGCAATCAGCAATCAACTGCATACCGTTACTTGCTGGCACGGGCTCACCCTTGGCACTGACCACTTGCCAGCGGTACAAGGTTTCACCAGAAATATAATTAGCTTGTCGTAAAGGATCGACCAAGGCCGAAAACCCAATCATCGAAAACTCTGGCACCAAGTAAAAAGTGACGTTAATTATCTTATTAATGGCTTTAGGGGTGAACATAGTGAAGAGGTCGTTAATATGCAATAATAATGCGATATTAATCATTCTTGAAAGCCCTTGCAACGCCTAATCTACGATTGCTATTTACCTCACCTGTTACGGAACACCTATGTCTAGTGCACTACAAACCCTTCAAACACCAGTAATAAAAGATTGGATTGATTACAACGGCCACCTCAACGATGCCTATTATCTTGTCATTTTCACTCAAGCCACTGACGCCTTACAAAACCACTTAGGGTTAACCCTGGAGCACATCAAACATACCGGTGAAACCCTGTTCACCGTAGAGACCCACTTAGCCTATGTGCAACAGGTGGGTTTGGGTGAAGTGGTGACCATCTCCTCAAAAATACTTGAAACAGACAGTAAGCGCATGCGCATTTTTCACAGTATGTTTAATGAGCAAAACCAACTGCTGGCCACCGTAGAAATGTTACTAATATGCTATAACTTACAGGCCAAAAAGGTCACCAACTTTAGTGACATGATGCTGCAAAGCCTCGTTAATTTTGATGCTCAATACGGGCAACTACCCTGGCCAGCAGCAGCTGGCAAAGGCATTACCTTAAAAAAGCGTTAACACGCCAGCCCTTGGGTAAAATAGTAGAGGCAAGGATACGACTCACTAACGACGGCGCGAACGGCGGTTAATAACCGCGCCATCTGCAGCCCCACCGGCAACACTTAGGTCGCCAGAGAATTGTGCCCGGCCGCCCTTAGAAACCTCTCCTAACACCAGCTCAATTTGCTCCACAGTGGGCGCTTCGCCTTTAGTGTGGCCGTCTAAAGCTTGTCGCATCGCTGCAACATGCTCTGGGGAAGTACCACAACAACCACCAATAATATTGGCCCCTGCATCCATGGCCAAAGTCGCATAGCTGGCCATAATTTCGGGGGTACCATTATAATGAATGGCCCCATTCACATATTCGGGGATACCACAATTAGCTTTAGCCACCAAGATGGCCTTGTCGCCACCAGGGGCCTTGCGCATATTGCGAATAGCCAACACTAATTCAGAAGCACCGACACCACAATTAGAACCACAGGCGTATGCTGTATGATCTTCATGGGCGCAAGATAGCACCATGTCTGCCGGCGTCACCCCCATCATAGAACGGCCGTTGGTATCAAAACTGTAGGTACAAATGACCGGCAATCCAGTGAGGTTGGCACCCTCGATTGCGGCTTCAGACTCTTGCGTTGAAGACATGGTTTCGATCCACAAGACATCTGCGCCACCCTCTTTTAGTGCTTGCGCTTGCTCTGCAAATGCGGCCACGGCATCGCCATGACTTAAGCTACCCATTGGCTCTGGTATCTCACCTGTGGGGCCAATGGAACCCGCTATAATTACTGGCCGGCCTGCGTTAGCAGCCACTTCGCGGCCTATCTTAACCCCTGCTACATTTAACTCATGCACTCGATCTGCAGCATTGTGCAGTTGCAGGCGGTAATGGGTACCACCGAAGGTATTGGTGAGAATAATGTCTGAACCTGCATCTACAAAACTTTGATAGTTAGCAGCAATTCGGTCAGGGTGATCTACATTCCATAATTCAGGCGCATCGCCTGTTTCTAGGCCCATGGCAAATAAGTTGGTACCCGTGGCACCATCTGCAAGTAAAACCCCACGCTCTGCTAGCAAATCTTGAAGTAGATTAGCTTTCATAAATAATTCTCAAAAATACTAGTAATAGACCTATGCTACCTACCTAGGTGCTCTTAAGATACCTTTAGCAGCCCCTCAACTCATCATTCAAGTTGAGTTTTTTTCAGACCGTCATGAATGTAATTCATAGTTAAACAGACCTAAATACCGACCAAGTCGACGATGTAAAGTGACGCTTAAACATAACTAGCAGTCGCCACTTAGCCAGCATATTAACCTCAAGAACTGCAAAATTTGGCCCATATAAACCTGCCCCATTCTATTGAGGAGTATTTCCATGAGTGAAACCCGCGCACGCCGTAAAAGCGGAGGTGGTCGGAGTGCTCGCCAAGCATCTCGCGCTAATGAAACGGTAAAAGTACCTGCCTTTATTACCCGTCAACTTAATCCATTTGAAGTGTTAGATGAAGCAGGTCTAGAGCTCATAGAACGCAATGCAGACACCATCTTGGAAGAAATTGGTATTGAATTTCGGGATGATCCAGAAGCCCTGCAATTACTCAAAGCAGCAGGCGCTAGTGTAGAGGGTGAGCGGGTGCGCTTTCCTAGAGGTATGTGTCGGCAAATTATTCAAGCGTCGGCGCCAGCAAACTATACGCAGCACGCTCGCAATAGTGATCGCAGCCTAGAAATAGGGGGTAAAAATACCGTATTTGCTCCAGGTTACGGAAGTCCATTTGTACGTGACTTAGACAACGGCCGGCGTTATGCCACGATCAAAGACTTCCAAAATTTTGTTAAGTTGGCCTACATGTCGCCTTACATGCACCACTCTGGTGGCACTGTCTGTGAGCCTGTAGACGTGCCCGTGACGACGCGCCACCTAGATATGCTTTATAGCCATATTAAATACAGTGACAAGGCCTTCATGGGTTCTGTTACCGCACCTTCTCGTGCCCAAGACACTGTGGACATGGCCAAAATTGTATTTGGTGAAGAGTTTGTCAAAAACAACACGGTGACCACCAGCTTAATTAACGCTAACTCACCCATGACTTTTGATGACACCATGCTGGGTGCCGCTAAAGTTTATGCTGAGAATAATCAAGCCTGTGTCGTGACCCCGTTCATCTTGGCAGGAGCCATGTCTCCAGTCACTATTGCCGGCACCTTGGCGCAAATTCTTGCAGAGGTATTAGCTGGTATTACCTTTATTCAGTTATACCGTCCAGGCACACCGTGCATCTTTGGCACTTTCGCAAGCTCCATCTCCATGCAATCTGGTGCACCCACCTTTGGTACCCCAGAACCGGCCTTAGTGCTTTACGGTGCGGCCCAGTTAGCCCGTCGTTTAGGGATTCCCTTTCGTAGTGGTGGTTCTTTGCCTGGTTCTAAAATTGCTGACGCCCAAGCGGCCTCAGAAAGTGCCAACACGTTAATGCCTACGATTTTAGCTGGAGTGAACTTTGCCTTGCACTCTGCGGGTTGGTTAGAAGCTGGCTTGTCTATGGGTTACGAAAAGTTTGTTATGGACTTAGATCAGCTGGGTATGGCGCATACCTTCTGCAAGGGTATAGACCTTTCAGAAAACGGCCAGGCACTTGATGCCATCCGCGAAGTAGGCCCGGGCAACCACTTTTTAGGTTGTGCTCATACGCAAGCCAACTTTAAAGAAGCGTTTTACATGTCTAACCTTACCGACAACAATAGCTTTGAGCAGTGGGAAGAAGACGGTAGCAAAGACATTCAATTACGCGCCAATGCCCTGTGGAAAAAGATGCTTAATGAATACGAAGCTCCACCTTTAGATCAAAGCATTGACGATGGGCTAAATGATTTTATGGCCAAGCGCAGAGAAGAGCTTGCAGGCACAGGCGACTTCTAAAGCACCCTGCCACTACCGGCAACCTTGCCAACGTAGCATCACTAGTAAAAAGCCCCACAGAACCAGTCTGTGGGGCTTTTTTTATGCCTAAAACATAGCTTAAAAGTCAGCTGCCACCCATACAGGGCGCCGTTGCCGGCATCTTTTCTTGTTTAGCCTGCCACTGGTCGACAGTATAGCAATGCAGCGCCAGTGCATGAATGGGGTTACTCATTAATTCGCCAACCAAGGCATAAACTTTTTGATGACGCTTTACCGGCCCTAAGGCAGCAAAATCATCTGACACCAAGACTAAATTATAGTGGCTTTCTGTGGCAGAACCACTGTGCTTGTGGCTGTCGTTATCAAGCTGATGATGGCTAACATTGAGGGGCGCTAATACCAATTCGAGCAATTTACTGGCCGTAGTATCCACAGTTATTTCCTAAGTTTTTAACATTCATTGATCATATCACGGAAGCTATTTCACCGGTGTTGAAAATAACACCTAAACGCATTTGACGTTTTTAGTTTTTTTACTATATTTATCCTAATTGTATATTTTTTTGACAGATGATAATTTTAGGAATAAATCATGCCATCATGCATTCGTCTTTGGCCAATCACCCAACTCACTGTGTGGGCATTAGCTCTATTGATCAGTGCCTGCGGCCCCACTCAAAGCACCATTAAACCGCTACAACCGATTAAGGCGCTTAGCCAACCCAAACTTCAAGCCAAGCCTCAACACCTCGATTTAACCCTAGACAGGGCTTACCAGATGCTGCAAACAAAAACATCCGCGCCTGGCAGCAACACATCAATAACCTCATCATTATTTGGTTTTTACCAAATACAAGACCCACTAGAACCAGAACTGTCGAGTTTCTTTAAGCAACAAAATGCTGCTTTAGCGGTTACAGAAAGCTTTTGGCAACTGGCCATTATCGATACTGCCTTACAACGCATCTGGCTAGAGCAGAAAAAACTCATTCCAGCCTCTGCCCAACATGCAGATCAAAATGCGGCTACATCCATGTCTCATGCACATCTGGCTCAGCTAAAAGCCCTCGCGTCTACAAGCTCCGAACTCAGCCGTCATAGGCAGAAAACCAACCGCCATTTGCTCAACATTATTGGCTCCGAAACCGACAACTTCAGCCTTAACTATCTGCCTCTTTCTGAACTTAGGTTGCGCCTTCCAAAAGCTAATACGCTACTCATTAATGAGTTTTCTAAACGCTTACTTAAGCAGCATTATCATGCAACATATGCACGCCTCAGTGCTAACCACACGCACTTAAAGAGCCTTCAAGTGAGCCAGCTTTACCAACAGCCAATACTCGGAACTTATGTATGGCAAGAAATACAAAAGACGCTGACACATCAAGCCGGGTTACTCCCCGCGGACACACCTAACTTACCACTAGCCCAAGAGTTGCGTCTTACTCAGTTAAATATGTCACTCGTTGATTACCACTACAGCCAGTTAAAAATGGCCAGCATTAAAAGCCAGCATGAAGTCACTGAGAGCCTCTACCAACTCAGTCAAGAGCAGATGTTGGATGGCAACATAAATCAACAAGAAGTGAGTTCTCGCAGCCTAGAGGCAATGGCCATGCACCTACTCTACCTGCAAGCCACTTTAGACAGCATACATGCCTATGCAAGACTGCTAGCAAGCTCACACTTACCACCAAGCCAATGGCAACAATCGTTTAACAGCTTATCTTTAGCCAATAAAAACTATGAGTCCCTATCGAAAATAATAGACTTAGCACCGGCTAGTGGCACAGACCTCTCTATAAAAAATAGTGACCATTTAGTGGCGATTAGCGGCTACGGCGAAAACACCTCCACTCCAAGCAATAACATCAATCATTCAGCGGTTGCACACTACTTAAAACGACCACAACCACCTACTATGATTGCTACAGCAGCGCTAAAGTATTTGTGGCAGGTGGATCTTGGAGAAGAGACAAGTGTACAAGAAGCGCAAGTGATATTAACAAAAGAGCCCGCTTTGACTTACTTGGTTCATTACCAATCGTCTGAGGTGGGATCTAATAACAGTGTCAATAGGCTCATGGCCGTGGGCTTAGGTCAACATCAAGGTCGGGCCCTATGCACTCGTCTTAAAACCGTCGCCAAGGAGTGTTGGCTGCAACAAAGTGAATACTAACCTTTGAGCATACTCAAAGCGCCTTCATAGAGCCACCACTGACTTTCATTAAGGGAATAAATGGGCAGTAAGTTAGCAAGCTTTATGTCGGCTTTAACACGGTTGGTTCTATTATCTAAAATATAGAACTGATCACCCACTTTGACCGACAAGACTGCATGAAAATCATTAATGTGATCATCTTTAGCGATGATCAAGCGCATATGACTAGAGGCTACGCCTAAGGCACGAAGGGCAAAGTATTTAGCAATACTGTAATCCTCACAATCACCTTTTCCATTATCAAAAAACTCCAATGGCGACGCCCAATAATCACCCGTGCCATATTGTTTTTTGTCACTCACATAAGAGACTCGATTGACAATGGCATTCACCTTGGTGATCTTCTCCATTAAATTATGCTCAGACAATGACTCTAATTGGCTGAGTATTTTTTTTGGCAAACATTGAGTGACCGTTGTTTCGCATTGCACGCCCCCTGGGATTGACTGCCGATCCAACATGGCGCGCCACTTGCTAAACATTACTGCGGGTGACTGATGAGCTTGAGACACTTTGCCAAGTGGCGCGTTGATAGCCCAAAGATGAGTTGATAACACTAGACTGATGATTAAAAGTAAATAACGCATGGTGGATTACCGTGTTAATTTTGCTTAAAGCCAAACTATCACTGGTAATTGTATTTAAGGATGACGTGTTGTTAGGGGGCGTAGGTGATGGGTAACATTAGGTAAGCAAGGTCATGTGGAAGGTACATTAGGCCAAATAATGTACCTATAATGTAAAAACCTTCATCACTTGATAAAAATTGTAACCTACCCTGCTGCTGCCACCCCGTAAGAAGGTTTAAGCTATTCAAATAAAATGGTTTTTTACACTTGACTCAAGGCCAATAGATCATTAATATTCGCGCCTCACATTGAGCAATTCCTCGATAGCTCAGTTGGTAGAGCAGTAGACTGTTAATCTATTGGTCCCAGGTTCGAGTCCTGGTCGAGGAGCCAACCTCAATGTGAAAATCCATGATTCCTCGATAGCTCAGTTGGTAGAGCAGTAGACTGTTAATCTATTGGTCCCAGGTTCGAGTCCTGGTCGAGGAGCCATTCTAACTAAACCACTTAAGTGTGGTTTTTTTATGCCTTGGATTTGAAGCCCCGCGCCTATGTTGCGCGCACCTACTTATCAAAGCCCATAAACAACTGATTATGGCGCTTAGATTTGGACCACCGTCTCAGCACCTAAGGATGTTAAACCCACAGGTTGGAACCCTTGGCCGCAAGCGAAGCTAGAGCCACTAGCAGACGGTTTATGAGTTGTGCAAGTGGATAGCCAGCGGCATGACTGTGCACGACTGTGAGTGGCTGTAGGGCCTGTGAGACACTGTGGGCTGGCGGCAGAAACACGACTACAACCATTGGTATTGATGTTCAGAAATGAAGCTGGCCTGAGTATGGCGCTTGGCAAACAACTGACCCACGCCTGCAAGAGCTTTAAACGCTAAAGCATTGCCATTAAGGTCCCTAAAAAATAAGCTGGATTACTTGCCTGCCTCAACTTTGAAGTGGGTGTGGGCTCAGTAACGAACGCCACTTTACCCGTGAGCCTTGGTGCCAATGCCTGCCGGTCTTTAAGGGTAAGCCCTGTCCAAAACGCCCCGTTAGAGGGCCTTTGCCATCAACTCTGAGCCCACCTCAGGCCTTAAAAAACAAGCATTATTGTTTTTAGCTGACGCGCCATTATTACGCGATCACTTTAATAAGTAGGTAAAGCCGGATCACCAGGTAATACCAGATACCCCATCTGGTGCAACAGCTCTGCAAATGCCAGGTCGCGCTGCACTTTTTGATTAATTGCTTTCAATTGAGTTTCGATTAGCGTCAGTCTTGCTGACAACACTGCAAGGACAGTATTCGTGCCACTTGCCCGTTGAACTTCAATGGCATCAACAACTTCCTGCACTTGATGTTTTGCTGTTTGCAACACCAACACCATGTCTGCTGCAGATTTCCAACGTAACCAAACTTCTTCAAGGCGCTGATCATGAAGTCGCCTTTGTTGATGCAACTGTTGTCGCTGAGCTTCAACACGGTGCATCGCAGTAGTCATTTTTGAAGTGCTTGAAAAACCTTCAAATAGAGGCACGCTTAAGTTTAAAAGCACTGAACTTGTATCAGCAGAGGTATCGCCAAAGGTTCCGCGCTCAATTGAATAATTTAGACTCAAGCGAGGCCAAATAATCACCTTAGCAAAGTCGAGTTCGGCTTCGGTCTTTTTCAAAGCATATACCGCCAATAATAACGATGGCGACCTAGACCTAGAATCAGACAAAGCCTGGTCAAATTCATCGGGCATTGAGGATAATCCCAATGCCTTTGGATCAGCAGCCATAAACTCACGATCAACCGTGACATCGGGTGCCAGACTGCGTAATTTTTCCAGTGCAGCAATATGGTCAGTGTGTGCTTGTGCCTTA
>CAWUTT010000040.1:0-3880 GCA_963925635.1 uncultured Pseudomonadales bacterium | reverse complement strand
CGCTTAAGCTTCGTTCTAAATCATTGTCTAACATTGTCTCTTTCCTCTAGAAGCAGATTCAACTTCGCATAGTAATGGATGTTTGTGTTGTCGAGAGTGTTGGTTTACTTGCATGGCTCTGGTTTCCGCCACGTCTTTAGTATAGATGCCACAGACACCTTTGCCTTGAGTATGAACAGCCAACATGATTTGTGTCGCTTGTTCTTCATCATGGTTAAAGAAACGCGCCAAAATATCAATTACAAACTCCATCGGTGTGTAGTCGTCATTCAACAACACCGCCTTATATAAGGATGGCTGAGCAATTTTAGGCACAGTTTGATCGATAACCTGTAAATCATGGTTGTCATCGGGCGTAGGTTGGCCATCCTCACTCATCAGCGAAGGCATCGAGCTTGGATGACCAGAATTGTAGTCGTGGTGATTATGAAAAATGGGCATTAGGTTACTCTAAATTTAAATATTGTTTTCATCATAACGTTACTATTGGGCCTATGTCTGCATTTTTCCAGAGCAGAATGGAAAACTGCTGCTAATATTATTAAACAGTCATCAGAAGAGCTGTTGATTTAGTATTACAGAGCCTTCTTTTTAGTTTTTAAAATGCAGAGGATTAATGGCATGCAAGCAGGCAAAGTAAAATGGTTCAACAATGCAAAGGGCTATGGCTTTATTGTTTCAAACGAAGATGTAGATAAGGATTTATTTGCCCATTATTCTGCTATTCAAAGTGAAGGTTACCGCAGTTTAAAGGCAGGCCAAGACGTTGATTTTGAACTTACCGATGGCCCCAAAGGGCCACAAGCGGTGAATATTGTAATAAAACTCAACATCGAGCAAGCTGAGTAATTTCACCTCATGTAATTCCACGTCATTTAATGAAACAAAAAAAACCAGCTTACGCTGGTTTTTTTGCTTTAACTCAGGCTCGAGCTACATGTTAGCAATAATGGCGTCACCAAACTCAGAACAAGACAATAAGATCGCATCATCCATTTGGCGCTCAAAATCGTAGGTTACGGTTTTGGCGTTAATGGCGCCTTCGGTCCCAGACACAATCAAGTCGGCCGCTTCGAGCCAGCCCAAATGGCGCAGCATCATTTCAGCAGACAAAATGATGGAGCCTGGGTTGACTTTATCTTGACCTGCGTATTTAGGCGCGGTGCCATGAGTGGCTTCAAAAATGGCAATATCATCACTAAGGTTAGCCCCTGGTGCAATACCAATACCACCCACTTCTGCCGCAAGGGCATCAGAGAGGTAATCACCATTTAGGTTTAAGGTGGCGATCACGTCATATTCTTCAGGACGTAAAAGGATTTGCTGCAACATGGCGTCAGCAATCACGTCTTTGATGATTATTTTTTTACCGCTATTAGGGTTGATCATTTCACACCACGGACCCGCGTCTATTAGTGTTGCACCAAATTCTTGCTGGGCAATTTCATAGCCCCATTCTTTAAAGGCACCTTCGGTAAACTTCATGATGTTGCCCTTGTGCACCAAGGTCAATGAATCACGGTCGTTATCAATAGTGTATTGTATGGCTTTGCGAACCAAGCGTTTAGTGCCCTCTTCCGAGACGGGTTTAATACCAATACCACACATTTGATCAAAACGGATTTTGGTAACGCCCATTTCTTCTTTGAGAAACTTAATGACCTTGTCAGCTTCAGGAGAACCTGCCTGCCATTCAACACCCGCGTAGATATCCTCTGAATTTTCGCGGAAGATAACCATGTCTACGTTTTCAGGCTTTAACACAGGGCTTGGAACGCCCGTAAACCAGCGCACAGGTCGTTGACATACATACAGGTCTAATTCTTGACGAAGGGCCACATTTAAAGAGCGAATACCGCCGCCTACGGGTGTCGTTAATGGGCCCTTGATGCCCACTTTAAATTCTCTAAAAGCAGCTAATGTTTCTTCTGGCATCCACGTATCAGCATCATAGGTTACAGTTGCCTTTTCGCCAGCGTATACTTCCATCCAATGAATCTTTTTAGTGCCGTTAAAGGCTTTCTCGATAGCGGCGTCTACCACTTTAAGCATCACTGGTGAAACGTCAAAACCAATGCCATCGCCTTCAATATAAGGGATAATGGGATCGTTCGGCACGTTGAGAGAAAGGTCGGCGTTAACGGTGATCTTAGAGCCTTGCTCTGGGACGGTGATTTTTTCGTATGTCATAGGTTCTCCGGATGCTTAAAAATAATCCTAAGCTTAGTTAAACGGTTTCAAAGATTCGTTTTTGTAGTAACGATATATTATAGCTCGAATGCCCCTGCAGGCCCAAGGAATCATGTAGTTAATTTACAAAATTCTAACCATTCACAGAACCAATAAGGAACTCATTGCGTGTCTAATATCCTTGTTTTTAACAAGCCTTTTCAGGTATTAAGCCAGTTCAACGACGACCAAGGCCGGGCTACCTTAGCCACTTACATTAACATGCCTAAGTTTTATGCTGCGGGACGACTAGACTATGATTCAGAAGGCTTAATGGTGTTGACCGACGATGGAAAATTACAGCAACAGATTGCACACCCTAAACATAAACTCGAAAAAACCTATTGGGTACAAGTAGAAGGTCAAGTAACGGAAGATCAGTTAAAGCAATTACGCGCAGGCCCTACACTCAAAGATGGGCCAACAAAGCCCGCTAAAGTGAGACTTCTGGGTGCGCAAACTAAAAACCTATGGCCCAGAGTTCCTCCTATTAGGGAACGAGTAGCGATACCCACACAGTGGTTAGAAATCCGCATTAGTGAAGGCCGCAACCGACAAGTGAGGCGTATGACAGCCGCAGTCAACTTACCTACTTTGCGGCTCGTGCGCATCGCTATTGGGGAGTGGCGATTAAAAGGACTCGATGTCGGTGCCTGGCGTTTGGAGCAAATAGAGCAAGAAAAATTTAACTAATCTTGCTTACCAGCGCTTATCGGCTTGCTGGTCAGACGCTTTAACGTCAACCCAGCGCTTACCCTGCTGGGTAACTTCTGCTTTCCAAAAGGGGGCATCTTGTTTTAAGTAATCCATGACAAATTCACAGGCATCAAACGCATCACTGCGGTGACGTGATACCACGCCTACTAAAACAATTTGTTCATGGCGCAATAATTTACCCACCCTATGCACTAAATGTATCCCTTCTAAAGCCCATCGTTGATGGGCTTTATCGACTATTTGCTGTAAACAGGCCTCGGTCATACCGGGGTAGTGCTCAAGTTCCATGGCCTCCACCCTGGCAGCGTCTAAATCGCGCACTAAACCAATAAATAATACCGCTGCACCAGTGCTAGCTGGGTTTATTTGCAGTAACTTTTGGTAATGCTGATTGATATCAAAATCTGCTGTTTGCACAACAATGAGGTCATTGGTTTTCATGCAGTTAAAAATCCTTAGAATATACCCATAAGCCTAGGCGTGGCGGCTTGGTTCGGTTAAAATTAAGCCTGCTATATTTTCTGTTGAATGCTTGAATTAAAACTATGAGTGAATCCACCTCTACACGCGTTATTGTCGGCATGTCCGGCGGCGTTGACTCGTCTGTTTCAGCCTTGCTGCTAATGCAACAAGGATACCACGTCGAAGGCCTGTTCATGAAGAACTGGGACGAAGATGATGGCACTGAATATTGCACAGCCAAGCAAGACTTAATAGATGCTCAAGCAGTCTGCGACATCCTAGGTATTCACTTACATGCAGCAAACTTTGCCGCAGAATATTGGGACCATGTGTTTGAACACTTTTTAGCTGAATATAAAGCCGGTCGTACGCCTAATCCAGATGTTTTATGTAACCGAGAAATTAAATTCAAAGCCTTTTTAGACTACGCCAAAACCCTTGGTGCAGATTATATTGCTACGGGGCACTATGT
>CAWUTT010000039.1:0-4269 GCA_963925635.1 uncultured Pseudomonadales bacterium | reverse complement strand
ATAGTGACTGCTAACTCATTTTCAAGCATTAACTCAACATAATCTTGTTCTCCACCCCAAACTCGAACGTTGGCAAGTCTTTCTTGGGCGTCGTAAAGCAAGTGAGTTTCATAAAAGCGCATGCCGTAAGTAATGAGTTTTTGCGATTCTCGGGCCCGTGCCTCAGGGCTTGAAGCACCCAAAATAACAGAGATTAATCGCTGACCATCTCGCTTAGCAGATGCTACCATGCAGTAACCTGCAGCGTCGGTGTAACCTGTCTTCAGCCCATCTACTGTGCTATCACTCCACAACAATTTGTTACGGTTGGGTTGTCTGATTTTATTGAAAGTGAATTCTTTTTCAGAATACACCCGATAATGCTCAGGATAGTCCCGAATAATAGCTTGCGCCAAAATGGCGAGATCTCTAGCTGTGGTTAGATGGCCTTCTGCTGGCAAACCCGTGGAGTTGTGGAATACCGTATGGGTCATACCTAATCGTGTGGCATGTTGATTCATTAAATCGGCAAAGGCGTCTTCACTACCCGCCAAATGCTCTGCCACTGCTACACTCGCATCATTGCCAGATTGAATGATAACGCCACGCATTAGATCTTCGAGTGAAACAAACTTACCTTCTTGGATAAACATGCGCGAGCCTTCTGTACGCCATGCTTTTTCACTAATATGAACTTGATCGTCTAAGGACACGTTACCGGCAGCCAACTCATAGGCCAACATATAAGCGGTCATCATCTTAGTTAAGCTAGCAGGGGGCAGCACTTGGTCAGCGTTCAACTCGGCAATGACTTTACCCGTTAGCGCGTCCATCAATATATAGGCGCTAGCCCCAAGTTGAGGTGGCTGAGGCACTAAAGCTTGGGCGGCGTGTGCTGGGGCAACAAGGCCGATAGACAGCACTATCGCCGCCAGCGTAAGCCGGATGCTGGCGCCAATTCTGTGTTTGATTGCCTGCTTTATTTTGCAGAAGTACAATTTGGCCGCAGCCACTAGATTTACCATACTCAACATTACCCTAGTTCATGGACCTTAAGAAAACCTAACAGCCCAATAAGCCATTTTTAATGGGCCATATTGTAGCATGGGAGTGGACCTTGGCGCAGTAACTTAAGGCTTGATCATCAGTCCCTGACCACGCCCTAACGCAGCCAACTTTTGCATCAACGCCAGCGCACTGTTGGCGTCCGTCATAGGCCCCACTAAAACACGGAACAAATCTGCTCGGTCGCTAGCCTGTTCTACAAATACATTAGATCGCCTAAGTTCTTGCACCAGCGTATTTTTCAATAACAAAGCACCACCAATTTTCGACACTGCCGCCACTTGCACATAATAGGCTGGCACCCGTTTGTATTGCTGACGAATTTCATTTGCAGGTGCAGTCTGCGCCTGCATAATAGGCTTAGCAGCAGCCTTAACTGGCGCCTTAACGGGCGCATTAGTAACGCCAGGCGATGAAGAGAAACGATTACTTTTGCGTTGTTTACGAATACTTTGTTCTAGTGCGGGGCTCCATTGGCTAGCATCAATAGCCTCAACCAACACCTCTGCCACACCCGTTTTGCGATAATCTAACTTACTGGCGGCCGCATAGGACAGGTCAATCACACGATCACCATGAAATGGACCTCGATCATTAACTCTGACGATGACCACCTTGTTATTGGCAAGGTTAGTGATGCGCGCATAGGTTGGCAGAGGCAAAGATTTATGCGCTGCACTCATGGTATACATGTCATAAGTTTCTCCATTGGAGGTTAAATGACCATGAAACTTTTGACCGTACCAAGACGCTAAGCCGCGTTCTTTGAAACCTAAACTAGACGCCATTACCGAATAAGATTTACCCCACACTTGATAGCGACTCTTGTTACCACCCCGACTCTGGGGCTCTACCTTAGGAACCGCATCAGGCGCTTGACTCATGTCCACATGTTGTTTGGGACCCAAGTCCTGTTTAATGGCATAACGGGATTCAGTTTTGGCTTTCGCTGCGGCCACCACTGCAGAGTGTGACACTCCACTTGGCTGCTTGCTGCTACTGGAACAGGCACTGATAGCTAGCACAAGGAAAGCGCTTAAAATGAGTCGGTATTGATAGTGCATGTTGAGAACCTAGTTTAGGGTTGGGCCATACCTTGGGCAATGCCTTGGGCAATTTCCACCACCGCTCGGCTATACCAAAGTGAGTGATTATAACGTGTTATGGCGTAAAAGTTAGCACCTGTTAAACGATATTCAGCTTCATCTTCGGTTGAAAAAGCATACAGGTTAAATTCCTTAGTTGGGTCTGCCATTGCTGGTACCACTATGCCTCTGCGCTGCCATTGCGCTAAGGGAACACCTTGACGTTTAGCTTTTTTACTGAGCCAAACTGGGTCCACTTTTGAGTCCACTGCTAACAGCCATGGCTCACCAGCCTGCCATCCATGTTGTGCAAGGTAATTGGCAATGCTGGCTATATTGTCAGCCTCACTGTGGAATAGATCGATGCGCTCATCACCATCACCATCGATTGCAAAATCACGATAACTTGTGGGAATAAATTGCCCCATGCCCACCGCACCCGCTGCCGACCCTTTGACGAGCATGGGATCTAGGCCCTGACTAAAGCATAAACGAAAAAACTCAGCTAACTGACGTTGATAGAAGGCACTTCTGCGGGGATAATCAAAAGATAATGTGGTCAGCACGCGCAAGGTTAAATGCTTGCCCATGTTAGCGCCGTAATTACTTTCTATGCCTGCAATGGCGGCGATAATAGCACCATCAACCCCAGTCTGTTGGGTTACTGCAGTTAATTGTGCCGTATGTTTTGTAACAAATTCCCGGCCTCGTTTGATACGCGATTGGGAAACCAAGCGCTGTTGATAGCCACTCCACAAGAGCTTGCGTTCTGGCGCGTTACGTAATATCGGCACCACACTGGGCTTGGCTGTGGTTTGTGCCAAATACTGCTCGACCTCAGACCTAGTAAATCCCAAACTACCTGCTTCATCTAGCCATTTTAAGACGTCATCTCTATTGTCAAAACCCGCAGTAGCACTGGCGTTAACAAACCCCATTAACAGGCAAGCTAATAATATTTTTTTCACACCCTTCTCCTTCCATGTTAACCCTTGAAAAATTTCCCTAACTCATTTTGGCTGTGATGTTGCTTTATAAAATCTATCAACAAGCCAATCAACTGATAAAATAATTTTATCATTACTTACAATAGATTTAATTAGACACTTACCGTTTTCAACTGCAAACTAGATGATACTACATCTATCGCCATTATTGATTGCTGGAAGACCTATGAATATTTCACCACTACAACTTAGGCAACAGATCCGTAGCGGGTCTATGACAAGTAATACCTCCGGATTTTGTCCTAGTTATGTACAGGGAAACCTGTGTATTTTACCCGCCGACTATGCCAATGATTTTTTAAAATTCTGCCATCTAAACCCTAAGCCTTGCCCTATTATTGGCATGTCAGAGAAACCTGGTGATTATCGGCTGAAGAGCCTAGGTCAGGATATCGACCTACGCACTGATATCCCCCAATATAAGTTATTTGAGCATGGCCAAACTGTGGATCAAGTGACCCATATTCTAGACCATTGGCGTGATGATTTAGTGGCTTTTGTACTCGGCTGCT
Organism: uncultured Pseudomonadales bacterium; assembly: GCA_963925635.1. GTDB lineage: Bacteria > Pseudomonadota > Gammaproteobacteria > Pseudomonadales > Balneatricaceae > Njordibacter. Next base: position 621 of record CAWUTT010000039.1, on the reverse strand, counting down.
CGTTCTCCTTTGAGGAAGCTTTATTAGCCGATGGCTTAGAAGTTCGCAACCTTACTGAGGGGGTCAACGTGCCCATGTATCGCACCAACATTGCGTGTAAAGAAGCCGGTCCATTTGCTGGCAACATGGTGGTCACTATGCGCCCATACAAACCTACTGAGGCGATTCGAGCGATTCAAATCTGTAGCCGCTTCCCCTCTGTGCATGGTGCCCCAGTGCACTTTGGAGACCCAAGTGAGATTGGAATTATTGATCTAGACAAGCCTGAATTTGGCGATAAAGTCACTATCAACGAAGGGGAAGTCCCCGTCTTTTGGGCCTGTGGCGTGACCCCCCAAGTGGCTGTTGAAAATGCTAAACCTCCATTCTGCATTACCCATGCGCCAGGTTGTATGCTGGTCACTGATTTACCCAACAGCACACTCGCCATTTTTTAGGTAAGGAAAATTTTATGTTACTCAATTGCGATTTAGGTGAAAGTTACGGCTCTTGGACCATGGGCCAAGATGCTAAGGCCATGCCACATATCGACCAAGCCAACATTGCTTGTGGTTTTCACGCAGGCGACCCACTAGTAATGCAACACACTTTGGCATTAGCAAAGCAGCATCATGTGATGGT
>CAWUTT010000038.1:0-11825 GCA_963925635.1 uncultured Pseudomonadales bacterium | reverse complement strand
GCCAAGCCCACAAAACTATGGAGTATGGCAACTAGTTCTGGCATTTCCGTCATAGCGACTCGTTTAGCCATATAAATGCCAATGGCCGCACCAATTAACATGGCAATGATAATGTAACTGAGCCCGGTGGTGAGCCCCATCACTTTAGGGCTTAACAAAGTCGCCACTAAGGCGATAGCCATACCAATAATACCAAACCAAATGCCACGCTTAGCTGACTCTTGTTGGGATAGGCCGCCAAGGGCCATGATAAATAATACAGCGGCGATAATGTAAGCTGTGATAACCATACCTGCTTGCATTGGTCGTCTCCTATTTCTGGAACATTTTTAGCATACGCTTGGTGACATAAAAGCCACCAGCAATATTAATGGAAGCGATGAGCACAGAGATCAGCGCAAGAATTGAAACGAGATTGAGTTCATCTCCCACCTGCAGCAAAGCCCCGACAACAATAATGCCCGACACCGCATTTGTAATGGCCATCAGTGGGGTGTGCAGGGCATGTTTTACGTTCCAAACCACGTAGTAACCAATAATGCAGGCTAGTACAAAGACCGTAAAATGCCCTAAAAAGGCTGCCGGTGCGTTGAGCGCAATCCAGCCTATTAAGCTGGCACCAGCTGCGCCTAGAGCATACTTCACCGCAGGTGATATTTCCTGTTTGGTGAGCTCGATAGGGGCGCTGTCTTGCACTTTCTTAGTGGGAGCTGCAGCGACCTGAATGGGTGGAGCGGGCCAAGTGACAGCACCGTCTTTAGTCACTGTGACGCCACGCATAATAGGGTCTTCAAAGTCGATAGCCAGTTGACCATCTTTCTCTGGGCAGAGCAGCTTGAGTAAGTTAACCAAGTTATTGCCATACAACTGCGACGCCTGACTGGGTAAGCGTGCTGGCATGTCGGTGTAGCCGATCACGGTGACACCATTATCAGTGGTGATCACTTTGCCAGGTTGGGTAAGGTCACAGTTACCGCCGCCACCTGCTGCCAAATCTACAATGACACTACCTGGCGTCATGCTCGCAACCATGGCCGCGGTAATTAGTTTGGGAGAAGGCTTGCCAGGAATCATCGCTGTCGTAATAATGATATCGACTTCTTTAGCCTGTTCAGCAAAGAGGGCCATTTCGGCTTCGATAAAGGCCTTACTCATGACCTTGGCATAACCATCACCCGAACTACTCTCTTCTTCCAGCTCTACTTCTAGGAATTCGGCGCCCATGGAATTAATTTGTTCTTTAACTTCTGGGCGAGTGTCAAAAGCGCGAACGATGGCGCCTAAACTGCCTGCTGCGCCTAAGGCGGCGAGTCCTGCAACACCGGCACCTATAATCAATACTTTCGCCGGTGGCACTTTACCAGCAGCAGTAATTTGGCCAGTAAAGAAACGACCAAAATGGTGAGCGGCTTCAATGACTGCTCGATAACCACCAATATTGGCCATGGAGCTTAACGCATCCATAGATTGAGAGCGGGATATGCGTGGCACCGACTCCATCGCCAAGGCGGTAATGTTGCGCTCGGCAAGCTGTTGGAGCTGATCTTCGTTTTGCGCGGGAGCCATAAAGCTGATTAAGTAACCCCCGTGTTTGAGCAGGCTTAATTCATGACATTTTTGCCCAGCGTGCTCAATTAACGGGTTGACCTTGAGCACCAAATCGCTCTGGTACACGGCTTGGGTGTCGGCATTAATGCTTGCTCCAGCAGCGGCATAAGAAGCATCATCAAAATTAGCAGCAAGCCCAGCATTAGACTCAATACAAACATCAAAGCCGAGTTTAATTAATAGCTCGACTGTTTTTGGGGTGGCAGCGACTCGAGTTTCGCCAGCCAAAGGTTCCTTTGGAATACCGATAAGCATGGGATTACCTGTGCATGTGGTAGAAATAAAAATCTATCATACTGATTAATATGATCTATTAGAGTTATTTTAATGCGACCAAATTTAACCACTTTACGTCATAAAGAACAACTAAAGTCCTGATAAATGGTAGCAAAGGCCTTTAATACTCGATATAGCACTTAGGTATTAGGACTTGGTGCGTCACTTTTCAGTTGGGGCATGGCACAAACATAAATTCAGACCACAAAGCCACCCTAAGCCGCACAACCATGGGTAGAAATTGGTAATGAGTTGAGTGTTATTGATTTTTGTGGCATGTGTGGCCAACTAGGGAGGTTAATAAATTAATCAGTAGACAGTGTATCCAATATCCATTATCTTTAGGTCTGCCCAATTGTAAAGGTATTTAAACCAAGGAGAAGTAATTATGTTAAAAAAAATAATAACCATGATCGCACTGACTTCACTTTACGGAGCCCCTGCTATGGCCGACACATTAGATGATGTGATTGACCGCGGTGAACTACGCTGTGGTGTGGTGCTAGATTTTCCACCGATTGGTTATCGTGATGCTAATAATGAGCCAGCTGGATTTGACGTTGAGTATTGTAACGACCTTGCTTTGTCGCTCGATGTAGATCCAAAAATTCTACCACTGACTTGGTCTGAGCGTTTACCAGTTATTGTGACTGGTCGTGCCGATGTTGTATTCGGTGGTACATCAGACAGTTTGGCTCGGGCGAGAACGGTAGGATTCACCATTCCCTATGCGATCTACTATGCACAAGGGGTGGTTAATTCAAACAGTGGCATTAAAACCTTTGAAGACATGCGTGGCAAACGTGTTGCTGCGGCCGTGGGTACTGTGCCAGAGCAAGAATGGTTAAAAATTGCCGAGCAATGGGGCGAAGAAGATAACTATCAAGGCTACCAGTCTGAAAACGAAGTCTTTTTAGCGGTAGCCCAAGGCAAGGCTGATATTGGCATTACCACCAATACGGCAGTGTTACCCATTACCAACAAATATGACAATATCGATGCAGGTCCACGTATGCCTTGGACCACAGACTATACCTCAGTGGTGGGTAAGCGCGAAGATGTGACTTGGTTAAACTATCTGAACTTATTTGTTACTCATCAAGTTCGTTCTGGACGTTATCAAGAACTTTGGGATAAATATGTCGGTGGCAAAGCCCCTGAGTTACGTATCCCTGGTGTCATGTATTAATTATTGACGTTTTAACACTTCTGCTGCCCTGCAAAGGGCAGCAACTTTAAGGTCCGTATATGTTTGATTACAACTTTCATTGGCGACCCGTTTTAAAAAACCTTCCTGACTTAATAGATGCAGCGCTGTTAACGCTGCAAGTGGCTATTCTTGCCATGCTCATTGGTATTATTATTGGCCTATGTTTGGCATTGATACGCCTACACATGAAAGGCTCCCTCTACTGGTTTGCCACTACGTGGGTGGAACTTGCGCGCAACACTCCTGCGCTATTTCAGTTATTCTTCTTTGGCTTTGGTCTGGGTGCATTTGGCCTTCACCTATCACCTTATTTAATTGTACTCACGGCGTTAAGCTTTAATTGTGCGGGTTATTTGGCAGAAAACTTTCGCGGTGGATTTTTGGCTATACCTGATACCCAAATGCGTTCGGCACGCAGCCTTGGGATGACCGCTTGGCAAGCCTATACAAGAATTGTGATCCCACAGGTGTTTCGTATCGTTTATTACCCCATTACCAATCAGATCGTTTGGTGCGTTTTGATGTCATCTTTAGGCATGTTAGTGGGCTTTCGTGAATTGAGTGGTGAAACTCAATTTTTTGCCTCACGTACGTTTCGCATATTTGAATATTTCGCGGCCACTGCTGTCATTTACTACGTCATCGTGAAAATAATTTTAGCAGCTTCGCGCCTTCTAGCCGCGCGGCTGTTCCGATATTAAGGAGGGAATATGGAACCTAGCCTCAGTTTCTTTAGCGACTTCAATATCAATGACTTTTGGTTCTTAGGTCAAGCCGCCATCCGAACCTTATGGATTTCGTTATTGTCCATCTCTATGGGGACCGTGCTGGGCATTGCCTTTGGTTGGGCCTTATATGAAGGCAAGCTGCTTGCCACCTTAACCCTTGCGCCCCTATTGGATGTCTTTCGCTCAGTGCCCTTGATTATTCAATTGGTGCTGTTTTATAACTTTGCCCCCATCGTTGGCCTTAATCTAGACCCTTTCGGTTCGGGTGTTGTCATTTTAACTATTTACACCTCAGCACTGGTGGCTAATGTCGCCCGAGGGGGCATTGAAGCCGTAGGTAAGCCCCTTCGAAATGCCGCCAGAAGCTTGGGCATCTCTTATTGGCAAGACCTGCGTTACATTGTTTTTCCTATCGGTGGGCGAGCCGTGTTTCCCGCCTGGGTTGGCGTGGCGCTTGGTGTAATGAAAGATAGCGCCCTTGTGTCTGTGTTGGGTTATGTGGAATTACTAAAAGCCAGTCAAATTCTTATTACTCGAACTCAAGAGCCATTCTTGATACTAATTGTCGCTGGTGCGTTCTATTTCGCACTGTCTTATCCAATTTCGCGCTATGCTGCGAACCTTGAAAAAAGTTGGGCACAATGATTCAGATTCGTGATCTACACAAATATTTTGGTCCACTGCACGTCCTAAAAGGCATCAACTTAGAAGTTAAAAAAGGCGAAGTACTTTCGGTGATTGGCTCATCTGGGTCTGGTAAATCGACCCTACTTTATTGCATCAATGGCCTAGAGACTATTCAACAAGGCGACATTATCGTCAATGATATACACGTGCATGCTAAGCAAACCAACCTTAATCAGGTGCGCCAAAAAATGGGCATGGTGTTTCAGCAATGGAATAGTTTCCCCCACCTAACGGCTGTTGAAAACGTGGCCCTAGCACCAAAAATCGTGAAAGGTAAATCTAAGGCTGAAGCACGGGAAATTGCCCTGAGTCAGCTAGCGCATGTGGGCCTTTCCGATAAGGTAGATGTCTACCCCAATGCGCTGTCGGGTGGACAACAGCAGCGCCTAGCCATTGCTCGCGCACTGGCTATGGAACCTGACTACATGTTGTTTGACGAAGCAACTTCTGCGCTTGATCCCGAATTAGTGGGTGAAGTTCTGGACACCATGCGCTTGCTAGCTGAAGAAGGCATGACCATGATTTGTGTTACCCACGAGATGAGCTTCGCACGGGACGTGTCTGATCGGGTGGCTTTTTTCCATGATGGAGTGATGGAAGAAATTGGCCCGCCGTCGCAGATTTTTGGTGCCCCAAAATCTGAACACACGCGCAAGTTTTTAGCTAAAGTACGTTAATGCAGTGAGGCCATTTGAGGGCCTCGAGGTGTTTCACAAAAGGTTATGCATAGCATGCACCCCATCCGTAAAAATTAAAAGGAAGTTTTTATGTCAAAAAATATTTTCAGTGGCACTATGCCCGCCCTAATGACACCCTGTAAAACTGACCGTACACCTGATTTTGCCGCCTTAGTTAAAAAAGGCAAGGAAATGATTGCGGCGGGCATGTCTGCCGTCGTTTATTGTGGCTCCATGGGCGATTGGCCTTTGCTAACTGACGCCCAACGTATGGAAGGGGTTGAGCAACTGGTCAATGCTGGTTTACCGGTGGTAGTAGGCACAGGTGCCATTAATAGTAAGTCTGCGGTTGCCCACGCAGCGCATGCACAAAAAGTGGGTGCTGTGGGCCTCATGGTTATTCCACGGGTGTTGTCTAGGGGTCCTTCGGCTACTGCACAAAAAAATCATTTTAAGGCCATTCTTAGTGCTGCCCCTAATATACCGGCCATCATTTATAACAGCCCCTTTTATGGTTTCTCTACTCGCGCCGACCTATTTTTTGCCCTGCGTGCGGAACATCCGAACTTAGTGGGGTTCAAAGAATTTGGTGGTAAAGCCGATATCCGTTACGCGGCTGAATACATTACCTCGCAAGACGATCAAGTAACCTTAATGGTGGGCGTTGATACTGAGGTGTATCACGGCTATGTCAACTGCGGTGCTACGGGGTCGATTACTGGTATTGGTACTGCCCTTCCCAAAGAAGCCTTGCTACTAACGAGCCTTTCCAAGTTAGCAGCTGCAGGTCATGCTGAAGCGCGTCGTCGTGCCCTAGAGCTTGAAGAAGCCTTTTCTGTTTTGGCCAGTTTTGATGAAGAAGCTGAACTGGTTTTGTATTATAAATACCTGCTTGTTTTGAATGGAGAAGAAGCCTATCGACTGCATTTTAACGAGACCGACGAGCTCAGTGAAGCCCAGCGAAACTATTGTGAACACCAATATAAATTATTCCAAACATGGTTTGCAGACTGGTCTAAGCAAGGTGGCATCATCGCCCAATGCCTCTAGTCCATGGCTTTAGTGCAACTGGGTTAACCAGCCTACTTTTTAACACAAGGGTGATGTAAATAAAATCGATGAATAAACAGCACGATATCATGGTGATAGGCGCAGGCATTGTGGGTATTAGTATTGCCAAAGCGTTGCAACAAACTGGCCGCACTGTGACGCTTATTGATCGCAAAGGCTTAGCCTTAGAAGCCTCAAAAAGTAATGCCGGTGCTTTCGCATTTGCTGACATAGTGCCCTTGGCGACGCCCGGGATCATGCGTCATGCGCCAAAGTGGCTGCTTGACCCACTAGGCCCCCTGTCTATTCCACCAACCTACGTTTTGCCTATTTTGCCTTGGATGATGCGTTTTTGGCGTGCCAGTTGGCCGGACCGCTATGCGGCATCACTGGCGAGCCAGGCACAATTAATGACCCTCTCCCACGATGCTCTTGAACGGCAAATTACCTTAGTCAACGGTGAGCATTTAATGCAGCGTGAAGGCCAGCTTCAACTATATGAGGGGCTTAAGGAATTTAACGCCAGCCTAGCGCTGTGGAAGATTCGTGGTGACCATGGCATTGAATTTGAATTGTTGCATTCTGCGGCAGCCATTGCTGAAATTCAGCCTGGCCTTGATGCGCGTTTTACCCATGCAGGATATACCCCGAAGTGGATCAATACCTGTGATCCAGAGCAGTGGGCGCACCACATTGCCGACCACTTTATGGCCTCAGGTGGAGCTTTAAAACGCGTCAATATCGAAGCCATCTGTGAGCGCTCTGACCATGTCAGCTTAACCACTGAAAATGGGGAGATACGGGCAAAACAGGTGGTTGTTGCCAGTGGCGCTTGGTCGCACCGGCTTGCCAAAACACTGGGTGACCAAATTCCCCTTGAAACGGAACGAGGCTATAACACTACCCTTCCAGCGGGCGCATTTGATCTAAAGACCCATCTTACTTTTGGTGCACACGGCTTCGTTGTTACCAAAATTGCTGGTGGTATTCGGGTGGGTGGTGCGGTTGAGTTAGGGGGCCTAAATTTAGCTCCAAATTATGCACGTGCACAAATGCTGCTCGATAAAGCAGCCCAGTTTTTACCCACCTTAAACACCCAAAATGGCGAGCAATGGATGGGCTTTCGTCCTTCTATGCCCGACAGCCTGCCTGTTATTGGGCCAGCCTCTAAAGCGCCTAATGTGTTTTATGCCTTTGGCCACGGACACTTGGGTTTAACACAAGCTGCCGGTACAGCAGAACTGGTGGCGGCACTTGCAAACGGCACTGAGCCAAGCATGCCGCTGAATGCTTTTTCGGCCGGCAGATTTTGAGGATTGATCATGAAAATTTCTAAAATAAACGTTTACCAAGTTAATTTGCCCCTCAAGGAGGGCCGTTACAGTTGGTCAAATGGTAACTTTGTTGAAGTGTTCGACAGTACCGTGGTGGAAATACTCACCGATGACGGCTTGATCGGTATCGCTGAATGTTGTCCGTTGGGTTCTGCATATTTGCCGTCTTTCGCCCTTGGTGTTCGAGCTGGATTGGCTGAGTTAGTGCCTCATTTGATCGGCCTAGACCCGTTAAACATCGGCCAAATCAACTGCGTTATGGATGCAGCCTTGCGCGGTCATCCTTACGCTAAAGCCCCGATCGATATTGCCTGTTGGGATTTACTCGGAAAGGCCACCGGCTTACCCGTCTATACTCTACTGGGTGGGGCAGCACAGGAAGATGTGGTCTTGTACCGCGCGATTAGCCAAGAGGCGCCAGAACGCATGGCGAAAAAAATTGAACTCTATGCGGCTGAGGGTTATACCAAGTTTCAGTTGAAGGTAGGGGGTGATGCTAATGAAGACATTGAGCGCATCCATGCCACACGTTCAGTGCTTAAACCCAGCGACATACTGGTGGCGGATGCCAATACGGGTTGGACTCGCCATGAGGCTGCGCGCGTTGTTAGCGCCATTGCCTCCCTTGATGTGTATGTGGAGCAGCCCTGCCTGACCTATGAGGAATGTATCTCCATTCGACGGCGCACTACATTGCCTTTCATTATGGACGAAGTCATTGATACGCCTAATACCTTAGTGCGGGGTATTGCCGAAGATGCTATGGATGTGATTAACCTAAAGATTTCCAAAGTGGGTGGTTTGACCAAAGCGAAGCTAATGCGTGATTTGTGTGTACAGCACGGTATTCCTATGACCATTGAAGACACTTGGGGTGGCGATATCACCACAGCTGCAATTGCCCACCTCGCTCGTTCGACGCCTCCAGAATTCACTTTTTCGGCAACCGACTTTAACAGTTATGGCACTGTTGATATTGCTGAAGGCGCGCCACAAAGAGTGAATGGGCGTATGACCGCGGCGGATAGACCGGGACTAGGTGTCACCCCTATTTATGATGCCCTAGGGGCACCCGTTGCTAGCTATTGCTGAGGAAAAATAATGCGCAGTAATAAAACAATTCATGTCATTTCAGCCCATGCCGAAGGAGAAGTGGGTGATGTCATCGTGGGCGGCGTTAGCCCACCTCCTGGAGACAGCCTCTGGCAGCAGCGCACTTTTATTGCTCAAAACCAGAGTTTACGTAACTTTGTGCTTAACGAGCCCCGTGGTGGCGTATTTCGTCACGTTAATTTGTTAGTGCCGCCCAAAAATCCAGCAGCGCACGCAGCCTTCATTATTATGGAACCTGAGGATACCCCGCCTATGTCGGGCTCAAACTCCATCTGTGTGGCCACAGTTCTATTGGATGGTGGCATTATTCCCATGCAGGAGCCAGTGACTGAAATGGTATTGGAAGCTCCAGGTGGCCTCGTGCACGTGCGAGCCTTATGCAAAGACGGTAAAGCTGAACGCATCTTTGTACGCAACCTACCCAGCTTTGCTGATCAAATTGGAGTGTTCCTAGAAGTGCCTGGGCTGGGGCGTATCACCGTTGACACGGCCTATGGCGGTGATAGTTTTGTTATCGTTGATGCGGCAGCGTTAGGGCTTAAAATCATAGCCTCTGAGGCCCGACATATTGCGCAACTTGGGGTAGCTGTGACCAAGGCTGCCAATGAGCAACTGGGTTTTACTCACCCAGACAACCCAGATTGGAAGCATATTTCCTTTTGTGCCTTTTGTGGGCCCTTAGAAAAAACTCACAAGGGCTGGCGTGGCACCTCTGCGGTGGTGATCCAGCCAGGTAAAGTAGATCGTTCCCCAACGGGCACGGCTGTGTCTGCAAGGATGGCGGTGATGGCCGCTAAAGGCGAAATGCAAGTGGGTGAAGAATTTGAAGCTATTTCGATTATAGGATCTACCTTTACTGGACAAATAGTGGCCACCACTGAAGTGGGTCCGCGGCCAGCTATTGTGCCTGAAATCAGTGGCCGAGGATGGATCACTGGTATCCATCAGCATATGCTTGATCCCACCGACCCTTGGCCAGAAGGCTATAAGCTAACCGATACTTGGGGTGTTTAAAGCACTTCAGTTGCAGGGTTTAAAGTGGGTTTATGGGCCCGTGAGTTTGAGTAAATCTGCATGCAGCTGTTGTGGAATCTCAACATAGCCTCTTTCTAAGTTGCGGGCTCGCGCCGCGTATCGACGCTGAGAGGGCAGTCGTGCGCCTTGCTCAAGTATATCTGCAAACAGGCGTTCCGCTCGATGATGGTTTTCTGTCACTTTGCCACCACTGAATAGATTAGGGTCAAAGGCGAGGATAATCTCTCCGTGATGAGGAGCACCCCCTGCACCTGCAGCAAACTCCATACTTTCCAAACTGGTCATATCATCAATCAAAGGCCCTGCGAGGAGTTCAATCATGATTGACAGAGCCGAGCCTTTATAACCACCAAAGGTCAACATTGCTCCATCGAGTGCTGCTTGAGCATCGGTCGTGGGCTGGCCGTGTTGATCAATGGCCACTCCCTCGGGTAAGGCTTTGCCAGCTCGCCTATAAAGTTCAATCTCGCCCCTGGCAAAAGCGCTGGTGGCAAAATCAAAGGTGAATGGATCTTGGCCCGATCTTGGCCAGCTAAATGCCAGAGGGTTAGTTCCTAAACTGCCGCGCATACCTCCTGCAGGTGCAACCCAGGAGTGACTTGGGACCATGGCCATAGCCGCTAAACCGGCCCTTGAAAGGCGTTCAACTTCTGGCCATAGGGCCGAAAAATGGAAGCAGTGGTTTACTGCCAGTGCGGCAATACCGTGCTTACGGGTTTTTTCAATGAGTTTTGGCATGGCGCTATCGATGGCTAGCAAAGACATGCCCCCTCGTGCGTCGGCGTGTATAATTGACGCTTCGGTTTCATGGACTGTGGGCAAAATTTGAGGGTCTATTTTTCCAGCTTTTATGGTCTCAATGCACATAAACAAACGGAATAGTCCATGGGACTGACAATCGTCTAACTGACAGGTATAGAGCATGTTAGCTATTGCTTGTGCATGTGCCTGGCCAAAGCCTGCATGGCTTAATACCTCAATGCTGAGTGAATGGACTTCATCTAGGGTCAGTTTAACGGATGCACTCATAAGGGATATAACTATTCTATGTTTTAAATTATGGATTTTGGATACAATAGTAACTATTGCAAATATATCTGCAACACACAAGACAAAAATCTTAGCCTATGAAAAACTTTAGTAATGACAAATAAACGCGCCATATTAAGAAAAAGTCTACCTGATATGATTGCCGACGACATTCGTGAGCGCATACTTAATGGTGAATTATCTGAAGGGGATGCCATCAGACAAGAAGCCCTTGCGGAGGAATATCATGTGTCTCGTATGCCAGTGCGTGAGGCGCTTAAAAGACTAGATGCCGAAGGCTTAGTGCAGCTAACCAATAACAAAGGCGCCACTGTCATAACACATTCACTAGATGAAATTGGTGAGATTTTTGACCTTAGACGATTAATTGAAGTGGATCTTTTGCGTCGTGCTATTCCCAAAATGACCAGCGCTAATTTTGCACTTAGTGATAAATTGGTCAACGAGATGGATGCTTCATATGCCGCCAATGAGGTTGCCAAGTGGGGTGATCTCAATGCCGAATACCATAGTTCATTATATGCCGCCGCAGATTGTAAGTTCACCAATGAGTTGTTAAAAAAAATTAGCATAAGGGCCGATCGCTATGTACGCATGCATTTAACGGTGATGCATCAATTGGAACTGGTCAAAGATGAGCACCATCAACTTTTGATCTTGGCGCAACAACAAGAAGTGCATCAAGCTTGTGAGCTTTTGACTAAACATATTTTACGGGCCAAAAATGAATTACTGGCCTTGATTGCAGAAAATAGAAGTGATAAAAAAGTTTCTTAGTAACATCCAAACAACCCAGCTAGCCTGCTAAAAAACCAAGGCATGGCAGTTTTATAAGCACCTCATCAAGGAGTGATAAATGAGTAAAGTATTAACGAGCCACGTGGGCTCATTACCAAGATCTCAAGCAGTTGTTGACTATATATTTGCAAGAGAAAATGAACAGCCTTATGACGAAACTCAATTTGATGAGTGCATGAAAAGCAGTGTGGCTGACACTGTACACAAGCAAAAGCTTGCTGGAATTGATATTGTCAGCGACGGTGAAACATCAAAAATA
>CAWUTT010000037.1:0-3848 GCA_963925635.1 uncultured Pseudomonadales bacterium | reverse complement strand
GCTTTCCAGTAACGCTGAGTAACACTGTCTACCGTAGCCGTCTTGGCTTCAATCTTAATTTCTTCAGGGTTGTTAAGGTAGGTGTTGGCAACCTTGCGAATCACCGCAGGCATAGTGGCTGAAAAGAGCGCCACTTGACGTTGCTTTGGAGTGTGATCCAAAATCCAAGTCACGTCGTCGATAAAGCCCATGCGGAGCATTTCATCGGCTTCATCTAAAACAACAGTTTTTAGCTGGTCTAGCTTTAAAGTGCCGCGGCGCAAATGGTCCATCACTCGGCCAGGCGTACCCACCACCACGTGCACGCCACGCTGAAGTTGACGTAATTGCCCGCTCATGCTGCTACCGCCATAGATAGGCAGTACATGGAAGCCACGCATATCGCTGGCGTAGTTTTGGAAGGCCTCAGCCACTTGAATAGCGAGTTCACGGGTGGGTGCAAGTACTAACACCTGCGGAACTTCATTTTTTAAATCAATATTAGACAGTGCAGGTAGTGCAAACGCAGCAGTTTTACCTGTGCCTGTTTGGGCTGTACCTAAAATGTCTTTGCCTTCCAAAAGGTGTGGAATGGCAGCGGCTTGAATGGGGGATGGTTGTTCGTAGCCAATGCGAGTGATCGCATTAAGTACTGGCGTAGAAAGTGCCAAGTCTGCAAAAGTGGTCATCGTGTTATCCTAAAATAAGTGATCTGATGACTCGATAGACAAAAAGCCCACCAAGTCTGCACGTAAACAAAGTCACACTCCCAGATGTAACAAAAAAGCCGAGATAAAATAGGAGTTATGAACGAGGCATTTGTGTGAGGGCGTAGCGAACTAAAAATAACCTTCAATCAGCCTGTGTACGGTGAAAAGTACAGGCAATAGCAAGCTATCGCCATGTTTTTCAACGACCATCAGGGGGACTTAGGCATTTTATGCTGCTGTCGGCTGTGACAAGGGCCTCGTGCCCTTTGTTCGGTCTACATTGGCCTTAACCGAGTTAAGTGCGCCAATGCCCGGCACCTGCTGGTGCCTTACCGTGCCAGTTTATTTTAAAGCGTGGCTGAGATAACGCGGATGCAAGTGATATTACGCGGCGTAGTGTATACCATTTGCACCCTTGATGCCATTTAATTTAAACAGCAAGTGTAAAGCTTTATCTCTGTTCTTAGTTGCCTTTGATCGCAGCAAGCACAGATTCAGCAGAACTGACTTCAAATGGATCAGGACCATTATTGTCTTTACGACCTGGCTCTTCTAACCAATGTTCAATCACACCGTTATCAACCACCATGGCATAGCGCCAAGAGCGTTGGCCAAAACCGACATTGTTCTTTTCGACCAACATGCCCATCTGACGAGTAAATTCACCATTGCCATCAGGAATGAACTTGATGTTGGTGCAGTTTTGATCGAGCATCCACTTGCGCATTACAAAGGTGTCATTAACCGACAATACGTAGACTTCGTCCACACCATTTTGCTTCAACTCTTCGTAAGCTGCTTCAAAGCCAGGTACCTGCATGGTGCTGCAAGTGGGCGTAAATGCGCCGGGTAGAGAAAATACAACTACTTTTTTGTTACTGAAAATCTCATCAGTGGTCACGTCTTGCCAGCGGAATGGGTTATCTCCACCAATGCTTGCGTCGCGGACGCGGTACTTAAAGGTAATTTGGGGTACAGTCATGCCAGTCTTCATTGATCTTGTTCCTTTTATTTACTGTGGTCGACACGTCAACGCTGTCGATTACACAAGTGTAGAGCATGTGGTAATATTTGTATAATCGTTATAAGTATTATTTTTAATAGGTATTACCAATAACATGTTAAGTCTCAAAGATCTAAGTTACCTGGTGGCATTAGATGAATTACGCCATTTTGGTAAAGCCGCCACGGCCTGCCATGTGAGTCAACCAACCCTCAGCGGTCAGCTCAAAAAGCTGGAACGTCAGCTTGGGGTCACGCTGATCGAGCGGGGTTCAAAGACCGTTATTTTTACCTATGTCGGTTGGGAGATCGCTCAGCGTGCCAAAGCCATGGTATTGCAAGCCCATGAAATGGAATAGTTAGCAAGAGCATCCAAAGCGCCACTCACTGGGAGTTTAAGGTTAGCCATTATACCCTCTCTTGCGCCCTATTTGATGGCCAAAACGGGGCTCGCAGTGAGTAACTGTTTGCCCGATCTCAACATTGAACTACATGAGTTAGAAAGTAGGGAAATGTTGCGGCAGCTCAAAAGTGGTGACATTGATGTGGGCATTTTAGTGTTACCGCAAGCCCAAGCAGGGCTGCGTAGCCTTAGTTTATGGCAAGAACCGTTGTGGTTAGGAGTGGGTCACAGCCATGAATGGGCCCAAAAAAAGCAAGTCACTCGAGCACAATTAGGTGGAGCCGAATTAATTTTGTTAAAAGAAGGCCATTGTTTAGCAGACCAAGCCCAGCACCTGTGCCAAATAAAAAGTCAGTCCCAAGCCTTCAGGGGAGCGAGTTTAGAAACCCTAAGGTACATGGTATCAGCTGGGAACGGTGCCACTTTAGTGCCGCAATTGAGCATGGAGGCTTGGATCAGCCATGGGGAGGATAAAATGGTTTATCTTCCCATCACAGAGCCCAAGCAAGCTAGAGAGATAGGTTTTTTAGCCCGCTCAGGCAGTGCTTATTGGCCCTGTGTGGAAGCGCTGCATAAGGCCATGGATTCAGTATTGCCAGTTGTTGCAGAAGGCACGCAAAATGTACCGCTAGTGATTTAACACAGTCACTTTTGGTGGGTTAAACATCCTTGTCATCACTCTCATCTAGGCGACGGACTCCAAACGAGACAGTGGGTGGTATACCCATACCAAGCTCTATATCACTGACTCGATAATTGGCGCCTTTTTCTTGCAGCAAGGCGTTCACCCTCTCCTGTTTCTCAACGGCCTTAATAATGGTGTTTGCGATGACTGCATCACTGCTAAAACTAGTCACTGACTCACTGACCTGGTCGCTAAGTTTTTTAGCTTTATCCAAGATGCCCATGGTGTTCTCCTATTTTTTAATTTCAATTTTATGTTGTCTATGGTGTTGCAACCCATGTCATTTTCTAAGCCCTAAGCCCTGCGGACTAGGTTGCTGAGGGTGGCCAGCATGGGGCCCACTAGAGTGGCTTATAGGTGCGACAAGACTGTGACGTTACTTTAGTCCTCACCAACCATACTAAAGGTAATGCAGGCGGTCAAAGCGACGAGTAACGATGACAATAACAAGCAGGCAATAAAACCATACTCTAAAAAAACCCAACCAGAAAGCAGTGTGCCAAGTAGCCTCCCAGCAGCGTTAGCCATATAATAAAAGCCAACATCCATGGCCACGGTCCCGGTTTTAGCCAGTGCCAAAATGAGGTAGCTGTGGAGGGTTGAGTTGACCGCAAACACTATTCCAAACACTCCCAGCCCTACTATTAACACCACCGTATCATAGCCATGCATCGATAAGCCCAAGGCCATTATTATGGGCACCAGACAGAGGCTACTTTGCCACCTAAATGCTGTTTTGTGAACCAAACTGAGGGTGGTAGTTGTATGTTTGTCTAGTATTTTATGGGTTAATCTTGGTGTCAGCATTTGTACCAGCCCATAGCCTATAACCCACGCCGCTAAAAACCCACTCACTTGCCAGTAGGCCCAGCCCAACTGCTGCGCAAGATACACGGGTAGAGCCACCACAAACCACACATCTCGAGCCGCAAACAAACACAAGCGAGCGCCACTTAGCCGGTTAATCGAAGTGCTCTTAGACAGTAGCTGGCTTATCTTGGGTTTGCTTTTACTGCGGCCTAAGTCTGCCTTAAGTAGTATCAGACTTAACAACCAGACCAAACTGAGC
>CAWUTT010000036.1:0-3949 GCA_963925635.1 uncultured Pseudomonadales bacterium | reverse complement strand
CCATTTTTTCCAGGCATCAGGTAAAGGTAGGGCTGGCCCCACGGGTCTTTGGGTAACTTGTCTAAATAGGCTTGCTGCCAGTTGGCAGGCTCAGGCTGACCTGCGGGTTTGCTCACCAACGCTTGTAAACCCTGATTAGTCGTGGGGTAATGGTAGTTGTCTAGGCGGTACATATTAAGGGCGCTTTCTAGGGCCCGCATGTCTTGCTGGGCCTTAACCACGCGCGCTTGGTCTGGCCGGTTCATTATCCGCGGGATAACTAGGCTCGCAAGAATGCTCAATATTACAACTACAATCATAATTTCTATGAGGGTAAAGCCTTTTTGTGAAGGGTGCTTCATGTTAATCATCCTGTGGGGGTTGGAATCTATCCAACCATTTGGTTCATGTCGAAAATAGGCAGTAGTATAGCCATAACAATCACTAACACTAACCCCCCCATAACGAGCATCATCAGTGGTTCAATCAGCGCCAGTGCCACGCCAATGCTGCGTTGAAGTTGGGTATCGAGCTGATCAGCGGCTTTGTCTAGCATTAGCGCTAGGCGGCCACTGGTTTCGCCACTGGCTACCAAGTGCAAGGCAATCGGTGGCAAAATAGGCCGCTCTTTGAGGGCTAAAAAGATACTAGAACCTTCTCTAATGCTGACCCCAGCGGCGTTAATGTGCTGCCTTAAATGCAGGTTGCCCACGACCGCCTGTGCACCGTTAAAGGCCTCTACAATGGGTACACCACTGGCGGTGAGTAGGGCCAGTGTTTTGCTGAATCTGGCAGCGTTAAAAATGGCTAGATAAGGGCCAATTAATGGGGTGTTAAGTAACATGCGATGCACTGTCATTTGAATATTGGGGTTCTTTAAAGCCAAGTTGATGATCAGCAAGGCCAACAAACCCAACAGCAATAGGTACAGCCCTTTGGTTTTGATAAAACCGCTCACACTAATTAGGCCAATGGTTAGCATGGGTAGTTCTTGGTCCATATTAACAATAACTTCGATGACTTGGGGCACCACGTAGGTCAGCAATAATACCAACACCCCAAGGGCCACCAACATGATCATGCTAGGGTAGAGTAAGGCCAGCTGAATACGCGATTGTGTCGCTTGCACTTGCTCTGTGTAGCTGGCCAAGCGTTCCAAGACTTTGGCAAGGTGGCCGCTTTGCTCACCTGCGGCCACCGTAGCAATATAAGCTGCCGGAAAACTTTTAGGGTGGTGGGCTAACGCTTGGGCCAAGGCTAAACCTTCATTAACGTGGGCTAGTATCTGGTTTAACACTATTTTAATGACGTTTTTGTGGGACTGTTCAATCACTGCTTTTAGGGCATCGTCTAAGGGCAATGAGGCTTGCAGCAAAGTAGACAATTGTTGCGTAATTTGGCACAAATCTGAAGTGCTTAAGCGTTTAACAAATAAACCTTGAGTCACCCGTGTAGCCTGTTTTGCTTGAACCTCAGTGGTGGATTGCTGGCGTTCAAAGGCTAATGGAACCAAGCCTTTAGCCTGTAATTGTTCAACCACTTGGCGTTCAGTTTCTGCCTGTATAAGCCCCTTTTTGGTGCGGCCACTTTGGTCTAGGGCTTGGTAGCTATAGCTTGCCATAGTTAGCTGTCCTGACTCACACGCAGCACTTCATCGGTACTGGTAATCCCTTGGGCAACCAGCTGTAAACCATGTTGGTGTAAACTGGTGTGCTGCTGGCGGGCTTGTTGTTGTAACTGTTGTTCGCCACAGCCATCATGGATAGACTTTTTAATAGCTTCCGTGACTTCAAGTAATTCATAAATGCCTACCCGCCCCTGGTAGCCTGTGTGTTGGCAATGGCTACAACCCACTGCTGCAAAGGCATCGCCCGTTGTTGTGGCCAGTGGGTCTGGGCGCTTGCACTCATTACACAGCCTGCGCACTAAGCGTTGGGCCAATACCCCAATAACGCCAGAAGAGAGTAAGAAGGGTTCTACGCCCATATCTTGCAAGCGGGTAATGGTGCCAGCCGCAGTATTAGTGTGCACCGTGGAAAAGACTAGGTGACCCGTAAGGCTCGCCTGCACTGCCACCTTAGCGGTTTCTAAATCGCGGATTTCACCCACCATAATCACGTTGGGGTCTTGCCGTAATATAGACCGTAAGCCTTGCGCAAAGGTCATGCCTGTTTGGGTGTTAACGGCCGTTTGGCTAATACCATTGAGGTCATATTCAATAGGGTCTTCAATGGTCATAATGTTGCGGCTATCTTGGTTGATTTGCTGCAAGGCGGCATAAAGGGTAGTGGTTTTACCTGAGCCTGTGGGGCCCGTCACCAAAATAATACCATGGGGCCGCTGTATGAGTTGATTGAGCGCTAGGTGAATGGTCTTGGGCATCCCCAGATAATCTAGGTTTAAACGCCCTGATTGCCGGTCTAGTAAACGCAATACGATACGCTCACCCAAGCCTGAAGGGATAATGGAAACTCGGATATCCACCGGTCGACCTGCATATTGAATGCCCATGCGCCCGTCTTGGGGCAATCGGCGCTCTGCAATGTCTAGCTTGGCCATAATTTTAATACGCGACGACAGTAACGGCGCCAGTTCTCGTTTAGGCTCAATCACCGTTTGCAATACACCGTCTTTACGCAAGCGCACGCGTACGCAGGTTTCATTGGGCTCTATATGAATATCTGAGGCTTGTTCACGAATGGCTTCGGCAATAATGGCGTTAAGTAAGCGAATAACCGGCGCGTTGTCTTCACTGTCTAGTAGTTCTTCGGCCTGAGGTAGCGCCTCTGCTAAGGGCAAAAACTCATCGCCATTATCGAGACTTGAGACAATATCTAAGGCACTATCGGTGCCGGCTTGGTAACGCAACTGTAATTGTTTTTCTAACTCGTCGGCGCTCACTTCTACCAGTTTAAATGCACTTAAAACCCGCTGTGCTTCTAATAAAGCGGCCAGCGGCGTGTGCGCCGTTTGGAACAGATGTATGCCATCAAAAACTAGGCTATATTGTTTGGCAAAGCTGTAGGGCAGCTGATGCAGAGCTTGAGCAGAAGTCATGGCTTTACCAGTTTACCGTACTGGCTTCACTAGACTCAGACTCTTCACCACTCAATACTGGTGTGGGCTTAGATCCATCAAGTGCTTCTAACACGGGTCGCTTAACCCCGGGCATCAACATGACTTCGTCGTTACTGCGCAACAATTGCTGAGTGCGCAACAAGGTATATTTACCATGGCTAGCCGCTTCTAATACCGCTGCATCGCGCACGATCGTAGGCCTAATAAAAACCATCAAATTGCGTTTAACTAGGGTTGATTTCTTGTAGCGAAAGGCGGCCCCTAAAATAGGTAAGTCACCTAATAAAGGCACTTTTTCAGAGGTTTCCTGTAGGTTGTCATCAATTAGACCCCCCAAGATAATTAGATCGCCATCATTGGCGATGACCGTGGTTTGGATAGAACGTTTGTTGGTGACAATGTCGGCGGCAGAGACCGTGGACGGCGCTAAGCTGGAGATTTCTTGCAAAATTTCTAGGCTAATGGCATCGCCTTGGTTAATTTGTGGCTTGATCTGTAAGCGCACGCCAATATCTTGGCGCTTAATAGTTTGAAAAGGCGAGCTGGGGGTTTCACCACTTCCAGTGCTGGCGTATTGGCCGGTGATAAAGGGCACATTTTGGCCTACCACAATTTCTGCTTGCTGGTTATCCATGGTCAGTAGCGATGGCGTGGCAATAATATTGGTAGAGGCATCGCTGGCGAGTGCTCGCAGCAGAGCACCAATGCCTAATTGGCCGGCGCCAAACTGTCCCACGCCCAAACTTAAGCCGCTGCCGAAGGATAAGGGGTTAGTTTTAAGTTGGATTAAATTAGAGCCGCTGGCCCCAAAATTAGTGGCGCCAAGAATATTATTAGTCCCCAAGGCCCACTGGACACCCAACTCGGCCGCTTTGCTTGATGAGATTTCTGC
>CAWUTT010000035.1:0-15350 GCA_963925635.1 uncultured Pseudomonadales bacterium | reverse complement strand
CCGCCCACAGAGATTGGGTATAGGCCGCTTTAGGGCTAGATATCATTTCCCTGGTGGGTGCATCTTCAACGGTCTCGCCATAGCGCAGCACTTTAATATCATCTGCCATTTGTGCAACCACTGCCAAATCATGGGTAATGTATATAGCCGCTGTGTTGTACTTTTCAACAATCGTGCGCATGGCGGTCAACACTTCCACTTGAGTGGTCACATCCAGAGCCGTGGTGGGCTCATCAAAGATGATGAGGTCAGGTCGAGATGACATGGCCATAGCCGTCATGACTCGCTGTAATTGGCCTCCAGAGACTTGATGAGGGTAGCGTTGGCCGATATTTTCAGGATCTGGCAGTTGTAGGTCCCGATATAATTCAATGGCATCTTGTTTGGCAGTTTCAAGGTCTGCAATACCGTGAGCTACGGTGGATTCTATGGTTTGATCGAGCAGGCGGTGAGCGGGGTTAAAAGACGCTGCTGCAGATTGAGCCACATAAGCAATTCTGGAGCCGTGCAAACGTCTAAGTTCGGCGCTACTGAGGCCTAATAGATCAATACCATCAAACTCTATGGAACCACCCACAATTTTGCAACCAGGACGGGCAAAGCCCATAGCCGCTAAACCCAGGGTTGATTTGCCAGCACCAGACTCACCAATGAGGCCCAGTATTTCACCCCGTTTTAAGGTCACATCAACGCCTTTAATAATGTGGTGCCAGCGGTCGTCACTATAGCCATCTATGCGCACATCACGCATGGTGAGTAAAACGTTATCAGTGCTCATCGCGAAGTCCACTTGTTTGATGTAAAAACCAATCCACTACAAAGTTCACCGCCACTGTTAATAGGGCAATAGCGGCAGCAGGAATCATGGGGGTTAAGGCGGCAGTTAAGTCGTATTCGGCAAATTGGATGAGCCCTGCATTCTCTCGTACCATGGAACCCCAGTCGGCCGTGGGAGGTTGGATACCTACGCCTAAAAAGGAGAGGGCCGCGATGGTTAAAAACACAAAGCAAAAACGCAAACCAAATTCAGCGACTAATGGCGGCATAATATTGGGTAGAATTTCTCGGCGCATGATCCAAACTAAACCTTCACCGCGCAATTTGGCTGCTTCTACATAGTCCATAACCACTACGTTTAAGGCCACGGCACGGGTCAGGCGAAACACCCGAGTGGCATCAAGTACAGCAATAATAAAGATCAAATTGATGGCGCTAGAGCCAAAAATTGAGAGCAGCATAAGCGCAAATATTAGGCTTGGAATCGCCATTAGCACATCGACAAAACGACTTAACACCTGATCTAACCAATTTCGACTAATGGCGGCCATTAAACCCAAACTACCACCAATCAAAAAGGCCAACAGGGTAGTGGCCACAGCAATGCCAATGGTGTTGCGGGCACCGTAGATAAGCCGACTAAAGACGTCACGGCCCAAAGCATCGGTGCCTAAAAGAAACTCATCGCTCCAAGGTGCGTAAGCCATAGTGAACACTTGTGCTTGGCCGTGGGGAGCCAACAAGGGCGCAAACAAAGCCACGGTTAGATACAAAGTAATAACGATCATACCAAACCAAGCAGTGGGTGGCGCAGTTTTTAGAGTGCGCCAAATATTCTGTAATACGCTTCTTCTGGCTTTGACTTGGGTCACTTCGTTAGAAGCAGAATAACTCCCATCAGGTGTGTTTGGTGTATTCATCGTGGATGTAACAGCCTTGGGTTAGTGACAATGGAAATAACATCGGCAAATAAGTTGAGTAAAATATAGGTGCCAGCAAAGATTAAGGCGCAGGCCTGTACCACGGGTATATCACGGCTCGAAACGGCATCTACCATGAGTTGGCCTAAGCCTGGGTAAACAAAAACCACCTCTACTACCACCACACCTACGACTAAATAGGCCAAATTAAAGGCGATCACATTAACGATGGGTGCCCAGGCATTGGGTAGGGCATGGTGCAAAATGACCTTGGCTTTGGAGGCGCCTTTAAGTTGGGCCATTTCAATATAAGGGCTGGCTAATAAGTTAATAATGGCTGCTCGAGTCATGCGCATCATGTGCGCAACGATCACCAGCGTGAGGGCTAAGGCGGGCAGCGTCGTGCGGTAAATTTTTTCTAACAAGGGTGTGGAGTCAGAAATATTAGCCAAGGAGGGAAATACTTTAAAGTAAGTTGCAAAGATTAAAATCAAAATGTAACCGACAAAAAATTCGGGGAAAGAAATGGTAGTCAGGGTGGAAGCGTTGACGATGCGATCGTAAAACGAATTGCGGTAGAGCGCCGCAGTAATGCCCAACATTAATGCCAGTGGAACGGCAACCAGCGCGGTCATGGAAGCTAAGAATAAGGTATTCGCTAGACGGGGCTGTATCAATGTCCAAACGTCGCGAGACCGGTCTACTCCAGATGCGTTGCGGCCAGAAAATGAATTACCTAAGTCGCCACTTAACACATTGCCCACCCAACTCAGATAACGCTCAATGGGGGGCTTATCTAAGCCCAATTCACGCCGAAAGGCCTCCACAGTCTCTGGTAATGCTGCTTGACCCAGTACGGCTTGACCAAAGTCACCGGGTAAAAACTCTATGGCGCTAAAAATAATAATGGACACTACGAATAGGGTGAGGAAGCCCAGCCCTAGGCGCTGGATAATAGTGGTTAAAACGGGATGCACTTGTATGATTACTCCGTAGCTAACTTTAATAATGCAATTTGCTTAACATACTAACATCGAGCCTATGGTGATTGGCAAGCAAAATTATAGTTAAAATGGTTTTTATTGAATAAATGATCAATAATAAATAGATATCATGTGTTAACAAGTTAACACGCGCTTTTTTTTGTGGTACCTTCTTTGATCTAACAATTTTTATGTTGAGATTAACCCAGGCTCCAGCTTGTTTGGGCCCGTGCATTAAGTTTTGATCTCAACGTAATTTACATTAGTTAGCTAAATAATTGGAGAACAAAAAAATGTCAAAAGACTATATAGAAGGACTTAAAACACCGTTTACTGCCGACATGAACCGTCGCCAGTTTGTGACCAGTAGCTTAGCGGCAGGTATTATATTACCTACCGCTGTCGCCATGGCTGGCAATGCTTCGGCTGGTGCACACAAGGCCGGTGGTAAATTTAGATTAGGTATGGGCCACGGTTCAACCACAGATTCACTAGATCCAGGCACGTCTGAAAATGGCATGTCGCAAAATGTAATTTTTGCTTACGCTAACCACCTTACTGAGGTGAGCAAGGAGGGTGAGCTAATCCCCGAACTTGCTTCTGAGTATGGCGCATCTGCCGACGCTAAAACCTGGACCTTTAAAATCCGTCAAGGGGTCACCTTTCATGATGGTAAAGCGCTCACACCTGCCGATGTGGTTGCATCATTTCGCTTTCACATGGGTGAAGACACTAAACCTGCGGGTAAGTCCCTATTAGCAGATGTCACCAACATTGCTATTAATGGTGGTGATGTGGTGTTTACCTTGGCTAATTCCAGTGCCGATTTTGCGTTCATAGTGAGTGATTATCACTTTCCTATCTTGCCAGAGCGTGATGGTCAACTAGACTGGGCTGCGGGTATTGGTACCGGTGGCTACATCATGGAAAGCTATGAGCCAGGTGTGCGGGCTAAATTCTATCGCAATCCCAATTACTGGAAGCAAGATGCTGCTCATTTTGATGAGGTAGAGCTGTTGGTTATTCTTGACGTAACGGCCCGCCAAAACGCCATGATGAATGGTGACGTAGATGCCATTGGTCGAGTGGATCCTAAAACGGTGCATTTATTAGCACGTAATCCAAATTTGGATATTTTAGAAACCACGGGCACTTTGCACTACACTTTCCCCATGCGTTGTGATGCGTCACCGTTTGATAACTATGATTTCCGTATGGCATGTAAGCTTTCTGTGGACCGTGAAGAATTGGTCACCAAAATCCTATCAGGTCATGGTGCTATTGGTAACGATACGCCTATCTCTACTGCTAACCCATTCCACAACAGCGATCTAGCTCAACGTGCCTATGATCCAGACAAGGCCGCTTTTCACTTGAAGAAAGCTGGTTATGACGGTTCTAATATTCAGTTGTCTGCGTCTGACGCTGCCTTTGCTGGTGAAGTAGATGCGGCTTTGCTCATTAAAGAGTCGGCTAAAAAATCAGGCCTCAATATCGAAGTGGTGCGTGAACCTAAAGATGGTTACTGGTCCAACGTATGGAATAAGAAACCATGGACTGCGTGCTACTGGGGTGGCCGTCCTACAGAAGATTGGATGTTCACTGCAGCCTATTTGGCAGATGGTAAATGGAACGACACTGCATGGCGCACGGGTGCGTCTGTAGAGCGTTTTAATAAGCTAGTTCTTTTAGGCCGTGGTGAAGTTGATTTAGCCAAGCGCCGTGAAATTTACTACGAAGCCCAGGCCTTGGTTAACGACGATGGCGGTGCACTGATCCCCATGTTTGCTAACAACGTCCATGCCCTAAGTAAAAAGCTATCCCATGGCCCAGACGTTGCGGCCAACTGGGAACTTGATGGTGGTAAAGCAGCTGAACGTTGGTGGTTTAGCTAACACCCGCTCAGTTTAAACAACGGGTCCACCCTTTTAATTAAAGGGGTGGGCCCGTTTTAGTTTGTGGGTCTAGGTTAATTTTGGCTATGAGTCCTCAATGCTGGGGGCTATGTTAAACGCCCGTAGAAGGTCATGCGAGCAGATTCTGACAGTGCCACATTAGGTTCTGCATTATAGGCCAGTACCACTAGCATGCGCGTGATTTCACCTTGGCTTGGTGTGACACGGTGCAGTGCATCTCTACCCCTAAACAACATTAGATCACCCGCACCCATAGTAATGGCCTGCGCCTCTACTGCTCCCTTGAGTACCTGATTCACACCTGCATAATTCATGTCGCCTTGGCTGGCATTTCTAAGTTTTGGCACATATTCGAATTGGCCCCCAGCTTGTGGGCTTTGCAGTAATAAGGTGATGGCAAAAGACGAGTTATCAAAATGCCAGCCTAACTCCTGACCTTCACTGGCATAATGTAAATTAATGGAAGACAGCGTATCAGCGTATGGATACAGTGTGTCTTCTCCTAATACAACGGCTAAGAATGAGCGTAATTGCTGCGCATTGTAGAGCGCGCGCAAGGGCGAATCTAACGCAATCTGATCGTCTGTAATGCAGCCCTTGGAAGAGTGCACCCATTGATTGCGAGGGTGGTCATCTGCCAAGGTTAAATCTTTTTGGGTCAGGTATACATTGTGACCAGAATTGGTATAAAAAGCAGACGTTTTTTTGTGCTCGCCTTCAGTGATAATGGCAGCCCGCGCAGTGGGGCTAAGAAAGTTTTTGAGAATTAACACCCCCTCTTGATCAAACTGTTGTTTACAGGCCTGCTCATACTGGGGGTCAGAAATAGGGTGGGTAGCGAAATTAACCACTTGGTCCAGTTGCATGCATGACTCCTGAGTTAACTTAATAAGGGGTAAATTAGTGGGCTTAAATAGTGGGCTTAAATAGTGGGTTAGGTGGCGGGTTAGGCAGCGGGTTAGGCAGCGGGGCTAGGTCGCGAGTTTAAGTGATGAGTCTCACCCACCATAAGGCCCTTAACTAAACACCATTATGAGCTATAGGTCGCTAATAAGTATACCTACCCACGCCTCGCCATGGCAATGACAGGTATCGGTAGCACTGGGGCCTAGCTGCAGTAAATGTTGTTCTTGTACTTGTGTTTGCTGAGTGTTGTTGAGCTGAAAATGGGTATTGCCTTGAATACTGAAAAGCAAAAATAAGTCACCCTGCAAAGGGATTTTTTGGCTTTGGTGTTGCTGACTGGTGAAGACCTTGGCCCAGCAATCTTGGCGTCTCGTGATTAGATTCAAGTCGCGAATGGGTCCGTTATGCAAACGGGCAGCAATCAAGTCTTCACCTCTAAAATGGGCAGCATCAAGTGGTGTAGATAATTCCCATTGTTGGCCTTCGTGATTGGTCAGAGTCATGCCTGCGCCCCGCATTAGAAGCAAACAACGATCGTAGCCAGAAAAATCTGAAAAGGTGCCATCTTGTGCCACATCAGCCATGCTAAGGCGCCACTTGAAGGCATCACCAGACGGGTGTTTGGCTAATTCGATGGTGGAACCTAAACCATTGCGCCAAGGCATGGTGATGAATTCCTCTGGCGCGGTGATATGCCCTTTATTCAAGTGAGTTGGCCAGCAACAATGCGTTGTTTCACCAGTTGACCACCCAACCAATAACTCAATTCTGCAGGTTTTTGAATATCCCAACACACAAAATCGGCAGCATAACCTAATTTAAGTTGGCCGTGGCTATGGCCTAAGCCTAAGGCTTGAGCCCCATGGCAGGTGACCCCCTGTAAAGCTTCTAGGGGGGTAAAGCCAAACATAGTACAGGCCATCCCCATCATTAAACGCAAGGATAGCACTGGCGCTGAGCCTGGATTGCAGTCGCTGGCAATGGCCATGGGAACGCCTAACTCGCGCAGCTTTTGAATAGGCGGTTGTTGGGTTTCTTTGAGGCAGAAAAACGCACCAGGTAAAATAACAGCAACGGTGCCGGCGTCTGCCATTGCGTGGGCATCCTCATGGCTCAAATATTCTAAGTGATCACTGGACAATGCATGGTATTTTGCAGCAAGCCCCGAGCCACCAAGGTTGGAAAGTTGTTCAGCATGGAGTTTCACAGGCAATTGATAGGTTAGGGCCGTTTGAAATACGCGTTCGATTTGTGCAACAGAGAAGGCAATACCTTCACAGAAACCATCAACGGCATCGGCCAAGCCTGCTTTGGCGATGGCAGGTATGATTTGCTCACACACCAGATCAATGTAGGCATCGGCCTCACCTTGATATTCTGGGGGCAGGGCATGGGCTGCTAAGCATGTGGTCCTTAGGGTCACTGATAGCTGCTCGCCTAAGGTGCGGGCCACACGCAACATTTTTTCTTCTGTGGCTAAGTCTAAGCCATAACCTGACTTCACTTCGACGCAAGTCACACCGTCTGCCATGAGGGCTTGCAGGCGCTTTTTGGCACAGGTCAATAATTCTTCGGCACTGGCGCTGCGGGTATCGGTCACTGTAGAGGCAATGCCTCCTCCAGCCTTAGCGATGGCTTGATAACTGGTGCCTTGTAAGCGCATTTCATATTCAGCGCTGCGATCACCACCAAATACCAGGTGTGTATGGCAATCAACTAACCCAGGCGTTACCCAGCCACCTCCCAAATTAACTATGGTGGCCGTGTGGTGAGGTAGCTCAGAGGCAGGGCCAAGCCATGCAATACGACCATTTTCAACCCCAATAGCAGCATCCTTGATGGGCCCGTAATCCTCGGTGGGTACCATGGTGGCGGCATTGAAACCCACATAAACTGTGTCGAATGACGGCATTTTTTTGTCCATTTTATTAGCTGATATGGCCTGTTAAATAGAGCTTGGCATCATGCCCGATGGCATCATCTCATTATGGCAGGCGGTGACCAATAGATCATTAGCAGCAGCGATGTCTGTAGCGAAGTAACGGTCTTTATCGTAAAAAGGCACCTTAGCCCGCAATCCTGAACGGGCTTGTTCCAATAAAGGACTGGTACTTAAATCGGTGCGAAAGTCTAAACCCTGTACCGCAGATAACAGCTCTACGGCTAAAATTCCGCGGGTATTTTCGCTCATGTCGCGCAAACGCCGTGCTGCAAAAGTCGCCATGGACACATGGTCTTCTTGGTTGGCTGAAGTCGGTAAGCTGTCCACACTGGCAGGGTGAGCATAGGTTTTATTTTCACTGGCTAAGGCTGCAGCCGTCACTTGTGCAATCATAAAGCCTGAATTTACGCCACCGTTATTGACTAAGAAAGGCGGTAGTTGGCTGAGGGCAGAATCAATTAGTAGGGCCATACGACGCTCAGATAAACTGCCTATTTCGGCAATAGCCAAAGCTAAATTATCCGCTACCATAGCCACGGGCTCAGCATGAAAGTTACCGCCAGAAATAATATCTCCTTGGTCGGCAAAGACTAAGGGGTTGTCAGACACCGCATTAGACTCGACTTGGAGAACGCCGGCGGCATGGCGCATTTGCTCCAAACAGGCGCCCATTACTTGAGGTTGGCAGCGCAAAGAATAAGGGTCTTGTACCTTGTGGCAATGGTCGTGTGAGAGGCCAATCTCACTGTTTTCGGTGAGCAGGTGGCGATAAGCCTTAGCTGAATCTATTTGGCCTTGGTGCCCGCGTACCTGGTGGATGCGCGCATCAAAAGGGCTGCGGCTGCCTAAGGCGGCTTCTACCGAGAGCGCACCACAGACCGTGGCTGAAGCCCACAGGTCTTCAGTATTGAATAAGCCCTGCAGGGCAAAAGCAGTGGATACTTGCGTGCCATTGAGTAGGGCCAAGCCCTCTTTAGGGGCTAATGTCACTGGTGTGAGCCCCGCAATTTTTAATGCAGCTTGGCCAGAGATGATCTCACCTCGGTAACGCGCTTGGCCTTCACCCAATAAAACTGCACTCATGTGGGCCAAAGGGGCAAGGTCGCCAGAAGCGCCAACTGAACCCTTTTCTGGGATACAGGGAAACACTTCGGTATTAATGAGGGTCATTAAGGCTTCGATGACGGTTAAGCGTATGCCTGAAAAACCGCGAGCCAAGCTGTTGACCTTGAGCACCATTACCAGGCGCACAGTGGCATCGTCCATTAATTGGCCAAGACCAGCAGCATGGGACAAAACAATAGAGCGTTGCAGCTCTTCAAGGTCTTCCACTTCTATACGGGTGTTTGCCAGCAACCCAAAACCGGTGTTGATACCATAAACGGTTCTATTTTCGTCAATCATTTGATTGACTAATTGCTGGCTTTTGTGAATTGCCGGTAGAGCATCGCTGGCGATAGTTACTCTCACACGATTACGGGCTACCTTGCGTAATTGGGCAAGTGTGAGAAGACCGGGTTGGATTTCAAAGGTGTACATAAGGGGCCTCAATAAGTTTATTTGTGCTTAATCATAGGAAGGTTTAAGCCCTGTTGTTGGGCACAATCTATGGCAATGTCGTAGCCCGCGTCTGCATGCCGCATAACGCCGGTGGCTGGATCGTTGTGAAGTACGCGGGCAATGCGTTTAGCCGCTTCATCAGTGCCATCGCACACAATCACCATGCCTGAGTGTTGGGAAAAGCCCATGCCTACGCCACCCCCATGATGTAAGGACACCCAAGTGGCGCCAGAAGCCGTATTGAGCATGGCATTGAGCAAGGGCCAATCGGACACGGCATCTGAGCCGTCTTGCATACCCTCTGTTTCTCGGTTGGGACTAGCCACGGAACCAGAATCTAAATGATCACGGCCAATCACGATGGGCGCCTTGAGCTCGCCACTGCGCACCATTTCGTTAAAAGCTAAGCCTAGTTTGGCCCTTTGTCCAAGGCCAACCCAGCAAATGCGGGCTGGTAAACCTTGAAATTGTATACGTTCACGGGCCATGTCGAGCCAGTTATGTAAGTGGTCATCATCGGCGATGAGTCCTTTAACCTTGGCGTCTGTGCGATAAATGTCTTGCTTGTCGCCAGACAGTGCAACCCAGCGGAAGGGCCCTATACCACGGCAAAAGAGTGGACGAATGTAGGCGGGTACAAAGCCAGGAAAGTCGAACGCATTTTCTACCCCTTCCTCTAATGCGACCTGACGGATATTGTTACCATAATCGACCGTGGGAATACCTTGCTGATGGAATGCCAGCATGGCTTTCACGTGGATAGCCATAGAAGCTTTGGCAGCCATAATAGTGGCTGCAGGCTTATCGATGGCATTCTTTCGGTAGCTGTTCCAATCCATGTTTTGGGGTAAATAACCATTCAAAGGATCGTGGGCAGAGGTTTGGTCGGTGACTAAATCTGGTTTAACACCGCGCTTTACTAACTCAGGCAAAATGTCTGCAGCATTACCCAGCAAACCGATGGACTTAGCCTCCCCAGCCTCAGTGTAGGCTTTGATGCGCTGCAAGGCATCATCAATGTCGCTGGCTTGTTCATCTAAATAACGGGTGTGTAAGCGCAGGTCGATACGACTTTGTTGGCACTCAATGTTAAGGGAGCAAGCCCCCGCTAAACTGGCTGCCAACGGCTGTGCACCGCCCATGCCGCCTAATCCTGCGGTTAAAATCCAGCGACCTTTAAGGCTGCCACCAAAGTGTTGCCGGCCGGCTTCAACAAAGGTCTCATAGGTGCCTTGGACGATGCCCTGACTACCAATGTAGATCCAGCTGCCCGCAGTCATTTGGCCGTACATGGCTAACCCTTTAGCGTCCAACTCGTTAAAATGGTCCCACGTT
The DNA here is from genome assembly GCA_963925635.1 of uncultured Pseudomonadales bacterium. Taxonomy (GTDB): domain Bacteria; phylum Pseudomonadota; class Gammaproteobacteria; order Pseudomonadales; family Balneatricaceae; genus Njordibacter. Next base: position 5,011 of record CAWUTT010000035.1, on the reverse strand, counting down.
GCCCAATGGGGCACTAAATTAGAATTGGCAATCAACACTCTTGGTGCATTGCTGTGAGTATTAAATACCCCTACCGGTTTGCCAGACTGTATGAGCAGGGTTTCGTCTTCTTTAAGTGCTTTGAGGGATGCAACGATTTGATCATAACTTGCCCAGTCTCTAGCAGCGCGGCCGATGCCACCATAAACCACTAGCTCATGTGGATTTTCTGCCACGTCTGGGTCAAGGTTGTTCATGAGCATGCGCAACGGCGCTTCAGTCAGCCAGCTGTGGGTGCTGATCTGGGTGCCAGTGGGTGATTTGATCACCCCAATGCGGGTGCGGCGTGCCGTCAGTTCTTCAGTGCTCAGCATGGGTGTTTTTCCTTACCTGTATATACAAGTAGTAAAAGATACGCCCAATTTAATAATCTGGCAAGTTAAATTTGCACATTAGGGCCGGCCAAAGTGACCAAATAATTGAAATAAGTGACCAGGAGAGAGTAGTCTAGCGCTAGTAATAATCTTCTGACCAGACCAGGTTCGTCGCTTAATTTGAAGGCAGGCTTGGCTTGAGTTAATGGCCAGTTGTTGGGCTTCAATGGCCGTTGGAGTCACTGCTTCCACTAGATGCTCGCCTTCGGTAATGGGGGCTACTTTATTTAAATAAGCGAAGGGTGTGCATTGGGTAAAGTCTTGTTGATCGTAATCAGGCACCAGTAAAGCATTAACAATGCGTTGCTCCAGCTGAATAGGTTGCTGGTCTTCAAGGTGAATTAAAATAGATTTAAAAATCTTTTCACCCGTAGGTACTCCAAGCCTCATTGCTTGGTCTGTGTTCGCCTTAACCGACTGTAATTTAACAATAATTGTTTCATGTTGGTGGCCGCGATCAGAGATTTCTTGAGCGATATTATGCACCTCAAATAATGCAGAGTGGGCCTTTTTTGCCGCCACAAACGTACCCACACCTTGTTGGCGGGTAAGTACACCGTCGGCGGCCAGTTCTCGTAACGCCCTATTGACCGTCATGCGGCTAACGCCTAATGCATTCACCATTTGGGCCTCGGATGGCAGCCGCTGGTCGGGTAGCCAAGTGGATGAATCGATATTCTCCAAAATGGCACTTTTTAAGCGTGCGTATATAGGGGCGTTGTTGTTTGGCAATGCCTTGAGTAAACTTTGAGTGGTGTCTGATAGGTGTATTTTCACAATGAGCCTATAGTATTTGGTTCTACTTCGAGTATACAATCTTGACTTGAGTATGCCAATTCATGTAATGTCTATACAAGTTGAATAGATACTATCATGAGAGCGCTAATAATGAACAATATTTACTTTGCTGACCAAGCTTTAACCGCTTCAGGCTGGGCTAACAACGTAAAAATTTCTGTCAGCAACGGTGTTATTAGCCGCCTCCAGAGCAACCAAACAAGTCAAGGGTGTCAGCTATTAAGTGGCCCCGTGCTGCCGGGTATGGTGAACCTTCATTCACACGCCTTTCAGCGCGCGATGGCAGGCTTGGCAGAGGTGTGTTTAGACCCTAAAGACAGCTTTTGGAGCTGGCGTGACTTAATGTACGGGTTGGTGGCCAAGTTAAACCCGCAACAGGTAAGGCAAATTGCCACCTATGTCTATATAGAGATGCTCAAAGCGGGTTACACCCAAGTGGCTGAGTTTCATTATTTACATCACCAGCAAAGTGGTCGGGCCTACGACAACCCTGCAGAAATGGCCTTGCAAGTGCGTCAAGCTGCAGTAGATACGGGTATTGGTCAAACCCTATTGCCCGTGCTCTATAGTCATTCAGGTTTTGGCGGTCAAAGCCCCAATGCAGGGCAAGCCCGCTTTATCCATGATCTTGATGCCTATGTGCGTCTGCAAGAGCAACTGGGACAAAATATAGATGCACTAAAGCATAACCAAGGGGTGTGTTTCCACTCGTTGCGAGCCGTTACTAAATCACAAATTGAAACTGCATTAACCAGTTTACCTCAAGCTTGGCCTGTGCATATTCATATTGCAGAGCAAGTCAAAGAAGTCGATGACTGCGTTGCATGGAGTGGACAGCGCCCAGTGCAATGGTTAGCCAACGAAGTGGGTTTTGATGCCCGTTGGTGTTTAATTCATGCGACCCATGTTAATACGGATGAAGTACTCACTATTGCTAAAAGTCAGGCTGTGGTGGGCTTGTGTCCGAGTACTGAAGCCAATTTAGGCGATGGTATTTTCCCCATTACAGACCTGATAGCACACGGTGGCCGATTGGGCATTGGTTCTGATAGCCATGTCTGTGTATCAGTAGCCGAAGAGTTAAGGCTGTTAGAGTATGGTCAGCGTTTGCGTGATCAGCAACGTAATCGTGTCTATAGTAGTGCAGAGCCTAGTGTGGGAGATTTCATTTACCAAGCCAGCGCTGCAGGCGGTAATGCGGCCTGTAATATTACTACAGGTCTCACCGTGGGAGCGCGCGCCGACTTTATTACCCTTGATACCCGCCACCCCCTGTTAGCCTCTGCTAAGCCAGAACAATTGATTAATCGCTGGACCTTTGGTCTTAGCCACAACCCAGTGAAAGATGTATTTGTGGCTGGAACACAGATGGTTACTTCGGGTTGTCATGCGCTTGAAGAGCACGCATCCGCAAACCTAGTAAAGAGTCTTAAACAGCTGTTGTCGTGAAAGGCTGCAGGGCTGAATAATTTAGCCGCTAGGCTAGCACTATGACTGTGTTAGAAGTGCCAACGCAGAGGGTCAATTGCACTCGCTCCAAAGTTTTAATACTATGTATTAATAGGTGTTTGAGTGGGGAGGGCTTAATTACCATGAATTTTGGTAAACAACGGGTGATGGAAATCCTCAGTAAGGGCGACCTTAATGATTCGACGAGTCGTTACTGCGACATATTTCTGTCCATTCTGATTCTGCTCAACCTAGTGGCTGTTTGCCTTGAATCTGTTGAATCCATTAATCTGCAGTATCACCAGCCACTCATGTTGTTTGAGTGGTTTTCGGTCACCATTTTTCTGATTGAGTATGTCCTGCGTATCTGGTCTATTGCTGCAGACGACTCTGCTCGTGGAAAGACGCCATGGGGCCGTCGTAGTGGCTATATATTTAGTTTTACTGGGTTAATTGACTTAGCCGCCATCTTACCTAGTATTTTACCCCTCATTATGGGCGGTGTTGATCTGCGCTGGTTGCGTGTTCTGCGCTTGCTAAGGTTGCTGAAAATGTCTCACTATTCGTCGGCACTTGAGGATTTAGTCTCGGCGGTGCATGAGGAGCGCCGTTCTTTTGCCGCCACACTTTACCTGCTGGCTATCGCCTTGTTTTTATCCAGCTCGATGATGTACCTAGCTGAGAGTGACGTGCAGCCAGAAAACTTTAAATCCATCCCAGAGGCCATGTGGTGGTCATTGATTACACTCACCACGGTAGGCTACGGTGACGTCTACCCTATTACGCCCATAGGCAAGTTCATTGGTGCCTTAACAGCTTTGATGGGGGTGTGCACGGTGGCACTGCTCACTGGTATTGTGGCTTCAGCTTTTTCCAGCCAAATGGCGCGCCGAGAGGCTATTTTTGAGGCTGAAATTAACGCAGCCATGAGTGATGGCATCATTACCAGTGATGAAAAACGCCACATTGAAACTATTAGGGCGCGCTTTAATATTCCAGAAGAACACGCCAAAGCTATTTTAGGCTTATTGTCTGAGAAAAAAGGCCCTAAAACACCCTAAAACGATGTTAGTCATTAACAATTGAGTCACCCGATGACAGCCTCAGCTAAGTAGTTATAATAAATAACTCTGATAAATAACTCTGCTAGATGGATAGCCTATTTAGTTTTTGTAGGAAGGGTCGAGTCGATTTTGCATACGCAACATGGCTTCCCAGGCCATATTAATATCATTACACGGCTGGTCGCCTGTGGGTGCCGTTGTTTGTGCCAACTCATTAATGGCGGCCTCATCAGGCAAGTAATAGTCTACCCCTGATGACACAACATCGGATTGTATTTTGCAGGAGGTCTCCAGCATGTACAAAAAGTAGAAGGCTTCTCCAACGCTTCTTCCAGCGGCCAATAAACCATGGTTGTGCATGATCATTAACCATTTATCAGCCATATCTTGACCCAGCTTTTGACAATACTCTGGGTGGTCTTTGCTGGCCACTCCATAATGATTGTAGCAAATTAGGTCTTGCATCTCGCCGGCCTGCTGAGATAAGGGTAATAAGCCCATTTTCATGCAGGACACTGCAATCCCAGCTCGCGTATGGCTATGCAATAAAACATTAATGTCGGGCCGCGCCTTAAATACTGCGGTGTGGATGTAGTGACCTGCATCATTATAGGGGTAATCCCCACTGATGACGTTGCCATCAAAGTCTACCTTGAGCAAATTGGAGGCAGTGATTTCTTCAAACAAAAGTCCATAGGGGTTGATCAAATACTGGTCTTTTTGCCCGGGTACTCGTGCCGTTAGGTGGGTGAAAATCAGATCAGTCCAACCAAATTTAACAAATAACCGGTAACAAGCCGCAAGGTCGCAACGGACCCGCCATTCTTCATCAGAAATTTTTTGGTTTGCTTTTAAAAGAGTGGTCATGGGTATTACCTTTGGCATTGGAGATGATGTGTTTATCTAGACTTAACTTCTCTGCCTATCATAGTGGGTCTAGAGGGCTTAAAACAACTGTTGTGGTGGCGATAATGGCTAGGGTAGACCTTATTGGTGTTTTAAAGTTGCAGTCTTATCGACCTCGTAAACCCTGTAATTCATTGACAATGGTCTTATTTAAATTGCCTTCAGGTCTTGCGTAAAGGGATACCTTTAATGGAACGCTGCCATAGGTTGTGCTTAGATCGCTAAGTTCGCCAGATTCAATTTTTCGGGATACAAGGCTCATGGGTACCCAAGCTAAACCAATACCATTTAACACCATTTCACGAGCACCTGCTGTAAAAGACGACTCACAAATGACTGTGAGCATAGGATTATGCTCGACATCCCTATAGGATACGGAAG